>NZ_VFTA01000039.1:0-47535 GCF_007003935.1 Mesorhizobium sp. WSM4310
TTGACCCGGGCGTGGGGGAGGGGGAGGGTGGGGACTCGACCGGGTTTCTCGTTACGTCCTAGCGGACGCTGGCGACCGCGTCGGAGCGGCCGTCATTGATCGTCACCCAAACGCCGGAATTCTCCGCCGATTGACGTTTGAGATAGGTGTAGTCGGTGTCCGTCCAGGACAGCACCCTGGTTTCCAGATTGTCGAGGATGAACTCGCCGAGGCTGGTGCGCACGGTCAGCACGGCGTGGCCGTCGCCATTGGGCTGGCGCGCGACCGTCATCAGGAGATCGCCAGCCGGCACGCCCGCCTCCATCAGTTCGCGGCGCTTCTCCAGCGCATAGTCCTCGCAATCGCCATAGCCATTGTCGGGATAGGCCCAGTACTCCTCGACACCGTCGTTTTCCATGTCGGTGCGCGGCTTGATGCGGGTGTTGACCGAATTGTTGATGCTGACGATCGTCGCCCAGAGCTTGCGGCTCAGGTCGACCGGCGCGCCCTTGGGCGTCTTCTCGTTGCATTCGCCAGGGATGCGCTGGCAGAATTCATAGTGGCCAACAGGCTGTGTGGTACGGCCGCCAGTGTGCATATAGGCCGGTCCCGCGGCATATGCTGATCCCCAAGCGGAAAGCTGCATCGCCATTGCCATAAGCAACAGCTTGCCCCTCGTTTTTTTCATTTTCTAGTCTCCCCGTTCGAAGGAGACATTGCCACGGCTGGATTTATTTGACGCAAAAGCGCGAAGCAGACTTTAAGTAAAACGCCAATAGAATAAACATAAAATTTGAATCATTTGAGTATTGAATTGTTTGGATTGCCCGGGCGGGCATCGGAGCGCATGCCCCGAAAGGCAGCCTGCCTGCTGGAAGCCAGCCCGGCCACTCGCGAAGGGACAAATCGCCGCCGGCCGGAAACAAAAAACCGGCCACGCAGGGCCGGTTAGCTTGCGACGTCCGTTTGATCCGGTCAGGCGCGTGGCGTGTTGAATTCGGAATCGAGCGTCTCGGGGCGCTGGATGACGGCGAATTCGATGGCGACGCCATCCTCGAAATGACGAACGATCTGGCCGCGCATGGTGCCGAGCATGACCTGGACACCGATCGCCGGCTTGACGTCGATCTCGATCGCGGCGCCCGACAGCGACAGGTCGATGATCCGGCACTGGTATTGGCGGCCGTCGGTGAGCTGCAGCACGCTGGTCGGGTTGCGCGGCGCGACGCGCTCGTGGCGGCGGTCTTCCGGCAGGTCGAGTTCGTGCTTGTTGGCGAGCCAGGTCAGTTGCGCCGCCAGCTTGTCCTTCTTGCGGTCGGACGCAATCACCGTCATGGCGAAGCCATCCTGCAGCGTGCGCGTGACGACGCCTTCGATGCGGCCGATATGGTCGATATAGGCGATCACCTTTTCGCCGGGCATGCCGATGCGATCGGTGCGGAACGCGACATTGCCAGGCGACATGTCGACAACCTGGCAAGGGTGCTCGGTGCGGTCTTCCAGCATGAATCGCCCGTATATCTTGACCCGGACGCGCTGAAAGTTACGCCTTTCAGCTTGGGACGGTGCGTAGTCGACCGCCGCTGACCTCATGACTGCCTAGACCCCGTTTGGCATTCCCGCGCGTCAATGCGAGGAACTTCATCACAGAAGTACAACAAAGCGGGTTAACAAAGGGGAAAAACGAGCCTGCGAGACCGTACGATCATCAACTATTCGTCGCGTCCACCGTCGAAGACGACGAGATGGCGGATGCGGCGCGCCCGGCCAAGCGCCGAGATCGTATCGGGCGCCTCGAGTTCGGCTGGAACAAGCGAGGGAACGTCGATCGCCGGACGGTTGTTGAGCATCTCTTTCTCCGGATCGATGACACGGATCGAATCGATCATTGCGTCCGTGATCGGGTCGGCCCCCAGCCAGAACGGCTTCTCCGCGGCACTGATCACGCCAAGGCAGCGCGGGTTCTCGATGCCGCCGTCGAGCGGCAAGGCAAGCAATTCGAACTTGTTGGAGCGGCCATTGCGGCTGAAGCCCTCGAAATTGATCAGCACCACGGATTTCTGGTCGAAAACCCCGTGAATCAGCCGTGAGACCAGACGCTGATCCTTCTCGCGCCACAGCGACGGGAAGGAGAACCCCTTGAGTTCGCGGCCATA
This sequence comes from Mesorhizobium sp. WSM4310, assembly GCF_007003935.1. Taxonomy (NCBI): domain Bacteria; kingdom Pseudomonadati; phylum Pseudomonadota; class Alphaproteobacteria; order Hyphomicrobiales; family Phyllobacteriaceae; genus Mesorhizobium; species Mesorhizobium sp. WSM4310. The sequence goes on from NZ_VFTA01000039.1 coordinate 2,136, forward strand.
ACAGGCGCAGAGCCTGGTGCCGGCGAGGCGGAAGACCGGTTGGCCGCGCGTGTCTCTTTCCAGGATGAACGTGTCGGCCAAAAGCGACTTGATATCGGCTGGCTCGACTTCCGATCGCTTCGGAGCAGGGCGTCCGTCACGCAGGCGGTTCCAATAATGGAACAGCGTGATCGATCCGTTTTGGTTCATGGTATGCTGCTCCGCGCATTCTGTCGTCTGATGTCCCATCGGTGAACAGAAGGGCGCCCTCCGATGACCTACATGCGTTGCGGAGCAGGAAGCGTGCCAGCGTCGTTAACACTTGTTCACGGGTCGGGGACGTTAAGGTTAACAACTGGTTTACGTTGCCCCCGAGCAGGCCCTGTGGCACACCAAAACCACTCCAGAAGCGGTCGTTTCGCGACGATCGGCAGCACTTCAGTCAAGAGTTTTAGGGGAGCAGGGGGCTCGACCGGCCGTTCAAGGGAAACCTTGGACGGCTTCTTTTTTGATTCGCACTGGGGCGATTCGCCGTTTGCGGTTCCAATGGCCGTGATCTAGATGCTCGCCAGGTCGAACAGCACCGAGTGCGATTGCAGATGAGCGAACAGCAAAATCCAACCGAGGCCGAGCCGGCCGAAAGCCTGCCGCCGCCTGTGCGCGAACCGGTGTTCAACCTGCCGCCGATCGTGCTGGCGGTGATCGGCATTTGCGCGGCCGTCTTCCTGTTGCAGCAATATGTGCTGAACGACGCGCAGCAGATGACGCTGCTCTACGATGGAGCCTTCATTCCCGTCCTCTATACCGGGCAATACGGCTTCGACTGGTTTCTGTTCACGCGCCCCTTCACCTATGCGTTCATGCACGGCGGTTTTGCCCATATCGCCGTCAACATGGTCTGGCTCGCCGCTTTTGGTTCGCCGCTGGCCAATCGCCTCGGCGGGATCTGGTTTGCTATGTTCTTCGCCATTACCGGGCTGGCCGCCGTGGCCCTCTTCTGGGCCATGCACCCCTATGGCGAGGCACCGCTGGTCGGCGCCTCCGGCGCCATATCGGGCATGATGGGTGCGGCGGCGCGTTTCGGTTTCCGCACCGACCGCTCTGCAGGCAAGGCGGCCTTCGCCGGCCCTGTGCTGCCGATCGCGCTTGTCTTGCGTTCGCGCGGTGTCGTGATCTTCCTTGCCGTGTGGATGATCATCAACCTCGCCACCGGCCTGCTCGGATTTGCGCCTGGAGTAGATGGTCAGATCGCCTGGGAGGCTCATATTGGCGGCTTCGTCGCCGGCTTTTTCGGCCTGCGCTGGTTTGATCGGCGACGGCAGCCGCCGGATTGGGAGACCACCGACCCCCGCACTTGAAATGCAGCCGATCACGGCGCACGATGTTCACTCTTACGTGAAAGCCGGTCTGGGCAGGGAACCGGCAGGCGAAGCAGAGGAGGACGCCATGACGGTCAAGGCAATTCTGGAAAAAAAGGGCCACGACGTGTTGACGCTCGGGCCGAATGAAAAGCTCAGCGAAGCCATCCGCATCCTGGCCGAACACAAGATCGGCGCGCTGGTCATCACCAATGGCGATCACAAGATTGTCGGCATCCTGTCGGAGCGCGACATCGTGCGGGTTGTCGCCAAGGAAGGTGCCGCCGCGCTCGATATCGCCGTGCGTTCGGCAATGACGCCGAAGGTTAAGATCTGCAACGAGAACCACACCGTCAACGAGGTGATGGAGATCATGACGAGGGGCCGTTTCCGCCATCTGCCGGTGGAAAAGGACGGCCTGCTCGATGGCATCGTCTCCATCGGCGACGTGGTCAAGCGCCGCATCGAGGATGTCGAGCGCGAGGCGGATGAGATCAGGGCCTACATCGCCACCGCCTGAGCGGTGAAAGGAACCGCCCGGCCGGCACCCCGCCCGCGGGCCGGAAACCCGGCCGCCGGAACGGTAGTCTATCGGTTGTCGAGTTCGGAGCGGACGAGTTCGAGCCCGCGCCTGGTGATGCGGTAAAGACCGCCGCCCGACGACGAAACCGCCTTTTTGCGTTTCAGCTTTCGAAACAGCTTGAGATCGACGCCCGGATAGTGCCAGCCATCGCGGGTCAGGCATTTGACGGAGGCGATCCGTTTCTTCTGGTTCTTTTCGATTTCAATGCGTCCGCCCTGCGCAAGCAGATGCAGGATGCGCTGTTCAGTGCGCGAAATATCCATGTGGAGCATTCCGGGAAAACAAAAAATGCCGCCGCCGCGAAGCTTCGCGGCACGGGGTTTCAGGTTTTCTGCCCTGCCTCGCTATGAGGTGAGGGCCTTACCGGGACTGAGCGTAAGTGGACATCCACTCTCCATTGGAATGGGAGTCCTATAGGCGAAAGCGGCTGAAAAGGCCAGCCGGCGGCTTTGCGCTTGTCTCTTCTGGCGGTTTGCACTAGCGAATGACTTTCACTTCAGACGTGAAAGTCACGTTCAAACGTGAGTTCACTCATCGTAATTTGCAGGCCGCCATGACCCTCATCGATACCCGCACGCCCGATGCAAAACGCTTGATCCCCGGCGCCACCGGTGACTGGGAAATCATCATCGGTCTCGAGGTGCACGCGCAGGTCATCTCGGAAGCAAAATTGTTTTCCGGCGCTTCGACCGCCTTCGGTGCGGCCCCCAACGCCAATGTCAGCCTGGTCGATGCGGCAATGCCGGGCATGCTGCCTGTCATCAACGAGGAGTGCGTCAAACAGGCGATCCGCACCGGTCTCGGGCTGAAGGCGCAGATCAACCACAAGTCGGTTTTCGACCGGAAGAACTACTTTTATCCCGACCTGCCGCAGGGCTACCAGATTTCGCAGTTCAAGCAGCCGATCGTCGGCGAGGGCACGGTAATCGTTTCGGTCGGACCGGACCGGCAGGGCGAGTTCGAGGACATCGAGGTCGGCATCGAGAGGCTGCATCTGGAACAGGACGCCGGCAAGTCGATGCACGACCAGCATCCGACCATGTCCTATGTCGACCTCAACCGTTCCGGCGTGGCGCTGATGGAAATCGTCTCCAAGCCTGACCTGCGTTCCGGCGATGAGGCCAAGGCCTATGTCACCAAGCTGCGCACCATCATGCGCTATCTCGGCACCTGCGACGGCAACATGGATGAAGGCTCGCTGCGCGCCGACGTCAACGTCTCGGTACGCCGGCCTGGTGGTGAGTTCGGCACCCGCTGCGAGATCAAGAACATGAACTCGATCCGCTTCATCGGCCAGGCCATCGACTTCGAGGCACGCCGCCAGATCGCCATTATCGAGGACGGCGGCAAGATCGATCAGGAAACGCGGCTGTATGATGCGGTCAAGGGCGAGACGCGCTCGATGCGCTCGAAGGAAGAAGCGCACGATTACCGCTATTTCCCCGATCCCGACCTGCTGCCGCTGGAATTCGATCAGGCCTATGTCGATGCTTTGGCCAAAGAGCTGCCGGAATTGCCCGACGACAAGAAGGCGCGGCTCATCTCCTCGCTGGGTCTCTCGACTTACGACGCTTCGATCCTGGTGTCGGAAAAGCCGGTCGCCGATTATTTCGAGAAGGTGGCCGCCGGCCGCGACGGCAAGCTCGCCGCCAACTGGGTCATCAACGATCTGCTCGGCCAGTTGAACAAGGTGGGCAAGGACATTGAAAATGCGCCGGTTTCGCCCGACCAGCTCGGCGCGGTCATCGACCTGATCAAGGACGGCACCATCTCCGGCAAGATCGCCAAGGACCTGTTCGAGATCGTCTGGAACGAAGGCGGCGATCCGCGTGCGCTGGTCGAAAGCCGTGGCATGAAACAGGTCACGGACACCGGCGCCATCGAGAAGGCGGTCGACGAGGTGATCGCGGCCAATCCCGACAAGGTCGAACAGGCGCGCGCCAAGCCGACCATGGCCGGCTGGTTCGTCGGCCAGGTGATGAAGGCGACCGGCGGCAAGGCCAATCCGCAGGCGGTCAACGACCTCGTCAAGGCCAAGCTCGGCATCGAGTAAGGCCATGTTCGTCCGCACCGCCGGCGAACGCGATCTCGCTGCCATCCGCGCGCTGCTGGTTGAAACCTGGCACGCCACCTACGACGCGATCTATGGCGCCGGGCGGGTTACCGAAATCACCGACGAATGGCACTCGATTGCGTCTCTGAAAACGAGACTGACCAAGCCGAACAGCGAGTTCCTCGTCGCCGATGACGGCAAGCGCATTGGCGGCGCGGCTTTTGCCGAGGGCATTGGTGGCGGAGAAGAGGTTGTCCTGAAACAGCTCTACGTGCTTCCGGGCCTGCAGGGCAGGGGCATCGGCGGCATGCTGCTCGACGAGATCATCGAGAGTTTTCCGGAAGCCCGCGGCATCCGCCTGGAAGTGGGGGCGCGGAACACCCGCGCCATCGCCTTCTATGAAGCGAACGGCTTCGTGCGATCCGGCGATGTCGGCGGGCACGCGGGTGCCCCGGGCGAGCCGACACTGGTCTACCGCCGGTCTCTTGCCGGCTGATTCCTTCGAAGTGAACCTCGCTTGATCACCTTCGCGCGAGCGGCGCTGGATGCGCCCGTTTTCGTTTGACGGCCTGAGGGCTCCGCACCAAAGCTGCCGGTGCTGACCGCGCGGAAGCCGGAATGGACCGGCACGCCGGGTAGCGCTGGGGGGGAACCATGCCAAGCCTGCCGGAACTGATGCCGACACAGGTGTCGGACGAGACCTTTGGTGGCGTCACCTATCACATAGCCGGCGAACTGGTGCCCGTGCTTTCGGTCGATGTGACGCGGATGCCTGTCTATTTCGAGCACCACATCCTGTTGTGGAAGAACTCGACCATCACAATCGGTTTGAAATCGCTGAAGGGCGCGCTGAAGCGCATGATGGCCGGCATGCAGATCTTCGTCACCGAGGCGTCGGGAGCGGGCATCATCGCCTTCAGCCGCGATGGACCAGGCCACATCGTGCCGATCCATCTCAGGCGTGGCGAGGAGATCCAGGTGCGCGAACACCAGTTTCTCGCCGCAACCGGCAATGTCGAATACACATTCGAGCGTGTGCGCGGCCTGGCGACGATGCTGTTCGGCCAGAGCGGCTTCTTCATCGACCGTTTTCGCGGCGATAGCGGCGACGGCATAGTCTGGCTGCACGGCTACGGCAACGTCTTTGAAAAGACGCTTGCCGCCGGCGAGACCATCGACATCGAGCCGGGCGGCTGGCTGTTCAAGGATGCCTCCGTCAGGATGGAAACCAAGATCGATCGCCTGTCGAGCGGCTTCTTCGGCGCCAATATGAATTTCATCGTCAACCGCTTCACCGGTCCGGGCCGTGTCGGCATCCAGTCGATGTATCTGCATATGCCGACGGAAGAGTGAGCGCGTGCCGGAAATTTCGGACGGGTGACATGCCAGGGCACAAGGCGTGGCGTAGCCCGATCCGATCAGGCAACGGGAACTTCCACATTGTCGATCAGCCGCGTCTTGCCCAGCCAGGCCGCGGCAAGCAGGCGCCCAGCTCGGTCGCGGCGCCAGGGCGCAAGCGTCAGGCTTTCGCGGGCCTCGACATAGTCGACCTTCTGGAAGCCGGCGGCAATGAGCGCGCGGCTGGCTTCCCCAGTTGCGTCATCTCCGAGCGCGCCTGCCGCCAGTGCGGCAGCCGTCTTGTGCAGGATGACGTTGAGCTGGCGGGCGACAGCGAGTTCGGTCTCGTCGAGATAGGCGTTGCGTGACGACATGGCCAGGCCATGCCCGTCGCGTATGGTCGGGGCGCCGATAATCTCGACAGGCAGGTCGAGGTCGCGGCAGAGCTGCCTGACGACGCAAAGCTGCTGGTAATCCTTCTCGCCAAAGACCGCACAGTCAGGTGTCGCCTGCAGAAAAAGCTTGGCGACAATGGTGGCGACGCCCTCGAAAAAAGTGGGGCGGAAGTCCGATTCGAGCCCGGCGGACGGGCCGCCGACCGAGATCCTGGTGGCAAAGCCGGCGGGATACATCGCGCCGACCGTCGGCGTGAAGGCAAGATCGGCGTTGACCGTCGCCAACAGGTCGAGGTCGCGGGCCAGATGGCGCGGGTACTTGTCGAGATCCTCGCTCGGCGCGAACTGCGTCGGATTGACGAAGATCGACACCACGCAGCGCTCGGCCTTTTCCCTGGCGATCCTGATCAGGGAGAGGTGCCCCTCATGCAACGCGCCCATGGTCGGCACCATGGCGACGCGCAGGCCATCGCGCCGCCAGTCACTGACCTGCGCGCGAAGTGCGGCGACGCTGTCGACGACCTCGGGACAGCTCATGTTTCATCTCCGCCGCTTTTGCCCGAAAAGGCTTTTGAACTTGAAAAGACATGGGCAGCACCGGGGAAAGTCCGGCCTCGCACCTCTGCTGCGTAGCGCTCGGCGGCGTGCGCGATTACGCGGCGCAGATCGGCATATTCCTTGACGAATTTCGGCACGCGGTCGACGGTCAGCCCGACCATGTCGTCGATGACTAGGATTTGGCCATCGCAGTCGCTGCTGGCGCCGATGCCGATGGTTGGAATCGCAATGCGGCGTGTGATGTCGGCGGCGACCGCCTCGATGGTGCCTTCGATGACCACGGAGAACGCGCCGGCCTTTTCGACAGCGAAGGCGTCGGCTATCAGCGCCGCGACAGTCTCGTCCGTGCGGCCCTTGATCTTGTAGCCGCCGTCCTTCTCCACCGATTGCGGCAGCAGGCCGATATGACCCATGACCGGAATGCCGGCGGCGACGATTGCCGCGATCTGCCCGGCCATGTCGACGCCGCCTTCAAGCTTCACCGCCTGGCAGCCGGTCTCGTCAACGATGCGCCGCGCCGAGGCCACGGCCTGCTCCGTCGTATCCTCGTAGCTGCGGGCTGGCATGTCGACGACCACGCAGGCCCTGGCCGAGCCGCGCATCACGGCTTGCCCATGCGCGATCATCATCTCCAGCGAGGCGCCGAGCGTTGTCTCGTGGCCATGCAGGACCATGGCGACGCTGTCGCCGACCAGAAGCAGGTCGACATGCGGGTCGAGCAGGCGGGCGACAGGATAGGTGTAGGCGGTCAGGCAGACCAACGGGATGCCGCCCTTGCAGCGGCGAATCAGCTCTGCGCCGATGCGAATGTCGGTGGTCGGCAGTTTCGTGGCCAATCGTCACCTCCTTCGGCCCATGGCCGGATTGGATATCCGCATGGGCGCGCTGAGCTTTAGAAAGAGCGGAAAGGCTTGGCAAGCGTGCATCCTGCCGCCTCTTGGGGGCACAGGCATGTGTCGGCACCCCAGCGCGCCATTTGCGCGCTCTCCATGGCAAAACCCTTGCCTTCCCGAAGGCCTGACGCCATAAGCAGGAAACAGGCGCCGCCAGCGCAAAGGGCTCTGAGATGAAGACTTTCCTGACGCAGTTTTTCACTTGGTGGAACAGCCAGACGCTGGGAACACGCTTGCACACCTGGCGGTACGGCAAGAGGGTCGGCCAGGACGAGGTCGGCAATGTCTACTACGAAGGCGGCATCGATTCGGAAGGCCGCACCCGCCGTTGGGTCATCTACCGCAACTATTCGGAAGCTTCGGCCATTCCGCCCGGCTGGCATGGCTGGATCCACCACCGCGTCGATCTCGCTCCGGCCAGCGAAGACTATAAGCCGCGCGATTGGCAGAAGCCGCACAAACCCAATCTGACCGGCACGCCAGCGGCCTACCGCCCGAAGGGCTCGGTGCTGACCAATCAGCATCGCCCGCAGGTTACGGGTGACTATGACGCCTGGACGCCAGGGTCGTAACGGCCCCGGCTTGTACGGCACAAAGTGCGGGCCGGTCCTTTATCGCCACAATTGGTGTTTAGCTGCTTGCTGATCAGAAAACGGCGACTAGCCTTGGCGATCGACGGAATCACCCGGGCGCGAACCACCGGTACCCCTATATGAGCTTTTTCAATCGGATATCGACGGGCGGTTTGACGCTAGCCGCCGGCCTCGCCGTCAGCGCCGCGGCCTTTGCAGCGTCGCCCGCACCGGCACCGGCGGCCCCCGCGCCGGCACCGCCAGCGGGATCGGATCGCATCGCCAACCCGGTTGCCGAGTTCGCCGGCATCGACAAGATCACTGGCCGCATCATCACCTTCGATGTCTATATCGACGAGACGGTGCAGTTCGGCGCTTTGCAGGTGACGCCCCGCGTCTGTTATTCCCGGCCGCAGAACGAGGAGCCGAAGACCGATTCCTTCGTCGAGGTCGACGAGATCACGCTCGACCGCAAGATCCGCCGCATCTTCACCGGCTGGATGTTCGCCGAAAGCCCTGGTCTCAACGCCGTCGAGCATGCCGTCTATGATGTCTGGCTGAAGGAATGCAAACAGAAGTCCGATGTGCCGGCGCCAGATGCCACCAAGGCCGACGCCACCAAGGCTGACGCTTCGAAGCCGGCCGCGACCAAACCAGCCGCCGCCAAGCCTGCGGCCAGCCCGGACGCGGAACAGTCCGATCCCACGCAACCGGACACATCAGACGCCAACTGATCCCTGGGAACCGTCGTGGCCACCATGCGTTGGATCACGGACGACCGCGCATCGACGCGCCCGGAGGATATTTCGATGTCGGACACCAAGCAAATCACCGCCAGCAAGAAAGAACTGCTGGAACTCGAAAAAGGCTTCTGGACCGGCGATGCGGCCTATTACGCGGCCAATGCCGACACGGAATGCCTGGTGGCCTTTCCGCGAATGGCAAAGGCGATGGACAATGCCGATCTTGCCAAGACCGCGACCAAGCCTAATCGCTGGCGCGATCTCGATATCGAGCTCAAGGGAATAATCGAGCCGGGCAGCGACATCGTCATGCTGACCTACGAGGCGCATGCGACGCGCGAGAACGGCGAACCTTACGCCGCGCTGGTCAGCACCGGCTATGTCCATCGCGTCAACGGCTGGAAGATGATGTTCCACTCGCAGACGCCGATCGAGGCAGCGGCCGCGAAGTAGCCCAATCGCTACGGAAAAAAGATCGCCTCGCCCTTCAGCGCGTCAGCCAGCATCTTCTCATACTTGCCGCGCGGGACGTCGACCGCGCCGAAGCGCTTGAGATGCTCGGTGGTGAATTGCGTATCGAGCAGCGCGAAGCCGCGTGCCTTCAAGCGCTCGACGAGATGCACGAGGCAGATTTTCGACGCATCCGTTTCCTTGGAAAACATGCTTTCGCCGAAGAACACTCGTCCGAGCGACACGCCATAGAGGCCGCCGACCAACTTGTCCTCATGCCACGCCTCGACCGAATGGCAGTGGCCCATGCGATGCAACTGCACATAGGCCTCGCGGATCGGCGCGTTGATCCAGGTCGAGCGCCTTTCCTCCCGCTTTTCCGCGCAGCCGTCGATCGTCGCCTCGAAATCGAAATCGAAACGGATGTCGAACGGGTTTTTGCGGATCGTCTTCCTCAGGCTTTTGGGCGTGTGGAACCCTTCGAGCGGGATGATGCCGCGTGTCTCCGGCCGCACCCAGAACACCTCTGGGTCGCTGGCGCTTTCGGCCATCGGGAAGACGCCCGAAGCGTAGGCCTTGAGAAGAAGGTCGGTGGGGATGCGATAGCCGGGCGCGTAAGGACGGGTCATCGCGTCCCCGAACTACTCTTCCTTGGCCAGGTATTTTTCCAGCCAGTGGATGTCATAGTCGCCATTGGCGATGTCGGCATTGCCGACCAGATCGCGAAACAGCGGCAACGTCGTCTTGATACCGTCGACGACGAATTCATCCAGCGCCCGCCGCAGCCGCATCATGCATTCGACGCGGTTGCGCCCATGCACGATCAGCTTGCCGATCAGGCTATCGTAGTAGGGCGGGATCTTGTAGCCGGAATAGACGCCGGAATCGACGCGGATGCCGAGACCGCCTGGCGTGTGGAAATGCGTGATGGTACCAGGCGAGGGGGTGAAGGTGCGCGGATCCTCGGCATTGATGCGGCATTCGATGGCGTGGCCATTGAACTTGATGTCTTCCTGCCTGACGGAAAGCCCGCCGCCGGAAGCGACACGGATCTGCTCATGCACGAGATCGATGCCGGTGATTGCTTCCGTCACCGGATGCTCGACCTGCAGGCGTGTGTTCATCTCGATGAAATAGAACTCGCCATTCTCGTAGAGGAACTCGATCGTGCCGGCGCCGGAATAGCCGAGGTCGGCAATGGCCTTGGCGCAGATGCCGCCGATGCGGGCCCGTTCCTCGGCGTTGAGCGCCGGCGAATTGGCCTCTTCCCAGACTTTCTGGTGGCGCCGTTGCAGCGAACAGTCGCGCTCGCCGAAATGCACGCCGCGGCCAAAGCCGTCGCCGAACACCTGCACTTCGATATGGCGCGGCTTCTGCAGATACTTCTCGATGTAGACAGCATCGTCGCCGAAAGCGGCGCCTGCTTCCGAGCGCGCCGTCTGCAGAGCGACCTCGAGGTCGGCCTCGGTGTGCGCGACCTTCATGCCGCGTCCGCCGCCGCCGGCGGAGGCCTTGATGATCACAGGATAGCCGATTTCGGCGGCAATGCGCTTGGCTTCCTTCTCCTCGGTCACCGCGCCGTCGGACCCGGGCACCACCGGGATGCCGAGGCGCTTGGCGGTGCGCTTGGCCTCGATCTTGTCGCCCATGACGCGGATATGATCGCCGGTCGGGCCGATAAAGGTGATGTTGTGCGCGGCCAGTATGTCGGCGAACTTGGCGTTCTCGGACAGGAAGCCATAACCCGGATGCACCGCATCGGCGCCGGTGATCTCGCAGGCCGCGACGATCTGATGGATGTTGAGATAGCTGTCGCGCGATGGCGGCGGGCCAATGCAGACGCTCTCGTCGGCAAGCCGCACATGCATGGCGTCGGCGTCGGCGGTCGAATGCACCACCACCGTCTGGATGCCGAGTTCCTTGCAGGCACGAAGCACCCGAAGCGCGATTTCGCCGCGATTGGCGATGAGGATCTTCTGGAACATCCGGCCCGCTCTACTCGATCACGACGAGCGGCATGCCGTATTCGACCGGCGTCGCATCCTCGAACAGGATCGCCGTTACGGTGCCGGCGCGCGGCGAGGGGATCTGGTTCATCGTCTTCATCGCCTCGATGATCAGCAGCGTCTGGCCTTCCTTGACCGTCTGGCCGACCTCGATGAACGGCTTGGCATCGGGCGACGGCGCCAGATAGGCGGTGCCGACCATTGGCGAGGCCACCGCGTTCTTCGACACGTCGACCGTGGCCGGGGCGGCAGCGACCGCGGGCTGGGCTGCTGCCGGCGCATAGTTGGGCTGGGGTGCCGCGATCGCATGGACGGCAGGGGCCTGCCGCGACACGCGCACCTTCAGGTCGCCCAGTTCGACCTCGATCTCGGTCAGGTTGGTGTCGTTCAGTATGCCCGCCAGATCGCGGATCAGTTGCTGGTCAACACCGGTCTTCTTTATCGACATTTTCGAGCCTTCTGTTTGTTGGCCGGTCATAGGCGTGCGGCCAGCGCCTGTAGCGCCAGCGTATAGCCGAGCGGCCCAAAGCCACAGATCATGCCGACGGCGACCGGCGCGACCATGGAGACGTGGCGGAATGATTCCCGCGCATGGATGTTGGAAAGGTGAACTTCGGCGACCGGCAGCGGTGCGACCGAACGGATGGCGTCATGGATGGCGATCGAGGTGTGGCTGTAGGCGCCTGGATTGATGACGATGCCGGCAGCCTTGTCGCCGGCTTCCTGGATCCAGTCGACAAGGTCACCCTCGTGGTTCGACTGGCGGAAATCGATCTCGAGCCCGAGCGCCGTGCCCAACTGCTTGCAGTCGTCGGCGATCGCGGCAAGCGTCTTGCCGCCATAGATGCCCGGCTCGCGCTTGCCGAGCGCGTTGAGATTGGGACCGTTCAGGACGAAAACCGTTTTCAAAAAAACCGACCTTTTCCGGCGCCGGTATCAAACCGGCGCGCTGGGCCTCTATACCGGGCATAGTCGTCCGCGAAAAGAGCGCAAGTGCGTTCTTTCACTGTCCACAACAGGCCGAAATGCGCCCGTGAAGAAAACTCCGGGCTGATCAAAGTGCGGCTTTCACCGCCTTGATCTTTTCCGCCAACACCTCCTGGCCGAGAGCCCCGAACACGACCTCGTTGCCGACGACGTAGGACGGCGTTCCGGTGATCGCCAGCTTGTTGGCAAGATCGTAGGTCTTGGAGAAGGCCTCGGGGATCGAAGCATCCTTCATCTTCTCGCGCAGCGTCGCCTCGTCGGCGCCGAGCGAAAGCGCGATCTTGATCGCGGCCGCCTCGGTGGCGCGCCCCTGGCCGCCGAGCAGCGCATTGTGGAACTCGCCGTACTTTTCCGGCATCATCAAGTGGAACGCCATCGAAACGACGCTGGCTTTCTGCGAATCCGGACCGAGGATCGGGAACTCCTTGAGCACGAAGCGCAGATCCGGATCTGATTTGGTCAGCGCCCGCATGTCCTCGATGGCGCGTTTGCAGAAGCCGCAATTGTAGTCGTAGAACTCGACGATCGTCACCTTGCCGTTCGGATTGCCGACGACGCCATCGAAGGCGGAGTTGAAGATCTGGTCCTTGGCGTCCTTGATGACGCCGAGCGCGGCGATGCGCTGCTCTTCCTTCTGCTTGGCTTCGAGCGCGTCCTGCACTTCGAGCAGCACTTCCGGGTTCTTCAGGAGATAGTCGCGGATGATCCCTTCGACCTCGGCGCGGTCGATCTTGGTATCGGCCGCCGTCTGGACGGGCTGTGCCGTACCGGCCTTGGCGATCTGTGGGCTGCCGGCCACGAAACCGAAAGCCAGCATGGCAAGGACTACAGCGACCCCCGTGGTGCCCAGCAGTAGTGCCTTTTTCATCGTTCTCGTTCCTTTTGCCTGTTTCCTGGTCCGGCTGTGTTGCAGTGCGTGACCGGAAGGTTCACTAGATCTTGTTTGACGATTTGTAGTTTATGATGTCCTGGGCGCGTATCCAGCGCGGCTCGCCGCGCTTCATCTGCTGCTGCGCCCGCATGGCGAAGATCTTCGCATCCTTGTAGTTACCGGAATAGAAATGACCTTCTGCCGTGGCAAGCTCGGCGCCCGGTATGTCACCCAGCTCGCCGTAAGCCTGCGCCAGGTAGCGATAGCCTTCGGAATTTTCCTTGTCGCGTCCCAGGCCATTGTTGATCTGCACGACGGCCTTCTTCAGCGAGTCAGGCGTGCCGACCGCCATCAGCGCCTGGCCGAGCGAGACAGGCAGCAAGCCCGACCGCGCCGGATCGAGGCTGACCGCCTTGGCGTAGGCTTCCGCCGCGTCCTTGGGCTTGTTGGCTTTCATCAGGATGTCGCCGCGCAACTCCTGGAAATAGGCATTCTTCGGCTGCGCCTTGATCAGGGCATTGGTCTTGGCGAGCGCGCCGGCGATGTCGCCGTAAAGGTAGGTCGATTGGGCGTCGCCATACTGCCCGGCGAGGCTGCCTCTCATTTTTTGCATCAGCCGCGCTGCGGTGGCCTGGCCTTCCATGTAGACGGCGATCTTAACCCGCATCATGTCATGGCGCTGCTGCAGCGCCGGCGGGTCGACCTTGTCGACATTGGGGCTCTGCTTCACCAGCACTTCGAGATTGGCGATGCGCTCCTGCGGCATCGGGTGGCTGATCCGATAGGGGTCGACTTGCGCACCCGAAAGCGACAGCGCGGTCTGGAAGCGGCGGAACGTCTTCAGCATGCCCATGCCGGACTGGCCGGTGGCGTTGAGATAGGTGATGGCGGAGCGGTCGGCCGTTATCTCCTCCGTGCGCTGGTAGGCGAGGATGCTGCGCTGTGCCATCTCGCCGCCGCCGGCGGCCACGCCCATGCCGGCGCCGGCAAGGCCGCGGCTGTTGGTGGTCGCGCCCGCGACCATCGCACCCGCGCCAAGCAAGGTCGCAATGATGGCCATCGTCTTGGCGCGCTCGAGCTGGTCACGCAGTTTCTGCTGGTGGCCGCCGGCGATATGGCCGGCCTCGTGCGCGATGACGCCGATGATCTCGTTGGGCGTTTCAGCCGTCATCAGCGCGCCGGTGTTGATGAACAGCCGTCGCCCGGTGACGAAAGCGTTGAAGCTGGAATCATTGACCAGGACGATGTCGATGCCGTCATTCGCCAGCCCTGCCGCCTTGAAGATCGGCCGCGCATAGTCGCGCACCAAAGCCTCGATCTCGGCATCGCGGACCACCGGAACGCTCTGGGCGAAGGCGGTGACCGAACTTGCCACGCCAACGGCAAGGCCAAGCGAAAGCGTCGTGAAAACACGCGCAATCCTGGCAATCGTCGATCTGGGTCGGCTCAACATGACGTGTCCACTGGTAGACGAGCGGGCGAAAGATGAAAAGTCGGCACCGGAAACTTCCTCAACTTGTGATCCTCACATCAATCGGGCATTTGTGCGGCGCATGTATTCGGGGGCGCGGCGCGCCAAACCGTCGGGATAGGGATAAAATGGTCGTTTCGCTCTCACGTCGCGGCAATGTCGAGCCATTCCACGCCATGGATGTGCTGGCCGAAGCGAACCGGCTGAAGGCGCAAGGAGTGCCGGTGATCTCCATGGCGGTCGGCCAGCCGTCCGACCCGGCGCCCGCGCGGGTTCGCGCCGCCGCGGCCAAGGTCTTGCAGGTCGGCCGCATCGGCTACACCGACACACTGGGGCTGGCTGGCCTGCGCGAGGCGATCGCCGCGCATTACGCGGATCACTATAGGCTCGAAGTCGAGCCCGCGCGGATCGCGGTGACCACGGGTTCGTCGGCGGCCTTCAATCTCGCCTTCCTGGCGATGTTCGATCCGGGCGATCGCGTTGCCGTCGCGGCACCCGGCTATCCCGCCTATCGCAACATCATGGCGGCACTCGGCATCGATGTGGTCGAGATTGAGCTTGGCGACGCAGCCTATCTGCATGCCGGTCACCTGGAGGCCGCGCATCGCGAGAAGCCGTTGAAGGGTGTGCTTTTCGCGAGTCCCGCCAACCCGACCGGAGCCGTCATACCGGCCGACGAACTGTCGGCGCTGGTCGAGACGGCGGAGGCACTGGGCATCGCCGTCATTTCCGACGAGATCTACCACCGGTTGGCCTATGGTGCGCCCGACACCACCGCACTTGCCTTCGGCAATAGCGTCACGGTGATCAATTCCTTCTCGAAATACTATTGCATGACCGGCTGGCGCATCGGCTGGATGGTGTTGCCGGAAGCGCTGGTGCGGCCGGTCGAACGCATCGCCCAGAGCCTCTACATTTCGCCACCGGAACTGTCGCAGATCGCCGCGATCGAAGCCTTTGCCGCGACCGAAGAGCTGGAAGCGGTCAAGGGCCGCTATGCCTGGAACCGTGAACTGCTGATGAAACGCCTGCCGGAACTCGGCTTCCCGCTGGCCGCGCCCATGGACGGCGCCTTCTATGCGTTCTGCGATGTCACCCGCCACACCAATGACAGCATGGCCTTCGCGCGCAAGATGCTGGCCGATGCGCATGTGGCGGCGACGCCCGGCCGCGACTTCGACACCCAGGCCGGACATCGCACGATGCGGTTTTCCTATGCCGGCAGCCACGATGACATGGTCGAGGCGATGGCGCGCATCGAACGCTGGTTGAGGTAGCGCCATGCCGGAACTCGAACAGGCCACCAAACTCGAACAGGCCCCCAAACTTGATCAGGCATTGGCTGAGGTCGCCGCCGAAATGGCCGAACGCACCGATCGTGGCGATGTCGCCACCTACATTCCGCAATTGGGCAAGGTCGATCCAAGGAAATTCGGCATTGCCGCCGTCACCAATGACGGCCGCGTGCTGATGGCGGGCGATGCCGACCAGGCATTTTCGATCCAGAGCATCTCCAAGGTGTTCACCTTGACGCTGGCGCTCGGCAATGTCGGCGACGCGCTGTGGAAGCGGGTAGGGCGCGAGCCTTCGGGCAACCCGTTCAACTCGATCGTCCAGCTCGAGCACGAGAACGGCATTCCGCGCAATCCGTTCATCAATGCCGGCGCCATCGTCATTTCCGACATACTGCTTGCCGGTCACCAGCCGCGCGAGGCGATCGGCGAGATCCTGCGCTTCATCCAGTTTCTTGCCGACGACGAGAGCATCATCATCGACCACGAGGTCGCGGCGTCCGAACGTGCCACCGGCTATCGCAACTTCGCGCTCGCCAACTACATGAAATCCTTCGGCAATCTTCATCATGCGCCGGAACTGGCGTTGGGCGTCTATTTCCACCATTGCGCCATAGCCATGAGTTGCCGGCAGCTGGCGATGGCCGGCCGCTTCCTCGCCAATGGCGGCAGGAACCCGGCGACCGGCCATTCCGTGGTGTCGGCCGAACGGGCGCGCCGGATCGGCGCCATGATGCTGACCTGCGGCCACTATGACGGCTCCGGCGATTTCGCCTTCCGTGTCGGCATTCCGGGAAAAAGCGGCGTCGGCGGCGGCATATTGGGCATTGTGCCGGGTGTGGCATCGCTTGCGGTGTGGTCGCCCGGTCTCAACGCCAACGGCAATTCCAAGCTGGGTTCGATCGCGCTGGAAAAGCTGGCCAGGATGATGAACTGGTCGATCTTCGCGCCTTAGCCAGCGTTTCGCCAACGGTTGGAACGCCCGATGTGAAAAATCCCGCGCCGTCTTTCGATCGGCGCGGGATTTTCTTATTAAAAAGCCACTTCAACCAGTTGAAAGGCCTAGAAAAAGCCCTTCCGCTGCCACCAGCCGGCGCGCTTCGGCTTTTCTTCGGTCTTGGCTTCCGGCTCATCGGCGACGGTCGAGGACACCACCGGCACCACCGGTGCATCGATTGCCGCGGGCTTGCGCCTGGACGGACGGGCCTTGGAAGGCTCTTCCGCAACGGGTGCAACCGCTGTCTCTTCAACAACCGCCACCGGTGTTTCGACCGGCGTTTCCGCGGCCGCTTCGGCGACGGTCGTTTCGGCCACGGCTTCGGCGGCTGCCTTCTTCGGCTTGGCTGCACGACGCGGCTTCTTGGGCTTCTCGGTGCTCGCCACCTCTTCGCTCACCGCGGCCACCGGCTCTTCCGTCGCGGCAGCAACAGCCACCGGCTCGATCGAGGCAGGCTCGCTTTCGGAAGCATCGGCTTCGGAAGCCTCGGTCGCCTCATTGGCGCTTGCCTCGGTCTCGCCTTCACCGTCTTCGCGACGGTTGCGCTTGCCGCCGCGCTTGCCGCGCCGGCGCTTCTTGCCCTGGCTGTCATCGGCGGCCTGCACCGCCTCGTCGGACGCGCTGGCAACGATCGGGGCGTCGTCGTCCTGTTCGCCGTCGTCATCGCCTGCCACGTCTGCCGCGCCGGCGAAATCGCCGGCCGGAGTGGAGGTGGATGCCCCGTCCGTCGGGGCGCCATGCTCGCGGTCGCGATCTCGCCCACCGCGCCGTCTGCGGCGCTTGCGACGCTTGCGGTCGCGGCCTTCGCCATCTTCGCTGCCGGCAGGCCGCGGCTGCTGCTGCGGCTGCTGGCGCGGCTGCTCGGCCTGGACCACGACCTCATCGTCTTCCTCGACGACGGCAATATCGTCCTCGGGCTCTTCCGGCTCGACATAGGCCGGCAGGCTGCGCACCTCGACGAAGCCCTCGGGCTTCTCGGCCAGCGCGCCGCGGAAGATCGCGTAATGCTGCGCGCCAACCGTATCGTCGGCCTCGATGGTGATGGTCAGGCCGAAACGGCTTTCGAGTTCCACCAGCGTGCCGCGCTTGTGGTTGAGCACGTAGAGCGCGGTCGCCGCCGGCGTGCGCACGGTGATGTGGCTGCGCGAATCCTTAAGCAGGAATTCCTCGATCGCCCGCACCACCATCAGCGCGACGGACGAATCGGACCTGACATGGCCGGTGCCGCCGCAATGCGGGCAGGGCTTCATGGTCGATTCCAGCACGCTGGCGCGGATGCGCTGGCGTGACATCTCCATCAGACCGAAATGCGAGATTCGGCCGACCTGGATGCGGGCCCGGTCGTTCTTGAGGTGATCCTTCAACCGCTTCTCGACGGAGCGGTTGTTGCGGTTCTCCTCCATGTCGATGAAGTCGATGACGATCAGGCCGGCAAGATCGCGCAGCCTGAGCTGGCGGGCGACTTCCTCGGCCGCTTCCAGATTGGTGTGGAGGGCGGTGTCCTCGATCGAGTGCTCCTTGGTGGAGCGGCCCGAATTGACGTCGATGGCAACCAGGGCCTCGGTCTGGTTGATGATGATGTAGCCGCCGCTCTTCAACGTCACCTGCGGCTGCAGCATGCGGTCGAGCTGCGCCTCGATGCCGTTGCGCACGAAAATCGGCGTCGTATCGCGGAACGGCTGAACCACCTTGGCGTGGCTCGGCATCAGCATGCGCATGAAGTCCTTGGCTTCGCGGTAGCCTTCCTCGCCGGAGACAAGGATCTCGTCGATATCCTTGTTGTAGAGGTCGCGCACCGAGCGCTTGATCAGGCTGCCTTCCTCATAGACCAGGGCAGGGGCCGTCGATTGTAAGGTGAGGCTGCGGACGTTTTCCCAAAGCCGCATCAGATATTCGTAGTCGCGCTTGATCTCGGCCTTGGTGCGGCTCTCGCCGGCGGTGCGCAGGATGACGCCCATGCCTTGCGGCACTTCGAGATCGGCAACGACCTCCTTCAGGCGCTTGCGGTCGACCGCACTGGTGATCTTGCGCGAAATGCCGCCGCCGCGCGCCGTGTTCGGCATCAGCACCGAATAGCGGCCGGCAAGCGACAGATAGGTGGTGAGTGCGGCGCCCTTGTTGCCGCGCTCTTCCTTGACGACCTGAACCAGCAGGATCTGCCGGCGCTTGATCACTTCCTGGATCTTGTACTGGCGGCGCACCGGCTTGCGACGGTTGCGCACTTCTTCCAGAGCATCCTCGGCGCCGACCGATTCGACCTCGTGATCGTCGGGATGCGAGGACTGTACTTCCTCCAGCATGCCGCGATCATTGTCGCTGGATGTGGTTTCAGAGGCCTGTTCCGTCTGCGAGACAGGTTCGGAAATCACATCGCCTTCGACCGCGGCGGCGATCGATGTCGGACCACCCTCGCGGGTTTCGGTTTCGTCCTGCTCGGCGGAACCTTCATCATGGCCTGATGTATCGGCATGCCCCGAGGGATCTGAATGTTCCGATGTATCGGCTGCGTGTTCGATGATCTCGGGTGAAATCTCCTCGACAGCGATGTCGCCGATGTCGTTGCCTTCGCTTGGCTCGCCGGAGCCTTCGCCTGCCTCGCCGGTATCGCGCTTGTGCTCACCGCGCTCGCGGCTCTTGCCGCCGCGCCGGCGTCCGCGCCGTCCGCGATCGCGGCTCTGGCGGTCATCGCCGTCACCATCCTCGTCCTCTTCGTCCTCGGCTTCCTGCGCTTCGGCGCGCAGCAATGCCTGACGGTCGGCGACCGGGATCTGGTAGTAGTCGGGGTGTATTTCACTGAAGGCGAGAAAACCGTGACGGTTGCCGCCATATTCGACAAAGGCTGCCTGAAGGGAGGGTTCGACGCGCGTTACGCGGGCGAGGTAGATATTTCCTTTGAGCTGCTTCTTGTCCTGGGATTCAAAGTCGAATTCTTCGATACGGCTACCGCGTACGACGACAACGCGTGTTTCCTCCGGGTGGGAGGCGTCTATCAGCATTTTGTTGGGCATTATTTCGTTTCCCCCCGGCAGCCGTCAGCCGCAGCTGGCGGGGCAAAGCCCGCTGCTGTGTGTCTGGAGAGTGGGTGCCGGATAATTGAATGTCCGCCGGACGGTGCCCGCGTGTCATGGCGGTGCCGCCCGCTGCCATACTGGCGCGGTTTGATGCGGACCTTTCCATGATTGCGCTTGAAGCCATCGTCACCAGCGGAACCTTTTGAACCAAAGCCCGGAAACCGGACCAGCTTGTTTGCTCATACAGAGCCGGCACGGGAACAAACCCGGCCGTTTTCCTCACGCAGGTGATTCCCCCGCCACGGGAGCACACCTGCGAAATTCGTCGCAATCACCTGAAGCCTTTTCGCGTGAAGCGAAAGGAGCCGCCTTTCATCTGACCCTGTAGCAGGAAGCTGCGGAGGAGGGCGGTTCCAGGATTGCAGTGATCCACTATCGCTTTTATGATTTGGCGGGGTGGAAGGCAACCCCGATTTCCGATGCCGGCAAAAAGCAGTTCCGTAACGTAAGCTTGGGTCCGAACCCTGCGTGAAAAGGCTTGGTTAACCTTCTCTGGATACCAATCGTTAATCGAGTTCGCGGCCTAACCGGCACTTCGACGAAACGAGCGGGCGCCTGGCGCCAAACCGGGAGCGACTGGAAGAGAGATGGGACTGGCAGACTTCACAGACAAGGGATGTCGTGTTGGCAGCCGGATTCTTGCCGCTCTATGCCTGTCGCTGCTGGTGGTGATTTCCCAAGCCTTTTTCTCCGTTGCCGACGCCGCCGATGCGCCGCTGGTGGCAAAAGGCTACAAGATGGCGGGCGATGCCACCAAGATGCGCATCGTCATGGATTTCGATCGCGAGCCTGATATCAAATGGTTTCTGCTGCGCGGACCCAATCGTCTGGTCATCGATCTGGCGAACACCAGGCTGGCCATCGACGCCAAGGATTTGAAGCCGCGGGGCCTGGTCAAGGGTGTGCGGCTGGGCGCGCTCGGCGAGGGCGTTTCCCGGCTGATCGTCACCGGCAAGGGGCCGTTCGCCGTCGACAAGCTGGATGTGCTCAAGAATGAGGACGGAACCGGCTACCGCATTGCCATCGACATGTCGGCCGCCTCCGAACGGGAGTTCGACGCCGCCCTTGCCAACCAGGCGCTGACCACCGGCTCGACGGTTTCGACCGACAAGGGCGGGCGGGTTGGCACCGGACCGGTCTCCAATCCCGGCCACCGCTTCACCGTCGTCATCGATCCCGGCCATGGTGGCGTCGACGGCGGCGCCGAGGGTCTGAACGGCACCATCGAGAAGAACGTCACGCTGGCCTTCGCCACGGAGCTGCGCGACAAGCTCGCGGCCATCGGCAAATACGATGTCTTCATGACCCGTGACACCGATGAATATCTGCGTCTGGACGACCGCGTGCGCATCGCCCGCCAGCATGAGGCCGACCTGCTGATTTCGATCCATGCCGATACGATCAGCGTCAAGGGCATCCGCGGCGCCACCGTCTACACCGTCTCCGACAAGGCGTCGGATCCCGAGGCGCAGG
The DNA here is from genome assembly GCF_007003935.1 of Mesorhizobium sp. WSM4310. Taxonomy (NCBI): domain Bacteria; kingdom Pseudomonadati; phylum Pseudomonadota; class Alphaproteobacteria; order Hyphomicrobiales; family Phyllobacteriaceae; genus Mesorhizobium; species Mesorhizobium sp. WSM4310. The sequence continues at coordinate 23,226 of NZ_VFTA01000039.1, forward strand.
CGCTCGCCGACCGCGAAAATCTCTCCGATCAGTTCGCCGGCATGGTCATCAAGGACGACAATAAGGAAGTGACCGATATCCTGATCGACCTGATCCGCCGTGAGACGCACACCTTCTCGATGAGTTTCGCCCACACGCTGGTCGGCCAGCTGTCGACCAGCGTCGGTCTCATCAACAATCCGCAGCGTTCCGCGGGCTTCAAGGTGCTGAAGGCGCCGGACGTGCCATCGGTTCTGGTCGAACTCGGCTATCTCTCGAATGCCAAGGACGAGGCGCAGCTGCTTAACGCGGAATGGCGCGGCAAGGCGGCACAAAGCATCACCAATGCCGTTGCACTGTTCGCATCCGCCAGGGCCGGGGTCGGAACCGGAGGTTGACATGTCTTGCGGCGCCTGCAACCAGAGGCGGCGTTGCTGTATGACAACACCCGGTGCCTTTATTTTGCGGCGGGCGGTCACGAAGTCGGGCCTTGCCGTATTTTGTCCACATGGTGGCGACATGGGTTTTCGAATACGGATTGGGACCGGCTCGAAAGCTTGCGTGGAAGGCGGCTTCGTTTAGGAAATTCCCGAACCAAGGACTGGAGCGGGTATGATTCGTCTCATTGGCTATTTTTTCGGCATCGGCACGACGCTGGCCCTTCTGGTCGCGGCGGGCGTTGCGATTTACATCAGCCATCTGTCGAAGGATCTGCCCGACTACGAGGTGCTGGCCAAATACGAGCCGCCGGTGACCACGCGCATCCATGCCTCGGATGGATCGCTGATGGCCGAATATGCGCGCGAGCGGCGCCTGTATCTGCCGATCCAGGCTATCCCGGATCGCGTCAAGGCGGCCTTCCTGTCTGCGGAAGACAAGAACTTCTACAACCACCCCGGCATCGACGTGACCGGCCTTGGCCGCGCCATCATCGTCAACCTGCAGAATTTCGGCTCGGGCAGGCGCCAGGTCGGCGCCTCGACGATCACCCAGCAGGTGGCCAAGAACTTCCTGTTGACCGCGGACCAGACCTACGAGCGCAAGATCAAGGAAATGATCCTGGCCTTCCGCATCGAGCAGGCCTATCCCAAGGATCGTATCCTCGAGCTCTACCTCAACGAAATCTTCTTCGGTTTCGGCGCCTACGGTGTCGCCGGCGCGGCGCTCACCTACTTCGACAAGTCGGTGAACGAGCTGACCGTGGCCGAGGCCGCCTACCTGGCGTCGCTGCCGAAAGGTCCCAACAACTACCATCCTTTCAAGCATGCCGATCGCGCGATCGAGCGCCGCAACTGGGTCATCGACCAGATGGTCGAGAATGGCTACGTCACGCGCGAGGAAGGCATCAAGGCCAAGGCCGAGCCGCTCGGCGTGACGCCGCGCCGGACCGGCACCTATCTGTTCGCCGGTGAATACTTCACCGAGGAGGTGCGTCGCCAGATCATCGGCCGCTACGGCGAGAACGCGCTCTACGAAGGCGGCTTGTCCGTTCGCACCACGCTTGATCCGAAAGTTCAGCTCATCGCCCGCAAGGCGATGCAGAACGGCTTGATCAAATACGATACGCTGCGCGGCTATCGCGGCCCGGTGACGTCAATCGACGTGTCCGGCGACTGGGGCGTCCCGCTGGGCGCCGTGAAGGGATTGGAGGACGTCCCTGAATGGTCGCTCGCCGTCGTGCTCGACTCCTCGGCATCAGGCCTCTCGATAGGCCTGCAGCCCGCGCGCCAGGCATCGGGCGACATCGTCAAGGAACGGGTCGAAGGCACCGTCAGCAAGGACGACATGGGCTTTGCCATGCGCCATATGGTCGACGGCAAGACGGTCAAGGCCAAGTCGCCGGCCGATGTGCTGAAACCCGGCGACGTCATCTTCGTGCAGAAGAACGAAGGCTCCGACAATGCCTACAGCCTGCGCCAGGTTCCCGAGGTGGAAGGCGGCCTGATCGCCATGGATCCGCACACCGGGCGCGTGCTGGCCATGGTTGGCGGTTTCTCCTACGCGCAGTCCGAATTCAACCGCGCCACCCAGGCGATGCGTCAGCCGGGCTCCTCGTTCAAGCCGATCGTCTATTCGGCGGCGCTCGACAATGGCTATACGCCCGCCTCGGTGATCATGGACGGACCGATCACCATACAGAGCGGCAACACGACCTGGACGCCGAAGAACTATGACGGCACCGTCGCCGGGCCGGCAACCCTGCGCTCCGGCATCGAGAAGTCGCGAAACCTGATGACGGTGCGGCTTGCCAACGACATGGGCATGAAGCTGGTCGTCGAATATGCCGAGCGCTTCGGCGTCTATGACCATCTGGCGCCGTATCTGCCGATGGCGCTGGGCTCCGGCGAGACGACCGTCATGCGCATGGTTTCGGCCTATTCGATCATGGCCAATGGCGGCAAGTCGATCAAACCGTCGCTGATCGACCGCATCCAGGACCGCTACGGCAAGACCGTGTTCAAGCAGGATGAGCGTGGCTGCGAAGGCTGCAACGCGCCTGAATGGAAGAACCAGCCGGAGCCGGAACTGGTCGACAATTCCGAGCAGGTGCTCGATCCGATGACCGCCTATCAGATCACCTCGATGATGGAAGGCGTGGTCCAGCGCGGCACCGGCGCCACCATCGGCGAACTCGGCCGCCACATTGCCGGCAAGACCGGCACCACCAACGACGAAAAGGACGCCTGGTTCATCGGTTTCACGCCGAACCTCGTGGTCGGCCTCTACATGGGCTACGACACGCCGCGCGGCCTTGGTCATGGCGCCACCGGTGGCGGTCTCGCCGCTCCGATCTTCAAGGATTTCATGCGCGTGGCGCTGGACGGCACGCCCAATGTCGACTTCAAGGTTCCGGACGGCATGAACCTGATCGCCATCAATCGCAAGACGGGTATGCGTGCCGCGTCGGGCGATCCGGGCACCATCATCGAGGCCTTCAAGCCGGGCACCGGTCCCGCCGACAGCTATTGGGTGATCGGCATGGGCGCCGACGGCTCCAACGCGTCGGGCGGCGCACTGTCGCCGCAGGCCAACCAGGCCATCCAGGACGGCAGCGGTGGGCTTTACTGACGGGTCGGATGCGGATCGCTGGGCTGGCCTTGGGGCCGGCCCATTTCGCTTTACACATGGCGGCGCCGTCCCTATGTATCCCGCCGACCGAGGCGTCACTTCAGCAACAGGACAAAATACCAGGCCATGCGCGCGGAAACGCAGAATATTGTCGACGAGATCAGGCAGGCGATAACCCTGCTGAGGAGGCATCTTTGACTGGGATCAGGCCATAAAGCGGCTTGAATACCTGAATGTGCGGGCCGAGGACGCCAGCCTCTGGAACGAACCGCTGGAAGCCCAGAAGCTGATGCGCGAGCGCCAGGGCCTCGAGGAGGGCATCGCGGCGGTCAAGGGCCTGACCCAGGCGCTGGAAGACAATATCGGCCTGATCGAGCTCGGCGAGGAAGAGGGCGACGAGGGCGTCATCGCCGAGGCCGAGGCGGCAATCCGTTCGATGCAGGGCGAGGCCAAGGCCCGACAGGTCGAAACGCTGCTGTCGGGTGAAGCCGACGCCAACGACACCTATCTCGAAATCCATGCCGGCGCCGGCGGCACCGAAAGCCAGGACTGGGCCTCGATGCTTTTGCGCATGTACACGCGCTGGGCCGAACGCCGCCGCTTCAAGGTCGAGGTGCTGGAAGTGCATGACGGTGAAGAAGCCGGCATCAAGTCCGCGACGCTGATGATCAAGGGCCACAATGCCTATGGCTGGCTGAAGACCGAATCCGGCGTCCACCGCCTGGTCCGCATTTCGCCCTATGACAGCAATGCTCGCCGGCACACCTCCTTCGCCAGCGTCTGGGTCTATCCCGTCATCGATGACACGATCGAGATCGATGTTTCCGAATCGGACGTGCGCATCGACACGTATCGCTCGTCGGGTTCGGGCGGCCAGCACGTCAACACCACCGATTCGGCCGTGCGCATCACCCATATCGCCACCGGCATCGCGGTCGCCTGCCAGGCCGAGCGTTCGCAGCACAAGAACCGGGCGAAGGCCTGGGAGATGTTGCGCTCGCGCCTCTACGAGGAAGAGCTGAAGAAGCGTGAGGCCATCGCCAACGCCACCGAAGCCTCGAAGAGCGACATCGGCTGGGGCCACCAGATCCGTTCCTACGTGCTGCAGCCCTACCAGTTGGTCAAGGATCTGCGCACCGGCGTCGAAAGCACCAGCCCGTCGAGCGTGCTCGATGGCGACCTGGACGATTTCATGGAAGCCTCGCTGTCGCAACGCATCGAAGGCGGCGCGGGCGAGGCCGTGGCGGATCTGGACTAGCACCGTCCGCCACTAGGCCACAGCACCCGCTCTCACTTTCGTGGACCAAGCGGGTCCATCACTCCTGACGACTTGGCGTGGTCATGAAGGGCACGTTTGCGGCCTTGGGCGGCCGCCAACGGGCGCAGCCTCCACGCAGCAATTTCTTGCGCCGACTCACTTTTCGGCTCACCATTTGCGGCAGGAGGAGACAAAAGCATTTATGGCCGGTCGCGGCATATCTGCTGACCATTGGCCGCTGGGAAGACACGTTCCGGGAACGGGCAAGCGAAACGCTTGAAACCTCGTTTAAAAGGAGCGTTGCCATGTTTGCTGCCAGTTCCAGATCGGCCATCGCCGTTCCGTCGGTTGGCCAGCTTGTCCTTCCCTTTTGCGCGGTGGTCGCGCTCCTGTCGGCGCCGGCGATGGCGCACGACGCCAAGCCGACCGCGGCCAAGCCGCAAGGCTGGAGTTATCCGTTCGCCTGCTGCGCGAATTACGACTGCCGCGAGGTGTCGCAGACCTCGATCAGCGAGCGTCCGGAAGGCTATGTCATCAAGGACACCGGGGAGGTGCTGGCCTACAGCGACAGGCGCATCAAGGATTCGCCGGACGGCGAATACCATTGGTGCGCGCATGAGGCCGGGTTGGATGCCGGCAAGACCATCTGCCTGTTCGTGCCGCCCCCGTCCTACTGAGTTCGCTGCCTGCTGTTCAGGGGCGGAGCCTGCAGGCAGTTGTCAGGATCGCTTCTTTATGGTGCCCTGCCGCGTGGGCGGCCGACAATGGAGAGGTGATGTTGATGACCATCAAGGGAAGCTGCCACTGCAAGGCGACGACATTCGAGGTTTCAGAGGCACCGGAAACGGTGACGCAATGCACCTGCTCGTTCTGCTCGAAACGCGGCTCGCTCTGGGCCTATTATACTCCGTCGCAGTTCAAGCTCATCACGCCACTGAAAAACGTCTCCTTCTATGAGTGGGGCTCGAAAACCGTGAAACATGGGTTTTGCGCCAACTGCGGCTGCGGCACGTTCACCGAGACGCCGGATTGGTCGACCGGCGAGCCGGATTTCGACAATCCGAAGATCAGCGTCAACTCGCGGCTGTTCGACGACTTCAATCTCGACAAGGTGGAAGTGGTGGTCATTGACGGCAAGAATCTCTGGTAACTGATCCTGGGAAAAGCCGTCGCGGGCGCTTTTCCCATTCCGTTTTTCGCCGCAATTCATGGTACAAGTCGCGGCAAGGGCTGATTTGGCGCCGTCGAAAAAGGCGCGACTTGGAGAGGGACCATCTATGAAGAAGACTGTGCTCGTCGTCGTGGCGACGGCTTTGCTGGTGAGCGCCTGCACCACTACCGATCCGTATACCGGCGACCAGAAGATTTCCAACACGGCCGCGGGTGCCGGTCTCGGTGCCCTTGCAGGTGCCAGCCTTGGTCTGCTTGCCGGGGGCAATGACCGCCGCAACGCGCTGATCGGCGCCGGCATCGGTGCGCTGGCCGGCGGCGCCATCGGCGCCACCATGGATCAGAACGAAGCTGAACTGCGCCGGCAGCTCGAGGGCACCGGTGTCAGCGTCACCCGCAGCGGCGACCAGATCATCCTCAACATGCCGTCGGACATCACCTTCAATGTCGATCAGGATGCGGTGAAGCCCGGCTTCTATCCGGTGCTGAACTCGGTTGCGCTGGTGCTGAAGAAATTCAAGCAGACCACGGTCGATGTTTTCGGTCACACCGATTCGACCGGCGGCGACCAGCACAATTTCGACCTGTCGCAGCGCCGCGCACTCGCGGTTGCCAACTATCTGTCCGGTCAGGGCGTCGATCAGCGCCGCTTCGCCGTCACCGGTTTCGGCAAGACGCGGCCGATCGCTTCCAATGCGACCGCCGCCGGCCGCGAGCAGAACCGTCGCGTCGAGATCCAATTGTCGCCGCTCACCTGACGATCTGTTCGGCAAGCGAATGCGAAACGGCCCCCACGTGGGGGCCGTTTCTGTTTAAGCGGAAGTCCTGCGCTCTTTCGGATTGGCTCGCTGGCGTATTAGTTAGTTCTAAATAACAAGTTCCCCGCAGCCGTGGAAAGGAATAGTATTGTCGCTGTTCCGGAGGGGATGAGGCGGTACTACTGGCCGGGCGATCAGCATTTTTTCCCGCCTCGGTCTTGCACGGCCAGATCAGAAATCTGGGAGGAATGCATGACAAGAACAGCCAGCCTTGGGCGCTGCGGCGTCCTCGCTTTGACAGGTCTCCTTGGCGCATGGTTGGGCGTCACTACGGCTTGGGCCGAGGACGCCAACAAGGCCGACATCGAAGCCTTGAAGAAATCTTTGGCCAAGTATGAAGACTACACCGCAGCTGTCCGCGACCTCTATCTGTCGACGGTCGGCTGCGTCTTCTACAGTGGCGAAAAGATACCGGGCTCGATGGATTACCCAAAAGGCGCCATGGGCGTCCATTTCGTCAACGTCCCAAGCGTCGGCCAGAAGCTCGACCCGATGAAGCCCAACGTGCTGATCTACGAGCCGACCAAGAAAGGCCTGAAGTTGGTCGGCGTGGAATGGCTGGTGCCGTTGACACCGGACACCAAGGAGGCTCCCACACTGTTTGGCCAGAAATTCATGGGCCCGATGGAGGGACACTACCCGCTCATCCCGAGGGAGTTCGTCCACTACGATCTTCACGCCTGGCTGTTCAGGGACAATCCGAACGGCATGTTCAGTCCGACGAATCCGAACGTGAAATGCAACAAGGCCGATTTTCCGATGCTGGAGAAGCCGACCAAGATGATGCCTGGGCCGATGTAGCGGCCGGCCAGGCCAATGCATGTCGGCGCTGAATTCGGTTGCGGTTGGTCCTGAAGAAGTTCCGCCAGACGACCGTCGACGTGTTCGGCCATACCGATTCGACGGCGGCGACCAGCACAATTTCAATCGGTCGCAGGGCCGGGTGCTTGCGGTCGCCAACTGTCTGTCCGGCCACAAAACGGCCCTTCGCGTGGGCCGTTTTTGTTGTAAGCCCACTTAAGATATTGCGTCAGCCCGCTGTCAGCGCGTCGATGAGAATGGAGCAGATACGCGAGATTGCTTCATCCGGAAGATCTGTCCAGCAAGGCAGGCCCAGTTGAGTCGCAACAAGCGCCTCGGTGACCGGCAGTGGTACTCTGGGAAAATGTTCGAAGGCTGTGTGCCGATGCAGGCCGCCGCCCCACCATCGACGGACACCGATACCGGCTTGCGTCAGCACCATGAGCGCCCTTTCCATCGAACCCGACGGCAGGCCAACGGTAACGGTGGAGGATATCCAGCGTTCGCCGAATCCATCCTGCACGTTCAACCCGGAAGCCGAATCGAACGAGCGGCAATAGCCTCTGGCAACACGCTGGTAGGCGGCACGCGTAAGTGCCCAACCGTCCAGTGCGGCGAGGCCGACGGCCGCGCTGTACTCATTGAGCTTGCCATTCAACCCCGGCGATGCCGCCTCGCGCGAATTTGCAAAACCAAAATTGGCCCTCTTCACAATTTCGTCGATCAGAGCGCCGTCATCGGACGCGATGAAGCAACCTTCGCCAACGCCGAGTGCCTTGGTGGCATGCAGGCTGACGACTGCCGGAACCCGCGATGGCGTCAGTGAATCGAAGGCCGCGGCCGCGTCGATTGCCACGGCAAGACCGGTATCGCTCTTGAACCGATCCCACTTCGCGGCATCCATCGGGCCACCGAATGGCATGACCGGCATGACGGCACCGACCTTGCCAGGAGCCTGACTGAGGAGTTGCATCGCCGCCTCTGGCAACAATTGCTGGGTGTCGAGGTCGACGTCGACAAGCCAGGGAACGAGCCCTGCGAGGACCGCCGCATGCGCGCTGGCGGCGAAGGTCCAGGACGGCATCATGCAGAGACTGCCGTTCGCCGGTTTCTGCGCCATCAGCGCCAGCGCCAACCCCAGCGTTGCGTTTGCCAGGCACACGACATGACCCACGGCGATCCGTGCCCTGAGAGCTTCCTGGAAGCGCTGATTTAGCGGACCGTTGTTGCTGTACCAGCGGTTCGCGTCGATCTCGCGCAGATAGGGCAGGATGTCGTCCGTCGTTGGCAGGCGCGGGCGCGCGACCGGGACATCAGGCGCTGGATCGGGATCGGCATCCCATAGTCTGCCCGTCATGAAGCTTTGCGACCGTCGGCAATCTTGGGCAGGTAAAGATCTTCATTGGCGGGCAATGGCCGCATCGTTTCGGGCCGGCTGCTGCCGATCTGGAACCAGATGCTGGTCTGCGAGATAACGTAGCAATGCCAATGTTCGATGCAAAGAAACACGAAGCTGCCGAATGGTATCGCCTCGCGGCCACATAGGCGACGATTGCGGCGCCAATGCCTGACATAGGCGCTGCCAAGCGATATGGCCTGTCGCTTGGCAATCAGGGTTCCAAGAAGACGGGTGGCCGTCAGAGCGGCCGCAGCCAGTTCTGCGAGCCGGCCCAAGCCGGAACGCTCTCTTCCAACCAACATCGCCTGGGCGGCCCGGCTGCGACGGAAGCCCGGCGATCCGGCATACCCGTCCACCAGGCGATCGAAATAGGCATCCGGCTCATACAGACGCCGCACCAACTTGTCGTAGCCGGCCTTGAGGACTTCGCGCGTCATGTTCTTGGGATGAAAACTGACATGAGGGTCACTGAGATCCAGCCGGCCTTCGGTCCTCAGCCGGTCGTAAAGTGGAGTCGTCGGGATCGGGCACAGGATGCTTACGGTAACCGGTGCGATGCCGCTTTGCTGAATGAACGCGAACTGCTCGTCGAAGATCGCTTCGTCATCGGCATCGAATCCAACGATGAAGCCGGCCTGAATCACCAGTCCCGCGCCGCGAATGCGTTGCAACTTCTCGATCATGGAGTCGCCGCGGACGTTTTGAACCTTCCTGGTTTCTGCCAATGACGAGGCGCGGGGCGATTCGATCCCGACAAAGACCTGGCGGAAGTTGGCCAGCCGCATCAGATCGAGCATTTCCTCATCGTCGGCCAGATTGATGCTGGCCTCGGTGGAGAAGACCAGCGGATAGTTGTTTGCCTGCTGCCAATCGATCAGGACGCGCAGCAACTCCTTGGCCTTGGCCTTGTTGCCGATAAAATTGTCGTCGACCAGGAAGCAGGTGCTGAATCCGGCTTTCACGATCGCCTCGCATTCGAGGATCATTTGCGCGGGCAACTTGAGGCGTGGGCGGCGACCGAAGATGGTTATGATGTCGCAGAATTCGCACAGGAAGGGACACCCTCGCGAGAACTGCAGCGATGCCACCATGTAGCGTCCGGATTTCAGCAGGTCGTATCGCGGCGTCGGCATGGTCTCCATGTTCGTTTTCGCGTCTTGCTCGTAACGCCGATGCACTGACTCGCCCAGGGCGAAAGCCGTCAGGAAGCGTGGCCATGTCTCCTCGGCTTCGCCGACGAAGCGCACGTCACAACGATCGACAAATTCCGGTTCCGATACCGAGACATAGGGACCGCCCACCACTGCGGTAACCGGAAGATCGCGGAGCCGATCGAGGATTTCGAACATGCGGTCACGCTGCACGATCATGCCGGTCACGCCAACGATGTCGAAGTCGCCGAGGTGCTCGAAATCGATGTCCTCGACGTTCTCGTCGACCAGGACGACATCGCAATGCTCTGGAGCAAGGGCCGCCAGTGCCGGCAAGGAGCCCGTCACGATCCAACTGCGCTTGCCGCCGGGTAGAATGGCGAGAACCTCATCGCGGGTCCAGATGGAGGGATGGAAGCGCGGATTGATGAGACAAATCCGAAGCCGGCGCGGCGAAGGGAGGTGCGAACTGCGCATCGTGTTGAGCCGATCTGACCGGAGTTACTGGGGGCAGCGTTTCACGTCGTTGATGGCGTGGTATACAGGGCCATGTCGAACGTATACGGCAATTCCATGAGATATTACAATTGACTGATATTGGTCCGTACAGCGCGCTTGTTGCGCACTATGAGGCGTGTTTGGCGCGGCACGGAGACACATGTAAAGGAGTCGACTGGCCCGATGCCGAAGGGGCGGCGACGCGTTATCGCGTCATGGCAGAGGCGGTGCGCGAGCGCGACCCGATCGACCTGCTCGACTTCGGCTGCGGCGCTGGTCATTTCCTCGACTATTTGCGCCAGACTGATCGCAAGGTGCACTACCGGGGGCTCGATCTGTCGGCGCGGTTCGTTGACCTGTGCCGGCGCAAGTATCCCGGCGTGGCCTTTGATTGCCTGGACGTGATGCAGGACGGAGCGTCTGTGCCCGAGGCCGACTACATCATCATGAACGGTGTCTTCACCGAGCGTTGCGGCATCGCCTACGAGACGATGTTCGATGCCATGACTGGATTGCTGGCAAAAATGTTCCCGCATGCTCGCAAGGGAATGGCCTTCAACCTGATGTCGAAACACGTCGACTGGGAGCGCGAGGATCTCTTTCACGTGCCCTATGACCGGATTGGCCGCTTCATCGTCAGTCAATTGTCGCGCCATCACCTTATCCGCGCCGACTACGGACTCTACGAATACACTGTTTACGTCTACAAAGCTGCCGAATAGCCGGACATCCACGGTGATGACGAGTAGACCAGGGATGCAAGGTAGGGCGCGGGGGCGGCATGGCGGACGTGGTGATTTTTGGGGCAGGGCAGCTCGCCGAAGTTGCCAAGGCCTATCTCGACAGATTCGGCGAGGATCGTGTCGTTGGGTTCACCGTCGACGAAGCCTTCCTCACGCAAGCCGAGTTCAAGGGCCTTCCCGTGGTCGCCTGGGAAAGGCTTGAGGAGCGCTTCCCGCCTGATGCCGTCAAGCTGCTCGGTCCGCTCAGCTACCAGAATCTCAACGAGTTCCGCAAGAACAGGCACAGGGAGGGCAGGGCGCGCGGATACGCCTTTGCGCGGTTTATCCATCCCTCGACCCACAATATGGCGGAGACGGTTGGCGACAACTGCTTCATTCTGGAAAACTGCACGCTGCAGCCGTTTGTTCGCCTCGGCGAGGGCATCATCATCTGGAGCGGCAGCCATGTGGGTCATCACTCCATCATCGAAGACTTCTGCTTCGTGTCGTCGCTGGTGGGATTAGCGAGTGGTGTCCGCATCGGTACGTGCAGCCTGATCGGTGGCCAGGTCGGCGTCGACAACGGCATCACGATCGGCGCGGGAAGCTACATCGAGTCCCGTTGCATGATCCGGCGCGATGTGCCGCCCAACAGTGTGGTTCGTCATCCCGCGGATCTGCCGAAGCCTTATTCCAGCGCCCGTATCAAGTCGATGAAGTTCCGCTGATGCCCGACCATCAGAGGAAATGGACCCGGCGGGGATTGCTGTCGGTAAAGGCGGGACAAGGGTGGTGGGCCAGTCACGCACAGTCCCCAACGGTCCTTGCCCTTTCGCCCCGGCTTTGGCGCATCTATTTCGCAGGACGCAACAGCGACAACCGGTCATCCATTCTGGCCGTCGATGTCGACCCGGAAGACGGCATGGGTGTGTTGGACGAGCATCTCGAACCACTCCTGGAGTGGGGACCCCCAGGGAGTTTCGACTGCACCGGGCTGGGGCCGTCTTGTGCGCTGATGATCGGCGGGCGCGTGCATCTCTACTATTCCGGTATCTATCCCCGTCTCGACGTCCGCTCCCAGACAGCGATCGGGCTCGCTGTCAGTGATGATGGGCTGAGTTTCGAGAGAGCATTTGCCGGGCCGATCCGTAGCATCAGCCCGGCTGATCCCTATTTCGTTTCGACGCCCTTTGTCAGTGCGGTCGAGGGCGGCTATCGCATGTGGTACACCAGCGGTGTCGGCTGGACCGAGACCAAGGGTATGCTGGAGCCGGACTACGTCCTTCGCACCTGTTTTTCACCAGATGGCATGCTGTGGGAAACGGGCTCGAGCGTCGTCCTGTGCGACGATCTTGATGACGGTATCAGCCAGACGCGTCCCTGGATCACACATGAGGCTGATGGCATGCGCCTGTGGTACAGCAGGCGCGGGCGGGACTTTCGCGCCAGCGGCAAAGAAGCTTACCGACTGTTTTCCCGTGGCATGGACGCCCGGAACGGAACCGTCGGTGGAGCCGAGCCTGTGATCTTCAGCAATCCGCCGGCCGCCGGCGAATTCGACAGCTCGATGCAGGCCTATTGCTGCATCATGCAGCGCCCCTCCGGCGACGTGATGTTCTACAATGGCGACAGGTTTGGCGAGGCCGGAATCGGCTGGGCAACCCGCGATTTGACCTGAGCAGGCCCGAATGACTTTCGAATTTCGAATCCCGATCCTGCCCGAACAGGAGTTTTTTTCGAACGTCAAGCTGGCCGCCTTGTCGCTAGCCAGTCTCGGCGGCGCCTATGCCGCCGCTCCCATTGTGGTCTCCGTCGGGGGGCATGCCGACTTCAGCGAAATCAGTGCCGTCAATCGATGGTCATCGACCTACCCGGTGACGTGGCGTCCCGTGCCTCACGCTGTCAGCGATCGGGGCTTTTCCTCGGGCTTCGACCGTTATGCCGAACCGCCACGCGGCGACGTCATCATCCTTGTGGACGCTGACGCCTGCCTGATGCGGCCTATCGACGGCCTTCTGCAAAGCATGCGCGACGCCGACCGTCCTAGCGTGGCCGGGCTGCCGGCGCATTTCTCGCCATTCTCGAGAAATGGCGCGGAAAATGACGCGGCGTGGCGCCGACTTCTCGGGGCATTCGGCTTCGCAGACACGCCCCTGACCTTCCGATATTCCCAGTCGCCGGATGAAGCGTTCGGTGGCTGCCCGCCGTATTTCAACTATGGTTTCGTCGTCTTCAACAAGATGGCATTCACCGCAATTCAGCCGTTGATCCGCCCGCTGACGGCGCGTGTATTGGACTATTTGAAGGATACACCCTCCATCTTCTTTTCTGCCCAGATCGCGCTGTCATTGGCGATCCTGACGGTTGGAGCCGATCCTTTGCCGCTTGGGCCGGAGTACAACTGCCCGAACTCGGACGAGATGCTGGCGCACGGGCTGCATGACGCGGCTGACATCAGGGTGCTGCATTATCTTCGCCGTGAGCAGTTCGACCGTCACAGCTTCCTGTGCGACCGCGCTGAATTCGACGCCTTCTGCAACACGTCATTCGCATCTCCGGTTCTGCAAGCCTTCCAGCGGCACGTTCGAAGCCTGCCTCATCTCTTCTATGGCGAAGGGGAAACACAGTGACGGACAAGCTCACCATTGCTGTCATGCAGCCATACTTCTTCCCCTATGCGGGTTATTTCCGCCTGATGGCCACGAGCGACATCTTCGTTGTTTTCGACGATGTCCAGTTTGCGCGCCGGGGAAGGGTGCACCGCTGCGAAATGACGCCGGGACACTGGCTGACATTGCCGGTTGCGCCGATGCCTTTCGACGCGCTGATAAAGGACCTGCGCTGGGCGAACGATGCCCGAACCACCTTGGACAAGCGGCTGGCTTTCTTCGGCCTGCCATGCCAAGCGCGGACGCTAGCGGCAGAGCAGATCAACGGCCACCTGACCGGGTCCCTTGGTGACGTGACAGATTTTCTCGAGGAAGGTCTTCGGCTAACGGCCGATGCGCTTCAGTTCAGACCGGACGTCGTACGCAGCTCCCGCCTCGGCATCGATCCTGCCTTGCGTGCACAAGCCCGCGTGATCGCCATCGTTCAGGCACTTGGCGGCCAGCGCTACATCAATGCTCCGGGCGGACGCAGCCTCTATTCACGCGATGCCTTTCAGCAAGCAGGTATAGATCTTCGATTTCTCGTGCCCTATGCAGGAAGGTTCCCGCACATCTTGCCTGCCTTGCTAGGCAACGGCCTTGCCGACCTTCGCGATGATATCCGAAAGACGTGCCAATTTGCCAAGTGATCGTTTGCCGATCGCTTGGCGGCTATTTCAGGCTTGGCCCAGTCAGACCTTGGCGACGATGCGCATGAAGGCAGGCATGTCGTCGCCGAAGCCAACGGTGGTGTCGTTGTCTTCCTGGTGGCGATGGCGGGCAGGACGGCTGTTGTCTCGCTGCGGCCTGGTGTCACCGCGTTCCGGTGCGCGCTGTTCGTTGCGATCGGAGGATTTGCGTTCGGTGTTTTCCGAACGGATCGCGTCCTTGCGTGCGCGCCGCTCGCTGATATCGGCGACGCCCGTCCCAGTCACATCGGGCTGTTCTTGCTGTGCGACCACGGTCGAGGCGTCTTCCTCGCTGTGTCTGGCACGGCGTTCGCCGCCCTTCTTGCGCTCGCCTCTGTCCTTGCGATCGTCGTCCTTGCGGCCGGCGCGGCGCGGCGCGCCTTTGCCACGGCGCGGAGCGTCGTCCTCACCGCCTTCGCTGGCCACAACCGTCGACAGGTCACCGTCATGCCATTCGATCTTGTTGCCGATCAGCCGTTCGATGGCGTCGATATATTTGGTGTCGGACTTCGTCGCGATGGTGAAGGACTTGCCGGAGCGACCGGCGCGGCCGGTACGGCCGATGCGGTGGACATAGTCCTCGGCATGGATCGGCACATCGTAATTGAAGACATGGCTGACATCGGGGATGTCGAGGCCGCGCGCGGCGACGTCCGATGCCACGAGGTAGCGCAGCTTGCCGTCACGGAAATTGGCCAGCATCTGCATGCGCGCGCGCTGGTCCATGTCGCCATGCAGGGCGCCGGCATCGAAATCATGCTTCAGCAGCGAGCGGAACAGCTCCGACACTTCGACCTTGCGGTTGCAGAAGATGATGGCGTTCTTCAACTCAGCGTCTTCGGCCTTGATGAGGTTGCGCAACGTCTCGCGCTTGTCCCAGGGCTTCGAGCCTGATTTGACCAGCCGCTGGGTGATGTTGGTGGCGGCCGACGCGGCCTTCGAAACTTCGACACGCACCGGCGCGTGCAGAAACTTTTCCGTCAGCTTGGTGATTTCCGGCGGCATGGTCGCCGAGAAGAACAGCGTCTGCCGGGTGAACGGGATCATCTCGCAGATGCGTTCGATATCGGGAATGAAGCCCATGTCGAGCATCCGGTCGGCCTCGTCGATGACGAGGATCTCGACGCCGTTGAGCAGAAGCTTGCCGCGTTCGCGATGGTCGAGCAGACGGCCAGGCGTCGCGATCAGCACGTCGGCGCCGCGCTCCAGCTTCTTGTCCTGCTCGTCGAACGACACGCCGCCGATCAGAAGCGCGATGTTGAGCTTGTGATTCTTGCCGTATTTGACGAAGTTTTCCTCGACCTGCGCGGCAAGCTCGCGCGTCGGTTCGAGAATCAGCGTGCGCGGCATACGGGCGCGGGCGCGGCCCTTTTCCAGCCGGGTCAGCATCGGCAGCACGAAGGAGGCCGTCTTGCCGGTGCCGGTCTGGGCTATGCCCAGCACGTCCTTGCCGAGCAAGGCGTGCGGGATGGCACCGGCCTGGATCGGTGTCGGCTGCGTGTAGCCGGCATCGGTAACTGCGGAAAGCACCTTCGGCGACAGGCCGAGGTCTGAAAAGGTCAACGCTTCTTGAGCGATCGTGGTGTCTGAGGACAAGTGTTGTTGTCTTTGGCTGGTTCGGGGAGGCGCAACGTTATTCGTCGCGGCAAGCGCCACGCGCTTGCAAGATTGGCATTGCGATTAGGCGCAAGTCCGCGATTTGTCAACAGAAACGGGCGGGATTGGCGCGATTGTGAAGCTGTAACCTTAATCGCGATGCTTAATCCGGCCGCTTGTCTCTGTGTCGGCTCAGTAACGGAACTGCTCGGCAAGGATGCGCTCGTTCCAGGAGTGATTGGGGTCGAACAGCAAGGTTGCGGTCGCCGCCGGCGACTCCCGCACCGTTACCGAGGTCACCGCCTTGACCTCCGTGTGGTCCGCCGCTGCGTTTACCGGCCGCTTTTCCGGCTCCAGAATATCGAAGCGCACGGTCGCCTTGTTGGAGAGCAATGCGCCCCGCCAGCGGCGCGGGCGAAACGGGCTGACCGGCGTCAGTGCCAGGAGCGGCGCGTCGAGCGGCAGGATCGGGCCATGCGCTGAAAGATTGTAGGCGGTGGATCCCGCCGGCGTCGCGATCATGACGCCATCGCAGCTGAGTTCCTCGAGCCGTATCTGGTCATCGACGCTGATGCGGATCTTGGCCGTCTGGTAGGATTGGCGCCACAGCGCAACCTCGTTGATCGCCAGCGCCGAGACGGTTTCGCCTTCCGAGGTGACGGCCAGCATTTCCAGCGGCCGGATGGTTTCGGCGACCGCGGCCGCGATACGCTCGGTGAGCCCTCCGGAACGGTACTCATTCATCAGGAACCCGATGGTGCCACGGTTCATGCCGTAGACCTTCTTTCCCGTTCCCATCGTGTCGCGCAAGGTCTGCAGCAGGAAGCCGTCGCCGCCCAGGGCCACCACGACCGCGGCCTCGGCGACCGGACACTGGCCATAGCGTGCCGACAGACTTTCCAGCGCCGCCTTGGCGTCTGCTGTGTCGGACGAGACGAAGGCGATGCTGTTGGCGGCTGTGCTCATGGCTCCCCGATCGCGACCGATTGGCGCCGGCAGGTCTGGCCGCGCCCGGGCCGGGGTAGCACGGGGCGGGCAGGTCTGCAAAGAGAGCCGTTGCGCCGGCACGCTAGGCATGCCGCGCGAGCATCGACCGAACCTGCGGATCGCGCTTCATGACAGGGCGCGAGCGATTGTGATGGTTAAGGCGGGGCTTAAAGTCTCGTAAAGGCGGAACGATCATGTTAGCCGGCATGAATGGCGTGGGGGCGCCCGCAGCACCGCTCTATCCTTCGGATGCCAAAAGGACGCTGCGGCAGTTTTGATTTGTGCGCATGCCTCCTCCGGGGACACGCACCAGCCAGACGAGGCCGACATATTGCCGGTAGCACGCCTGATCATCGTCTTTCTCATGCTGGGTAGCTTCGCGCTGGTCTTCGCCGAGCTTGTGCGCCAGTCGGAAAATATGAGCATGAGACCGCTGCCGACAGCGTCGCGCTGCGGCGATGCTGCCGGAATGCCTTGCCCGCAACGGGCACTGTAGGTCGCCGGAATACGCCACTCGTCCGTAGATGCCGCCGACGCTCGGCCCATCCCTAGCGACAGTTTCATGCCTGGGCGACCGGAGCCCTGGCTGGCGCAAGTTTGATCGTTGCAATTGCGGCATCGACGAAAGCACTGGTAGAAGACGTGTCGTATCCGGATAGGACCCTGTTCCCGTCGTTCTGGAAAACAAGCGTTGCGGGGGTTGACGGGCCGTGTTTCTGAAGGGGAGCGCGCATGCCGCGCAGCGTGTTGGTTTCTGGTGGCTGCGGCTTTCTTGGCTCCCATCTTGTCGATCGTCTGCTGCGGCGTGAGGATGTGGAAACGCTTGTCGTCGTCGACAATCTGTGGACCGGATCGCGCGACAACATTGCCCATGTCTCGGACCCGCGGCTCAGCCTGCGGATTGCCGATGCCGAAAGCTTCACGACCAGCCAGCATTTCGATGAGATCATCCATCTGGCGTCACCGGCTTCACCCGTATGGTACATGCGCGAGCCGGCGCGCACGATCAAAGCCAATATAGGCGGCGCGCTCAATCTTCTGTCGCTGCTCAGGCTCGGCGGTCGCTTCTGCTTCGCCTCGACCTCGGAGGTCTATGGCGATCCCCTGATGTCGCCGCAACCGGAGAGCTACCGGGGATCCGTGGACTGCACCGGGCCAAGGTCCTCCTATGACGAGAGCAAGCGCTGCACGGAGGCGCTGCTTTTCGAGGAGCAACGTGTCAGCGGGCTCGATGTGCGCGTCGTCAGGCTGTTCAACACCTATGGGCCGCGAACGCGCATCGATGACGGCCGCGCGGTTTCGAATTTTGTCTGCCAGGCCCTGACCACGGGAATCCTGACTGTCCATGGCGACGGCTCCCAATCGCGCAGTTGGGGGTATGTGGACGATATCGTCGACGGCCTGGAGCGTTTCTTTTGGCGCGACAGCATCACATACCGGGGACCCCTGAACATCGGCAACAATCGCGAGGTCTCGGTTCTCGGTATCGCGAAATTCGTCTGCTCGCTTGTTCCGGGCAGCCGCATCGAACACCATGCGCCAATTCCGCAGGATCCGACAAACCGCTGCCCGGACTTGACCCTGGCAAGGCAGGTTCTTCCTGGATGGGAGGCGACGACCAGCTACGAGGAAGGGATCCGGCGCACCTTCGAGTGGTACCGGCGACGGATTGTGACTGGGGACAGATCGGCGGCAAGCGCCTGAAAAGCCGAAGTTCCGGGTGCCCGTACCGAGCGCGAAAGAGATACCCATGCCGCCTGCCATCGGCTCGCAGCTTGCTGCGTTATCAGGACAACTGGGACAGCCGCGGCGATCTCTGCGAAAAGATATTGACTGTATAGTTAGTTATAATTAATCCTGACGCAGACCACCAAGTCGGCCAGCTGGCATCCGCCGGTGAATGGCCGCGAAAAAAGGGGAATATTTTGACAGCCAGCCAGCCCGCCTTGGGCCGAAGGGCACAGCCAGGCTTGTTCATCAGCAGGAGACGGACCGAGGCGTCGACGCAGCCGGTCCCAAAAATGGGAGCACTAGCATGAACTGGAAACTGACCGCGGCGGCCGTCGGGCTTTCGCTGCTCGCCGCAGCCGGCGTTGCCCGCGCCGATGGCGAACTCAACATCTACAATTGGGGCAACTACACCAGCCCGGACCTGATCAAGAAGTTCGAGGAGACCTACAAGGTCAAGGTCACCGTCACCGACTATGATTCCAACGACACCGCATTGGCAAAGGTCCGCCAGGGCGCGTCCGGCTATGACATCGTCGTGCCGTCGGCCAGCGTCGTGCCGGTCTGGATCAGCGAAGGTCTGCTCCTGGAGACCGACCCCAACAAGATGGAGAATTTCAAGAATGTCGATCCGCGATGGGTCGATGTTCCCTTCGATCCGGGCCGCAAATACACTGTTCCGTGGCAGTGGGGCACGACAGGCATTTCGGTGAACAAGTCGGTCTATTCCGGCGATCCGAACACCTCGGCGATCTTCCTCGACCCGCCGCCGGAGCTTGTCGGCAAGATCAATGTCGTGCCCGAAATGGGGGACATCTTGTTCCTCGCCATCGCCTATGAGGGCGGCAAATATTGCACCAACGACATGCAGGTGCTGAAGAAGGTGCACGACAAGCTGGTCGAGGCGAAGGCGAAATGGCTTTCGCTCGACTACGCGGCCGTCGACGGCCTGGGCCGGGGCGACATCGCCGCAGGCGTCAACTGGAACGGCATATCGCTGCGCGAACGACTGCAGAACGACAAGATCGTTTACGGCTATCCCAAGGAAGGTTTTCCGATCTGGATGGACAATGTCGCCGTCCTCAAGGACGCCAAGAATGTCGAGAACGCCAAGCTGTTCCAGAATTTCATCATGGATCCCAAGAACGCCGCGATGATCTCGGCTTTCGCCCGCTACGCCAACGCCATCAAGGGCTCCGAGGCTTTCATGCCGGACGACATGAAGACGGCGCCGGAAGTGGACGTTCCGGCTGAATTTGCCGCCAAGGGCCAGTTCATGCCGGCCTGTCCATCGGATGTGCAGGCGCTCTACACGAAGATCTGGACCGACCTTCAGAAATAGCGTCGCCGGACCAACCCAACCACAGTCACCGGGCCGCAGCGTGCGGTCCGGCAACCCTCCACGCCAGATGCGGTCTCGCGATCGCGGGAGATTTCCGATGTCCGATCTCGACCTCTGCTACATGCCGGCCCACGAGGCGCTGCGGCTGTTCAAGGCAAAGAAACTCTCGCCCGTCGAACTGATGCAGGCTACCATTCGCCGCGCCGAAGCCACCAGATCGGCGATCAACTGCTTCACCTTCACGCATTTCGAGGAAGCGATGAAGCTGGCCGCCCGGGCCGAGGCGAAATACGCCAGGGGCGCCAGGACCGGCGCGCTGGAAGGCCTGCCGATCGGCATCAAGGATGAGAGCTACATCAAGGGCAAGCCGACCTCGCATGGCTCGCTGCTGTCCAGGGACGCCATAGGCGGCCACACCTCGACGATGAACGAGCGCATCATGAAGGCCGGCGGCATCCTGCATGCGCGCACGGCGACGCCGGAATTCAGTTGTGCCGGATACACCTGGTCGAAGCGGTGGGGGGTGACTCGCAATCCGTGGAATCGCGATTTCACGCCGGGCGGCTCTTCGGGCGGCGCTGCGGCAACGCTCGCTTCCGGAACATCATCGATCGCCACCGGTTCGGACATTGCCGGATCGATCCGCATTCCGGCCTCGGCCTGCGGTCTCGTCGGCTACAAGCCGCCTTACGGCCGCAATCCCGACGAGCCGCCCTTCAACCTCGATTTCTACTGCCACACCGGGCCGCTGGCGCGAAACGTCAGGGATGCCATTCTGCTGCAGAACGTCATGGCCGGACCGAGCCCGCTCGACATCGCCACGCTGCGCCCCAAGCTGCGCCTGCCGCTCGACTACAAGCCGATCAAAGGCTGGAGAATAGCCTTTTCCATGGATCTCGGTTCCTTCGAGGTCGACCCCGACGTGCGCAAGAATACGCTCGCCGCCTGCGATGTGTTCCGTTCGCTCGGCGCGACGGTCGAGGAAGTCGATCTTGGCTGGGACGACGGGGTGCTCAAGGCCGGGATGGCCTATCTCGAGCACCTGTTCGGCGCGTCGCTGTCGCAACTGCTTGCCGAGCACGCCAGCGACATGACCAGCTATGCCCGGCGGTTTGCCGAGGACGGGCAAAAGTCCAAGGCCACCGACTTCGTCGCGACGCTGGACGTGGCGGCCAGGATGTACCAGACGCTCGGCCCGCTGCTGGAGACCCACGATGTGCTGATCTGCCCGACAAACGCGCTGCCCGCGGTGCCGGCGGAGTTCGACCAGACCAGGGACACGGTCGAAATCAACGGCAGGGAGGTGAACCCCTCGCTGGGCTGGGTGATGACGACGCCGTTCAACATGCTGAGCCGTTGCCCTGTTCTGTCCATACCGTCGGGCCACGCCGCAAGCGGCGTGCCGACAGGCATCCAGATCGTCGGCCGCACCTATAGCGATGCCGATGTCTTCCGGGCCGGACTGGCCTATGAAACGGCCCGGGGGCAATGGTATGGGAGCACCGGGACGCGCCCATCGCTCTGAGCGATTTCGCGATGAGCCGGCGTGCCATATGGCAAGGCAGTCTATGTGGCGGGATATCTCCGCCATGGGTCCGAAAGGCCTGACGAAAATGGCGCAACGCAAGGCAACCGCAAAGCCGGAGAAACGCAAGCTCGCGACGACCAAGGGCGCGGCAAACGATGCCGCGCCGCCCAAGGACCGCCGGCGCGAGCGCGGCGAAGCGAGCGTGCAGCGCATCATCGACGCCACCATCGAGCTCATCGCGGAGGAGGGCCTTGCGAGCCTCACCATGCAGCGCATCGCCGAACATGTCGGCTCGTCCAATGCGCTGGTCGTCTTTCATTTTCGCAGCAAGGAAAACCTGTTCCGGGCCGTGCTTCAGTATCTCAGCGACCAGTATGATGCGCTGTGGATCAGCCTGGTGCGGGCGCCCGGCCTGTCGCCGGTCGAAAGGCTGCTGGGCGCCGTCGATTGTGCGCAGCGTTTCGCCCGGCAGCATCCGAAATGGGTCTCGGTCTTTGTCGTGTTCTCAAGCGACCGCAAGAGCATGCAGATCTACAATGAGATCGGCCTGCCGAGCGATCTCGCCTACACCGCCGAAGCGCGCGAGCTGCTCATCGAGATTTCGCGCAGCGGCGGCTACACTGGCGTCGACATCGACACCTTGTCGGAGAGCCTGAATTATCTGGTTCACGGCGCATGGTACTGGGATCATCTGAACCCTTCGAGCCGCGACACCAATGTGCTGCGCAAGACCATGCTGCTCCTGTTGCATCAGGCATTTCCGCGGCATTTCGAATTGATGCCATAGCTGTTCTCAGGGCCGCGGCCGCAGATGGCAGCCGGCTTGGCGTTTCTGCGCCAGATACTCGTCGATCAGCTGGCGGTAGCGCACCTTGCCGAAGCTCGGGAAATGGCCGCCATGCACGACCGAGACGTCGAGCTCGCGCATGGCGAGCAGCGTCGCCATGTAGTCTGGAATATCCGAGTGATAGACGTCGTCGATCAGCGGGCCGTCATAGATGATGTCACCAGACAGCAGTATGCCGGTCTTCTTCTCGTAGAGCGCGATGCCTCCGGGTGAATGGCCCGGTGTGTGGATCACCTCGAAGGCGCGGTCGCCGAGATCGACGATGTCGCCATGTTCGAGCAGACGGTCGGCCGGGGCAGGCTGGATCCGGTAGCGGGACGACTCCCAGCCCTGCGGCAATCCATCGAACATATCGTCGGTCGCATAGCGGTCAGCCACCGTCCATTCGTTGCGTGGATCGGCGAGGATTTTTGCTTCGGCCCGGTGCACACAGCGGTCGGTAAATTCGTGATGGCAGCCAATATGATCGAAATGCGTATGGCTGGCGACGCAGGTCAGCTTGCGTTCCGTGACCAGCGGCACATGTGTGCGCAGGCTGAAATGGCCGAGGCCGGTGTCGAACAGAAGGTCACGGTCACGGCCGCGCACATGCCAGATGTTGCAGCGGAAGAACGGCTTGATCCATGGCTCGTGGATCAGCGTGACGCCGTCGGCCATGCGGATGGTCTCGTACCAGTCTGGTGCGTCGATGACCGGAAGAGATCCCATTTCAGTCCGCCAAGACGATGATCTGGTCGGTGTCGCACGAAACGGCAACCGTGTCGCCGGATTGGACGGTGGCGGTCGCCGGCAGCTTGGCGATGAATTGCAGCGAGGGGTCTTCGACGGAGGCGGCAAGCACGCGCTTGAAACTGCCCTGGAAGACGACATCGCTCACTTTCGCCATGCCGAGGCTTGCGGTGCCGGCGGCTCCGCCGAGCATGAGATGCTCCGGCCGGATGGCCAATGCAACGGCTGAGCCCACGGGCAAGGCGCTGCGCACCAAAACCGGGCCGGCCGGCGTCGAGACGGTGCTTGTCCTGTCCCCGGCTTCCGTGACCTTGCCGGCAAGGATCGTGCTTTCGCCCATGAAGGTCGCCGAAAAACGCGTCGCCGGCCTGGCATAGACGCGCTCGGGCGGCCCTTCGTCCTCGATGCGGCCGTCATTCATTACCACGCAATGGTCGGCCAGTGCCATCGCTTCTTCCTGGTCGTGCGTGACATGGATGAAGGCGGTGCCGACGCGCTTCTGGATCGCCTTCAACTCGTCCTGCATCTGCCGGCGCAATTTCAGATCAAGCGCGCCGAGCGGCTCGTCGAGCAGCAGCACCGCCGGCTCGATGACCAGCGCCCGCGCCAGCGCCACGCGCTGCCGCTGGCCGCCGGAGAGCTGGTGCGGCTTCTTGTCGAAGGCGGAGGCCAGTCCAACCAGCGCCAGCGCCTCGCGCGCCTTTGCGGCCCGCGTCGTGCCGTCGACGCCCTGCATGCGCAGCCCAAAGCCGACATTGCCGCCGACGCTCATATGCGGGAACAGCGCATAGTCCTGGAACACGGTCGTCGTCGGGCGCCTGGCCGGCGGCACCGCGGTGCAATCCTCGCCGCGAATGAACACCTTGCCTTCGCTGGGCATGACGAAGCCGCCCAGAATGGACAACAGCGTCGTCTTGCCCGAGCCCGATGGCCCAAGCAGGATGGTGTAGCTGCCGGGCTCGATCCGCAGCGACACGTTCTTCAGCACGGCCAGCTGCCCGAAACGGTGCGAGACGGCGCGGATGTCGACCAGAGGCGCGGTCATGCTTTTCTCCGGCGCAGCAATGTCAGTTCGAACAGCACGACCAGCACGATGGAAACGGCGAAGACCAGCGACCCGACGGCGTTGGTTTTCGGGTTGAGGCCCGAGCGCAACAGGTTCCAGATTTCCACCGGCAGCGTGGTGTCGAAGCGGGTCAGCAGGAAGGAGATCACGAATTCGTCCCAGGAGAAGGTCATCGACAGGAAGAAGCCGGCGAAGATGGCCGGGGCCATCACCGGCACGGTAATGAGCAGCAGCACCTTCCATTCCGGCGCGCCGAGATCGCGCGCTGCCCGCTCGGTGTTGATC
>NZ_VFTA01000003.1:0-297240 GCF_007003935.1 Mesorhizobium sp. WSM4310
GATCTACACACGCCAGGAGCGCAACGGAATCCTGCTCGGCACCTATGAAAAGGCCTGCAAGCCGTGGTCCCCGGTCAACACGCCGTGGGATTTCGGCCACGAATTGCTGCCGCCCGATCTCGACCGCATCGCACCGTCGCTGGAGATCGGCTTCAAGCATTTCCCCGGCATCGAGAAGGCCGGCATCAAGCAGATCATCAACGGCCCCTTCACCTTCGCGCTCGACGGCAACCCGCTGGTCGGTCCGGTGCAAGGCCTGACCAATTTCTGGTGCGCCTGCGCCGTCATGGCCGGTTTCAGCCAGGGCGGCGGCGTCGGTCTCGCCCTGTCGAACTGGATGGTCCATGGCGATCCGGGCTTCGACGTCTGGGGCATGGATGTCGCCCGCTTCGGCGAATGGGCAGGCCTGCGCTACACCAACGCCAAGGTGCGCGAAAACTATTCGCGCCGCTTCTCCATCCGTTTCCCCAACGAGGAGCTGCCGGCCGCGCGGCCGGCCCAGACGACGCCGCTCTACGACACGATGCTCGCCAACAACGCCGTTATGGGCGACTCCTGGGGTCTTGAAACCCCGCTCTGGTTCGCGCCGAAGGGCAAGGAACCGAAGGACATCGTCTCCTTCCATCGCTCCAACGATTTTGGGCCCATCGGCGAGGAAGTGCGCGCCACGCGTGAGCGCGTCGGCGTCACCGAAATCGCCAACTTCGCCAAATACGAAGTGTCGGGACCGGGCGCGGAAGAGTTCCTCAACCGGCTGATGACCAACCGCATGCCGAAGACCGGCCGCATCGTGCTCACCCCGATGATCAACGAATTCGGCAAGCTGATCGGCGACTTCACCATCGCCAAGGCCGGCGAGGACCGCTTCATGATCTGGGGTTCGTCGGCCGCGCAGAAATACCACATGCGCTGGTTCGAGAAGCACCTGCCGAAGGACGGTTCGGTGCGCATCCACCGTTTCGACCAGACGCTTGTCGGCCTGTCGATCGCAGGGCCGAAATCCCGTGACCTCTTGCAGAAGCTGGTCGACGTCGACATCTCGACGAAAGCCTTCCGCTTCATGGACTTCCGCGAGATGGCGGTCGGCGGCGCTCCCTGCATGGTCAACCGCATCACCTATACCGGCGATCTCGGCTACGAGATCTGGATGGCGCCGGCCTATCAGCGGCTGGTGTACAAGGCGATCAAGGACGCCGGCGAGGAGTTCGGCCTGGTCGATTTCGGCATGCGCGCTTTGCTGTCGATGCGCCTGGAAAAGAACTTCCCGACCTGGTTCCGCGAGTTGCGGCCGATCTACGGTCCGTTCGAAGGGTCGATGGATCGCTTCATCAAGCTGGAGAAGAACGACTTCATCGGCCGCGAAGCCGCTGCCAAGGAACAGGCGGAAGGCCCGAAACTGCGTCGCGTCTCCTTCATCGTCGATGCGGCGGACGCCGATGTGATGGGCGACGAGCCGATCTGGGCCAAGGTCAGCAAGGACTACGGCACGGTGGAAAAGCCGCATGGCTATGGCGCGCCGCGCTTCGATGACAAGGGCAAGGAAGTGCGCGGCTCCAACGCCGCCGAAGGCGCTTCCGCCGTGCGCGGCATCGTCGATGGCGGCTGGCGCGTGGTCGGCTGGATCACGTCGGGCGGCTATGCCCACTACGTCCAGAAGTCGATGGCGCAGGGCTACGTTCCGGCGGCACTGGCCGAGGACGAAAGTGCCGGCCTTTTCGAGATCGAGATCCTCGGACACCGCCGCCCGGCGCGAATCAATGTCGAAGCGCCTTTCGACCCGAGCGGCGAGAAGATGCGGACCTGAGGTTCGACGATGGACAGCGCGGCGCCAAAGGGCGGCTTCGGCCGCCATCGCAAGATCATGCCGTTCGAGCCCGGCTCGATCGAGGCGCTGCGCGAAGCCTCCCGCCAGAAGGCGGCGTCTCTCAACCAGCATATGCTGGGCTATGGCGCGCAGGCGGAAGCTGAATGGGCAGCGGCAGGGATTGCCGCGCCCGACCTGCCGGCGATGCGCCAATACCGGCTGGAGCGCATCCGCGCCGAGCTGAAGCGCCGCGACTATGCCGGCGCCCTTCTCTACGATCCCGTCAACATCCGCTACGCCACCGACAGCACCAATATGCAGCTGTGGGTGGCGCACAACCCGACTCGGCATTGTTTCGTCGCCACCGAGGGTCCGGTGGTGCTGTTCGACTATTTCTCCTGCGAGCACCTGTCCGACCATTCCGGCGTCGTCGACGAGGTGCGTCCGGCCGTGTCGTGGATGTATCTCTATGGCGGCGAACTGACAGAGCAGAAAGTCCGCCGCTGGGCCGCCGGCATTGCCGATCTGGTCAGGGAACATGGCGGCGGCAACAGCCGCATCGCGGTCGATCACATCAATCCGGAAGGCGTCGAGGAACTCGCCCGTCTCGGCATCTCGATCGGCAATGGCGAAGCGGTGATGGAGAATGCCCGGCTGATCAAATCACCGGACGAAATCCTCGCCATGCGCCGCGCCATCGTTGCCTGCGAGGCGGCGATGGGCGAAATGAAACAGGCTCTGCAGCCCGGCATTTCCGAGAACGAGTTGTGGGCCGAACTGCACCGCGGCAACATTGCGCGCGGCGGCGAATGGATCGAGACGCGGCTGCTGGCGTCCGGCCCGCGCACCAATCCGTGGTTCCAGGAGTGCTCGTCGCGCATCATCGAGGCCGGCGACCTCGTCGCCTTCGACACCGACCTGATCGGCCCCTACGGCTTCTGCGCCGACCTGTCGCGCACCTGGCTGTGCGGCGATACAAAGCCGACCAACGAACAGCGCGACCTGTTCCGCATCGCCGCTGACCAGATCACCCACAATACCGAATTGATGCGGCCGGGCATCTCGTTTCGTGACCTTGTCGAACACTCGGCCGTGCCGCCTGGAGACTGCTTCCCGACCCGTTACGGCGTGCTCTATCACGGCGTCGGCCTGGCCGACGAATACCCGACGCTGCCACATGCCAGCGACTGGACGCCGGACACGCCGGACGGCATGCTCGAACCGGGCATGGTGCTGTGCGTCGAAAGCTATATCGGCAGGCTTGGCGGGCGCGAAGGCGTCAAGATCGAGGAGCAGATCCTGATCACCGAGACCGGCAACGAGCAGCTTTCAACCTACCCGCTGGATGTGAGGCTGCTCGGCTAACCCAGCCAAGGCTTCACGCATTGCCCGGACGGTCTTTTCCGGCGTCGTCCTGGCAGTGATGAAGGGCAGGCCCTTGCGCCGTGCGGTCCAGCCGACGATCACAACCTTGCGTGCCGCCGGTTCGAAACGCTGCGCCAGCGCCCAGCTCTCGCAGTCGATCGCGGCGACATCTGCCCTGCCCTCGGCAACAGTGACGATCGAAGCGCGATGACCGCCGCTTTCGCTGCGCGAGGAAAAGATATCGAGGCTTTCGCCGGCCGCCTGCAGATCGCGCGTCAGGCCGAGAGTGCCCGACATCGAATCCAGGCTGTTGAAGGTGAAGCGTTTGCCGCGGAGCAGGTCGAGCGGCAGCACGGCCTTGCCATCCGCAGGCGATCGCGCCTCCGGCCCCTCGCCGGTCCGCATCACCAGCGCGCTCGAATAAAGCTCGCCCTGCCCGCCTTCATAGGCGTCATAGCTTGGCTGGCCGATCACTTGCACATGGCTCGACAGCCCGAGTTCCATCGGCCCCCAGCAGGTCTGGGCGAACAGCAGCGCCGGATGCACCCAGAGCCTATGATAATCGAGTTCATCCGGTGGCGATGTCGCTGGATCCGGCGCGATCAGGACCCCCTGGGCATCGTGGATGCCGCCCGGCACCGGCGGCAGATCGCCATTGCGACGCGCGATGGTTTGCGGTGCGTCGATGCCCTTTTGCCGGAAGGCATCGCGCAGCAGCGCCCACTGCGCATCGACCTCGCCGCGCACTTCGGGCCAATCGTACATCGGCAGGGCCGCAATCGATTCACTCATGCCGATATCAAATCATCATGTCTGTAGAAAGGATCGCAAAAACGCGGCGTCCAATCAGAATTGGCCGACACAGAACCCGAGGGATGCCCCGGATTATTCCTTGGGCGGCTCGGCGGGCACCGGCGCGGTGCCGAGGCCATTGATGTTGCGCGCCCGGATACGCGGCTTGAACGCCCGGCCGTGCTCGGGCGCACGCCGCAGCACCGGATGCACGATCGGCTCTTTCGCCTTGAAGGCATAGGCTTTGATCAGCGCGAAATAATTCGGATAGGCATAGCCGTTGTTCATCCGCAGCCATTCGTCGCGACGCTCGCGAAACAGTTTCGGCAGCTTGTACCAGGCCACCGTAGGCGTCTTGTGATGGACGAAGTGCAGATTGTTGTTGAGGAACAGGAACGACAGCGGCGAGCGCTCGATGATCACCGTGCGGCCTTCCGGATGCTCGGACCACTGATGCTCGGCAAAGGTGCGGATCGCGATCAGCGACTGGCCAAGCCAGACCGGCGCCAGAATGTAGAGCCACAGCGGAATGCCGAAGCCAAACTGCACGATCGGCGCCACGATGGCGAGGCCGATCGCATGCAGCAGCCAAGCCTTGCGGATCGCCTTGTCGCCGGCCATCATCTGCTTGAAATCGTCGATGAAGAAGCCGATGCAGGACAGCCAGGGGCCAAGGAAGAAACGGCCGACCATGGTGTTGTTGATCTTGAGCAGGAACTTCATCGTCGGCGGCAAATCGTCATGCTGCCACAGCGCCTGGTAATAGCTTTCCGGATCGTCGAGCGGATCGGTCAGCCGCTCGTCGGCATGGTGGCGCAAATGCAATGTCTTGAAGCGGCGGAACGGCCAGACCAGGCCGATCGGCAGGAAGACGAAGGCCTCGTTGATCAACGCGCTGCGCGTCGGATGGCCATGCAGCACTTCGTGCATGATCGACGACTGCAGTGCCAGGATGAAGCCAAGGAGAGCGAGCGCGAGGATGGGATAGGACGGCCAGAGCAGGAAACCGGTGGCAAGCCATGTTCCGTAGCAGAAGAAAGCGAGAACCACTGTCGGCCACTCGATGGCCGGTGCGTTGCGTCGCTTGATGCTCTTGCCTGTCATGCTATCGACCACTGCCCCTCAGTCGTCGGAACCCCAACTGGTTCCTGACAGCATAGTGTCAGGAGAAACGATTCCACTCAACGCGACAAAGTATACAAAATGTTGCGATTGCGCATTTTTGACCGCACATGTTACACGTTGTAAACAACCTTATGGATTCATTTACGCCTGAGACGCCTCACCAGGCTGCCTTGACGCAAATTTTTCCTCAAGACTCGGAGAAGCGGACGATGGACAAACGCGATCTGTCAGCAATTTTCCGGGAGCGTCTGAAGCTGCTCCTGACACGCTCGGACCTCAACCAGTCGGCCTTCGCGTCAGCGGTCGGCATCGACCGGTCGGCACTGTCGCAGCTGATGTCAGGTGCCTCGACGCGCCTGCCGCGTGCCGAAACGCTGCTCAACATCGCCGCCGAATTCAAGGTGTCGCTGGACTGGCTGCTGGGCCTCAGCCAGGACGAAGGCGTCACCGGCGAAATCCGCGAAAGCCTGGAGATCGAGGAAGCGCCCGATGGTTTCGACCGCACGCTGCTCGCCAAATGGTTCGCCGAGGCAGCGGGCACCAAGATCCGCTACGTGCCCGCGGGCATTCCCGATCTGCTGCGAACCCGCGCGCTGGTCGACTACGAAGCCAACATCACCAACAGGAGCCGGCTGGCGCAGGCCAGCGAGACGCAGTACCGCATCGAATACAACCGCCGCCCGGAAACCGACATGGAAGTCTGCATGCCGCGCCACACGCTGGAGATTTTCGCGCGCGGCCTCGGTGTGTGGGATCGCTTTCCCGAGGCCGACCGCCGGCAGCAGCTCGCCCATATGGCGACGCTGCTCGACGATCTCTATCCGACCTTCCGCCTGTTTCTCTATGACGGCCGCATGCGCTATTCGATCCCGCTCACCATCTTCGGCCCCTATCGCGCCGCCATCTATGTCGGCGACATGTATGTCGTGCTGAACGCCACCCAGCCGGTCCAGGCACTGACCCAGCATTTCGACAATCTGATCCGTGCCGCCGACGTCAATCCGCACGAGGCAGCAAGCTTCGCCCGCAATCTGGCCGGCATGTCGTTCCCGTCAGGCTCTGTCTGATCGACGGCAATCATGGTCATTCGAATACTGGACCCCGACACGGTCGAAGGCCACGCCATTGGCATTGCCGAAGGTCGCCACAAATCATTGACTAGACATAAAGACTTCTTTATATCCTTATTCGAATTTGAAACACGAAAGCCAATCCGATGACCACCACCAATCCGATCGATGCCCTGCTGGCTGAAAAGGGCGTGCTGCTGGCCGATGGCGCCACCGGCACCAACCTGTTCGCGATGGGTCTGGAGGCCGGCGAGGCACCCGAACTGCTGAACGAGACGGCGCCCGGCACCATCACCAGCCTGCACCAGAATTTCGTCGATGCCGGCGCAGACATCATCCTGACCAACTCCTTCGGCGGCACCCGCCATCGGCTGAAACTCCACCATGCGCAGGACCGCGTGCATGCACTCAACAAGCGCGCCGCCGAGATTGCCCGCGCCGTCGCCGACAAGGCCGGCCGCAAGGTGATCGTTGCCGGCTCCGTCGGCCCGACCGGCGAATTGCTGGTGCCGCTTGGCGCCATGACCTATGACGAGGCGGTCGACGCCTTCGCCGAGCAGATCGAGGGTCTCAAGGAAGGCGGCGCCGAAGTCGCCTGGATCGAGACCATGTCGGCACCCGACGAGATCCGCGCCGCCGCCGAAGCCGCCATCCGTGTCGGCCTCCCCTACACCTATACCGGCTCCTTCGACACCGCCGGCCGCACCATGATGGGCCTGCTGCCGAAAGACATCCATGGCGTCGCCGACGGGCTGTCGGAAGCACCGCTCGGCGTTGGCGCCAATTGCGGCGTCGGCGCCTCGGACATCCTGGCCTCGCTGCTCGACATGACTGAGGCGAAGCCGCGGGCGACGGTGATCGTCAAGGGCAATTGCGGCATTCCGGAATTCCGCGGCACCGAGATCCATTACTCCGGCACGCCGGAACTGATGGCCGACTATGTTCGCCTCGCCGTCGATGCCGGCGCCAAGATTGTCGGCGGTTGCTGCGGCACGTCGTTCCAGCACCTCGCCGCCATGCGCAAGGCGCTCGATGGCCACACCAAGGCCAGCCGCCCGACGGTCGAGACGATCGTCGAGCGCATCGGTCCGATGCGCAACAAGGTGGCAACGCAAAACACCGCCGAGACCAGCGAAGCGCGCCGCGAGCGTCGCCGCAGCCGGGCCTGAGGATTTCGATTATTCGCTGTTGTCGGCGTAGCTCGACTGCGCCGACTTGAAATCGACGGCATTGTCGCCGCGCATCGTCATCAGCGCGCCGGACGAAGCCGGATCGGTGATCTGTTCCAGCATCGCGCGGAAGCGGTCATTGGTCAGCGCCGACATGGCGGTGTGACGGGCCTGCGCGACATCGTCGCTGATGCGTTTGGATTCGGCTGATGGTCCGGGCGAAGCCGTCGATGTTTGTGCTGGAATCTCTCGCGCCGGCGGCAACGAGTTGGCGATGGTGGTGATCTGCAATTGCGGCTCCCTCAAGCCCGAAGGCCAGTCCTGAATAATGGACCCGGGTTGCGATCCTCTACCGGAAATAACGCGCAATTTAACGACCTCGGAAAATCCGAAAAAAGGCCGGCAAGGGAATGAACCCCTCGCCGGCCTGCCTCACCCGCCCGTGGGCCGGTTTCCCCTGTCAGAACGATCCCACCTGAAGGAAACCGGCCGTCATCGCCACTACCGGTTACCGCCCAGCGCCGAGGCAAGGCGCACAAGCGAGAGGAACTCGGACCTGTACCCAAACGGGTCGGCTCCTCGGGCGGCAGTGGCAATCTCCATGATCTTGTCGTAGCCGAACTTCGCGGTCGCATCCTCGTCGCGCAGCTTCTGGCCGAAGGCGGCGACCGCGACGGAGAAACGCTGGTCGGTGCTGGCCTGGTCGAAGGACGCCATCTCGTTGGCCGATGTCACCGGCGTGGTGATCAGCTTCGAGACGTCCTCGTTGGGCAGCTTGTAGCGGATCTTGACGAAGGCATATTCATCCGCATTGGCGACGCCGCCATTGTTGACCGTGGCCTGGCCATAACGCAGCGGATCGATCTGCTCGCCACCACTGCCCTTCGGGGTGATCTCATAGATCGCGGTGACCGAATGGCCCGAGCCGATATCGCCGGCATCGACGCGGTCATTGTTGAAGTCCTCGCGGTTGAGCGCCCGGGTCTCGTAGCCGATCAGGCGGTATTCCGAGACCTTGTTGGGGTTGAACTCGACCTGGATCTTCACGTCCTTGGCGATCGGGAACAGCGTCGAGGAGGCATCCTCGACCAGCACCTTCTCCGCCTCGGCCAGCGTGTCGATATAGGCGGCGGTGCCGTTGCCGTTCTGGGCGATCGTCTGCATCATCTGGTCGTTCAGATTGTCGTGGCCGAAGCCGAACACCGACAGGAAGACACCGCTCTTGCGCTCCTGCTCGATCAGGCGCTTGAGATCATCGTCGTCGCTCTGTCCAACATTGAAGTCGCCATCGGTGGCCAGCATCACCCGGTTGACGCCGTCCTTGACGAAGGATTGCTGGGCAAGCTTGTAGGCTTCCTTGATGCCGGCCTCGCCGGCCGTCGAACCGCCGGGCGTGAGATTGTCGATGGCGTTCAGGATCTTGTCCTTCTCGGCAGCCCTGGTCGGCATCAG
The DNA here is from genome assembly GCF_007003935.1 of Mesorhizobium sp. WSM4310. Classification (NCBI taxonomy): domain Bacteria; kingdom Pseudomonadati; phylum Pseudomonadota; class Alphaproteobacteria; order Hyphomicrobiales; family Phyllobacteriaceae; genus Mesorhizobium; species Mesorhizobium sp. WSM4310. The sequence goes on from NZ_VFTA01000003.1 coordinate 8,778, forward strand.
CACGGTGCCGGCCTCACCGGCATAGGTGACGATCGAGATCGTGTCGTCGGCCCTGAGCTTGCTGACCAGCAGCCGGAATGCCGACTTGAGCAGCGGCAGCTTGTCCGGCTCGTCCATCGAGCCCGAGACGTCGATCAGGAAGACCAGATTGGCCTTCGGCTGCTCGGTCGGATTGATGTCGAAGCCCTTGATGGCGACATGCATCAGCTTGGTGTGACCATTCCACGGCGTCGGCATGACGCTGACGGTCGAATTGAACGGCGTCGACGCCGAGTCCGGCCCCTTCCAGTCATAGGGGAAGTAGTTGATCATCTCCTCGACACGGACGGTGTCGGCCTGCGGCACGGCCCCTTCCTTCAGCGAACGGCGCACGAAGGAATAGGAGGCGGTGTCGACATCGATCGAGAAGGTCGAGACCGGGTCTTCCAGTGCCGCATGCACCGGATTGGTCTTGAAATCCTGGACGCGATTGCGGTTTTCCTCTTGCGGCGCGATCTGATCCGCCGGCGCCATGGCAGGCTGCTGCGGGGCCATCAGCTTGGACTCGGGAGCAGCTCGCGAGGCACTGCCCTCGAGCGCGAATTCGCCGGTTGGCGCCGGCGCTGGCGGTGCAATTTCGCTCAGCACGCCTCGTCCGAGCGCTTTCTGCTGCTGCGCTGTGCCGCCGGCAACGGTCGATTCGGATTTAGGCGGCGAAGCCGGCGCGACGAGCGCATCGCTGGCGTCGCGGCTTTCGACATCCGCGTCGGCCTTCTTGTCCTTGGCCGGCTCGGTGGCTGCAAGCGGCTGGTTGATCTCCGGCTTCGCCTGCTTCGGCTCGGCCGGCTTCAGCGTCGCCGGCTTGTCGGCCAGCGTTTCGGTGATCTTTTCGTCGCCGCCGAATTTGGCCGGCTGTTCCCTCAGCAGATGGAAAGTGGCGTATCCTGCGATCGGCAGGGCGACGAGCCCGGCAAGGGCCGGCGTGGCGATGAGTTTCTTTTGCATGATCTCGCTCCAGAGCTTTTGTGCTCGCTCTGTGAGACGAAGGCCGCCGACCGATCCTTGGGTGACGGCAGAAATAATTTCCTCATCATAGGCGCGCAAGGCGGCTTCGAAGGCGCGCGCCTTCGCGCTCTCACCCGGCGCCGGTGCCGCGATATCGCGCAGTCTGTTGAGTTCGTTGTCGTCGACCATGGTCACACTTCCCCGGCCGAGCGCATCAGCGTCTTCAGCCGTTTCTTCGCTTCATGGATGTGCCAGGAAACCGTCGTCTCCGAGATCGCCATCGCCTCGGCAGCGGCCGCATGGCTCAAGCCCTCGCCATAGACCAGCAGCACGGCGTCGCGCTGCTTGTCCGGAAGCTGCCGCACGGCGGCCCACAGCGCCTCGGCCGGATCCTCGCTCTCGGCCGGGGCCTCGCCCGAAATCAGCGCATGGACGCCATAGGCCTCGGTCTTCACGGTCTCGCGGGTGGTCTTGCGCATCATATCGCGCGCCGCGTTCATCGTCACGGAATAGAGCCATGTCGTGAAGGCACCTCCACCGCGATAGTCGCGGATCGCCTTGCCGAGCCGGACGCAGACTTCCTGGGCGATGTCTTCGGCATCGGCCTTCTTGCCGCACCAGCGATAGGCGGCGCGATAGACGAAGTCGTAGTGGCGCTCCAGCAATGTGCCGAAGGCCCCCCTGTCTCCGCCCTTCGCCCGCCCGATCAGTTCAGCGTCGGAGGCTTCGCTCTCATCCAGCATCATCGCCATCATTTGCCTGTTGGACGAAGGCTAATGGCTAATCCTTGGGATGATGGAAAGATTTTTTTGGCAAGCGCCCTCCTCCTTCACCCCGTTCACGGGAGAAGGTGCCCGGCAGGGCGGATGAGGAGCGGCGCCAACTCTCGAAGGTTCGTGCTGGAGTGCCCGAAATTGGAGCTTATCCCAAGCAGGCAGCCCCCCCTATCCCAGCGTCTCCGCAAACAGCGTGATCAGCCTCTGCCAATGCCGTTCGGCGCCGGCCTGGTTGTAGACGCTGTGGTCCGGCACGCACCAGCCATGCGCCATGCCGACATAGTTCTCGATGGCGTGGTCGACTTCGGCATTGCGCAGCGCCTCCTCCAGCCGTGTCGACTGCTCCGGCGGGAAACTCCTGTCGATCCCCGCCATGCCGACATAGACACGCGCCTTGATGGATGCCGCTTTGCGGTGCGGGCTGTCGGCGGCATCGCTGGCGAGATTGCCGCCATGGAAACTCGCGGCGGCCCTGATCCTGTCCGGGTAAGCCGCGGCCGCATTGAGCGCCCGCGCGCCGCCCATGCAATAACCCACGGTGCCGATCGGACCGGTGACGCCTTCCTCGGCGAGCGCATCGAGAAAGGCTTCGCCGTCACTGATGGTCATCTGCTGCGTCGTGCCGGTGACCAGCGCCATCAGCGCTGCCTTGGTGCTTTCCTCGGTGAAGGCGGTCTTGGCGTCGAACGGACCATAGGGCGCGTTGCGATGGAAGAGGTCCGGCACCAGCACCGCGTAACCCTCGCCTGCCAGCCGCTCGGCCATGCCGTCGAGCGCCGGACGCGGACCGAAGGCGTCCTGGTAGAGAATGACGCCGGACTTGGCGGAGGGCGTCTTGGCCGAACGGAACAGGCCCGCTTTCGCCACGCCGTCACGGGTCTTGATCCTGAGATCCTGCTTCGCCATTGCGCGCTCCATTTGTCGGATGCGCGATACATATCCACGCGGCCTGCCACGGCAAGGCATTCCTTGAAAGTACCCGTCAACATTTCGTGCAGGATCGCGGGACGATCACAGGCCGGCGAATGCCGCCATGTGGAAGGCCTGGATATCAGACGGATAGCGATATTCCGTGCCATAGGGACAGGCATTGCGGTCGAGGCAGCCGCCGCTCCGGCACGGTTCGCCATTCCCTCCCCGCACATGCGCCAGGCAGGCCTGATAGGCGAAGCCTTTCGTGGAATAGGCATCGACCGGACAGGATTTCAGGCAAGGTTTCTCAACACAGGCATCGCAGAGATGCGCTGCCGCGCCCTGCCCCGGAAGCGCGATCTCGTCCTCGAACAGCAAAGCGCCGCGATAGGCATGCCAAAGCCCGTATTGCGGATGCATCAGAATGCCGAGCGGCGACGGTTTTAGCCCCTCGGCCCGGACAGCCCATTGCTGGAACGGCAGATAGGGCTTGTCGGAGGGAGAAACGGCGCGCGCGCCGAATGCCTCCGCCACATCGCCGATGACCTGCCGCGACCAGCTGTCGAGCGGATCGGCGATTGTCGACGGCTGCTGCTCCCGCCAGCGCAGGAAATGCGGCCAGGGTGCCGCACCCGCCTGCCCCACCAGCAGCACGGATTTCGCCGGCGCGCCCGAGGCGCTATGAGGGGCATCCTCATCACCGGGGAAAAAGAAGCCGCCACGCAGGATGAGGCCGTTGACGCCGAGCGCGGCGGTGATCTCTTCGACCATGCCGCGGGCAATCATCCCTTGTTGTCCGGATCGGAGAAGGCGCTCCGCCAGACTTCCTTGTGGATGATGTTGGCGACTTTAGCCCCGCCTGACTCGGGCTCCTTTCAAGTGAAGGCGTCGGGCATCGACCCCTTCTTCTTGGCGATGAACTCCTTCAGGGCTTCGTCGATGCTTGGATCGAGATGCGGCGCCTCGTAGCTCTCCAGCCAGCGGCGGGCGAGTTCATTGGCGCGCTGCGGCGCGGTTTTCTCGCCTTCGGCCAGCCACTGTTCGTAGGAATTGTTGTCGGCGATGCTGGAGCGATAGAAGGCCGTCTGGAAATTGGCCTGGGTGTGGTCGCAGCCGAGATAGTGGCTGCCCGGGCCAACCTGGCGGATGGCGTCCATCGCCTGGCCGTTCTCCGACAGGTCGACGCCTTCGGAGAATTTCTGCTGCATGCCGAGCTGATCGATGTCCATCATGAATTTTTCATAGCAGGACGCCAGCCCGCCCTCGAGCCAGCCGGCCGAGTGGAGGACGAAGTTGGTGCCGGCAAGGATCGTCGAGTTCAGCGTGTTGGCGCTTTCATAGGCCGCCTGCGCATCCGGAACCTTGGACGCGCACAGCGAACCGCCGGTGCGGAACGGCAGGCCGAGGCGGCGGGCGAGCTGTGCGGCGCCATAGGACACCAGCGACGGCTCCGGCGTACCGAAGGTCGGCGCTCCCGACTGCATCGAGATCGACGAGGCGAAAGTGCCGAACAGCACCGGCGCGCCCGGCCGGATGAGCTGCGTGAACGATGCGCCGGCCAGCACTTCGGCCAGAACCTGCGTCAACGTGCCGGCGACCGTCACCGGGCTCATCGCGCCGGCAAGGATGAACGGCGTAACGATGCAGGCCTGGTTATGGCGCGAATAAACCTTCAGCGCGCCCAGCATGGTTTCGTCGAACACCATCGGCGAGTTGGCGTTGATCAGGCTGGTCAGCACCGTGTTGTTCTCGACGAAATCGTCGCCGAACACGAGCTTGGCCATGGCAACGGTGTCCTCGGCGCGTTCCGGCGCGGTCACCGAGCCCATGAACGGCTTGTCCGAGTATTTTATGTGCGAATAGATCATGTCGAGGTGGCGCTTGTTGACCGGCACGTCGACCGGCTCGCACACCGTGCCGCCGGAATGGTGGATCGACGGCGCCATATAGGCGAGCTTCACGAAATTCTGGAAATCCTCGATCGTCGCATAGCGCCTGACACCGTCAAGGTCGCGCACGAAGGGCGGGCCATAGACCGGCGCAAAGACAGTAGCATTGCCACCGATCTGCACCGAGCGCTCGGAATTGCGGGCATGCTGGGTATAGACGGACGGCGCGGTCTTCAGCAGCGAACGGCAAAGCCCCTTCGGGAAGTGCACGCGCTCGCCCTTGACGTCGGCGCCGGCCTCTTTCCACAGCTGCAACGCTTCGGCGTCATCGCGAAAGATGATGCCGATCTCTTCGAGCACCGTATCGGTGTTCTTCTCGATCAGCGCGAGGCCTTCCTCGTCAAGGACCTCATAGATGTTGATCTTGCGCTTGATGTAGGTGAGTTGGGTGCCGGGTCCGCCGCCGGAACGCGCGGCGCGCCTTGCCGCCGCTCCGCCGCTCGCGCCGCGCCCACGCCGCGCGTTTGACGCTTCCTGGTCGACTGCCGCGTGTTCACTCATGATCGCTCTTCCCTGAATATGGCCTGGCCTGACGATGGCCGGTCCGTAGCCGTTCTGGCCGCATGGCGCGGCTTTCGCCGGATCGTAGCCATGCACCCTATTCGAAACGGCCCGTCCGCGCCAACGCCTGTCGCAAAATCGACAAGAAAACCAATAGATTTTCCAGTCGCTTTCCTTTTGCGGGAAGTCGCAAATCAGCTATGGATAGCCGCCCGTTGCGGGTTAGGTATGAACGCTAATATTTTGTGCCTTGCGACACAGTCGCGATGCCGTGAGGAGCTGGATAAAAATGTCCGACGACGAGATCATCCTTTCTGAACTTTCCGACGACGAGTTGGTGCAGCAGATGCACGACGACCTTTATGACGGGTTGAAGGAAGAGATCGAGGAAGGCACGCGCATCCTGCTGGAGCGCGGCTGGGCGCCCTACAAGGTGCTCACCGAGGCGCTGGTCGAAGGCATGCGCATCGTCGGCGAGGATTTTCGCGACGGCATCCTGTTCGTTCCCGAGGTGCTGCTGTCCGCCAACGCCATGAAGGCCGGCATGTTCATCCTGCGTCCGCTGCTCGCCGCCACCGGCGCGCCGAAACAGGGCAAGATGGTGATCGGCACCGTCAAGGGCGACATCCACGACATCGGCAAGAACCTCGTCGGCATGATGATGGAAGGTGCCGGCTTCGACGTCATCGACCTCGGCATCAACAATGCGGTCGAGAAATATCTCGATGCGATTGAGCAGCATCAGCCCGACATCATCGGCATGTCGGCGCTTTTGACCACGACCATGCCCTACATGAAGGTCGTCATCGACACGATGAAGGAAAAGGGCATTCGCGACGACTATGTCGTGCTGGTCGGCGGCGCGCCGCTCAATGAGGAATTCGGCAAGGCCGTCGGCGCCGACGCCTATTGCCGCGATGCCGCGGTGGCGGTCGAGACCGCCAAGGACTTCATGAAGCGCAAGCACAATGTCCGCGCTTCGGCCTGACCCAAGGCATCAGGATGACCGATAAGAAAAGCCGCGCCTTGCAGCGCGGCTTTTCTGTTCCCAGATGGTGGGAGAGGCTGCCGATCAGTTGGCGACAGTGTCTTTGACTGCCCTTGCGGTCGATTTGACATCCTTGCCGACACCCCGAATGGTGTTGGCGCAGGCGGTGAGTGCAAGTGCGCAGGCAAGGATGGCTATCGGCGCGATGCGTAGCAGTTTCATGGATGGTGTCTCCCTCGACAGATAAATTAGCCCCGCAGCGAAAGCCTGATCGACTTGGTCAAGACGCAAAAAACGAAACCGAATCAAACAGACAGGTTGCTTGTCATCGCCTGTGGGATGATTGCGCGTGAGGTATTGGCCGTCAAGGAACAGCTCGGGCTGGATCACCTGGAACTGACCTGCCTGCCGGCAGAGTTTCATTTTTATCCCGACCGCATCGCACCCGCCATGGACAAGGCGATCGAGAAGGCCAAGACGGAGGGGTACGAGCACATCTTCGTCGGCTATGCCGATTGCGGCACCGGTGGCCTGCTCGACCGCGTCATCGAGAAGCATGGCGTCGAGCGCATGGCCGGCCCACACTGCTTCGCCTTCTATCAAGGCATGGAAGCCTACGCGAAGATCGCCGACGACGACATGATGTCCTTCTACATGACGGACTTCCTGTGCCGCCAGTTCGATGCCTTCTTCATGAAGCCGCTCGGCCTCGACAAGCACCCGGAGCTGATCAAGGACTATTTCGGCAATTACGAAAAGCTGGTCTATCTGGCCCAGACCGACGACCCGGAACTCGACAAGGTCGCGGAAAAGGCCGCCGCCCTGCTCGGCCTTGCCTATGAGCGGCGCGCGACCGGCTATGGCGACCTGACGGCGGACTTGGCGCAGGCGGCGAAGGTCGCCTGAGCGCAATGCGCTAGGCGGCCTCCTCCGCCCTCAGCGCCGCCAGCACATCGGCAAAACTCGTCTTACAGACAAAGCCGAGCCTCTCCCGCAACCGCGAGGCATCATAGACGCGGTCGATGGAGGAAAACATCGTCCAGCCTTTTTGCGCGTACAGCGCCGGAAAATCCGGGAAATAGCGCGCGGCCACCGACGGCGCATCGGCGATCAGTTCGGCGCAATCATCAGGCCGGAACGGCGTCGGCGCACAGACGATAAAGATGTCGAAGCCGAGCTGTGGCGCCTTCTCCAGCGCAGCGACATGAGCTTCCGCCGCATCCTCCACCGTCAGCCGCCGGAACAGCAATTCATTCGCCTTGGTGTTGGCGTCAGACTGTTCGATCGCATGCGCCATGTCGTCGGCTTCGGGAAAGAACCGGGCCGTGCGCAGCACGACCACCGGCAGGCCATGCTGCAGATGATAGAGGCGGCAGAGATGTTCGGCCGAAAGCTTGGTCACGCCATAGATGTTGCGCGGCTCGGGCGACATCGCCTCGGTCAGCCAGGCGGCCTTGCGCGCACCGCCCTTGAACCCGTCGCGTATCGCCTGCGAGATCATCAGCGAGGTGGTCGAGGTGAAGACGAAGCGCTGCACGCCGCTCGCCACCGCGGCGTCGAGAAGGTTAAGCGTGCCTTGCACGTTGGTGGCGACGAAATCGCTGTTGGCGCGGCTCTCAATATTGGGCTTGTGCAGCGCGCCGCTGTGAATGATGGCTTCGATTCGGTTGTCCCCGACCGCCCGCATGACCAGATTGCGGTTGGCGATCGAGCCGATCATCTGCGTTTCCACCGAAGGAACAGGGTCGAGGCCAATCACCTCATGGCCAAGCGCGCGCAGGCGCGGCGCCAGCACGCTGCCCAGCCAACCCGACGATCCCGTGAGCAAGATTCGCATGCGTCACACCATGATTTCTGACGGCGACGCTGTTAAGCACGGATGACAGGCGCGGGCGACCCGATAAAATCAGCCATCGACCGGCAACGGCGCCGCTCCAGACATTAACTGCCATTTTTGTCGGCTGCATTTTAGAGACTCAGGGAGTTCCAGATGATCGTTCGTCCCCTTTTTGCCGCCATCGGCCTGCTCTGCTGCACCCTGCCCGCTCTTGCCGACGGCCAGGTGCAGAAGCTGATCACGCCTGCCGACAAGGTCCGCCTCGACGAATATGGCGAGACGCGCAAGGCGGCGCTCGCCGAGGCGAAAGCGGGCGGCCCGGCCGAGGTCAAACAACTCGATGCCTTGCTGGCCAAGCCGCTGGTGTCGTTCTCCGACAAGGACCTGACCGGCAACTGGAAGTGCCGCACCATCAAGGCAGGCGGTTTGAGCCCGCTCGTCATCTATGGCTGGTTCAAGTGCAAGGTGACCGACGATGGTTCCGGCTGGCGGCTTGAAAAGATCAGCGGCTCGCAGCGAACCCAGGGCCGCTTTTTCGACGATGGCGAGAAGCGCGCCATCTATCTCGGCTCCGGCTCCGTCAACAATGATCGGGCAAAACCTTATGGCAGCGGTCCGCAGACCGACCAGGTCGGCTATGCTTTCCGCACCGGTGCCAGCGAATGGCGCGTCGAACTTCCCGCGCCCTACTACGAATCGAAACTCGACATCATCGAGTTCAAGCGCTGAGCGTGGTCATCAAGATTTAACCCCATTCCGGCACAAATCCGGCCAGCATGCGGCAGCCGGCCGCGTGCAAGGCAGGAAAGCGGGCCATGTCTTCACCGGTTGGAGCCAGCGCGTCGATCGTCGTCGTGACCGGCGGCGGCCAGCATGTCTGGGCCATGATCAACGCAATTGCCGATCGCGTTGGTCCTGTCAGCGTCATCCTCGAAACCCCTGAATCCAAAAAGCAATTGCTGCGTGGTCGGGCTCGCCGCCAGGGCTGGGTCTCGGCCATGGGCCAGCTTGGCACGATGGTGCTGAGTAGGTTGGGCAAGCGGCTGCGGGCCGGCCATAGCGCGCGATTGATTGCCGAGGAGAGACTGGAGGTTGAGCCGCGACCAGGCCAGGAGATCATCCAGGTGGCCTCGGCCAATGGGCCTGAGTGCCTGCAGGCGATACAGAAGATCCAGCCAGGTGTCGTGCTGCTCAACGGTTGCCGACTGATCTCGGCTGAGATGCTGCGCAAAATGCCCTGCCCGGTGCTCAATTACCATGCGGGCATCACGCCGAAATATCGCGGCATGAATGGCGGCTATTGGGCCCTGGCATCAGGTGATGCGCAGAATTTCGGCACAACCGTCCACCTCGTCGCCGCCGGCGTCGACACTGGCGGCGTGCTGAAGCAGGTGCGCGGCAGACCGGAAAAAGGCGACACCATCTCAAGCCACGCGCTGCGCCAAACGGCGTTCTCGCGCGATATCTGCATCGAGGCGGTCAGCGATGCCCTGGCCGGAAAACTCACGACTTTCGATCCCGGCCTGCCTTCCAAACTATGGTATCATCCGACGATCTGGTTCTACCTCTGGACCGGCCTCAGAACCGGAATCTGGTAGGGTCTCATCAGCCCGGAGCCGCACAGGGCTAGACGGCTTTTCGGCACGCCGACGCTCCGCCGGTGCGCCCCGCGAACGAATTAACACGCCTTTCATTTTACGACATTGCAATGCGTCGCTTTTGAATGCGCGCGCGTCGTCCCATAACAAGCGGCTCCATTGCGCATCCGGCAATGCTCTGAGATCGAGGAGCGAGAATTCATGGCCGATCTTATCGTCGTCTACTGGCGCGACATCCCTGCCCAGGTCATCGTCAAGAAGGGCCGGCAGAATGCCAAGCGCGAGCTGCCGCTGCGCTTCACCGAAGCCATCGACATGTGCGCCATGCGCACCGGCGCCGGCGGCACCGACGACTATCTGGCCGAATGGCGCAAGGCCGATCCGGTTCCTGTCGGCGACGATCTCGAAACCGAGGTCGAAAAGGCTTTCCAGGACCTCGATACGAAATATGACCGAGAGAGATTGGTCGCTCTGGTCAAAGCGGGCGGCAAAGAAAATGTCTGAGACCACTCCTGTCAAAAACGATGGGCCGACGGTTACCCAGGCCACCCTGGTCAAGAAGGCAGCGCCGAAATCCGACTACAAGCCGGCCGACGTGTCGCCGCAGCGACGCGTGCAGCGCTCCTTCGCGGTGAGACTATGGTCGATCCGGCATTCGCGCCTGCTCGAATGGTTCTATTCCCGTTTCGCCGACATGTTTCTGCTCCTCCACCCTCTGTGGAAAGGCATCGGCTACGGTCGCGTCGAGGCTCCGATCAAATTCGTCGAGAAGCGCGTCAAGGGTTTCATGTTCGACTGCCGCATGTGCGGCCAGTGCATCCTGTCTTCGACCGGCATGTCATGCCCGATGAATTGCCCCAAGCAACTGCGCAACGGCCCCTGCGGCGGCGTGCGCGCCAACGGCAATTGCGAGGTCGAACCCGATATGCCCTGCGTCTGGGTCAAGGCCTGGGAAGGCTCGCAGAACATGGTCAACTCCGACAAGATCCTGGCCGTGCAGAAGCCGGTCGACCAGTCGTTGCGCGAGACCTCCGCCTGGCTGCGGGTCACCGCGCAGGCGGCCGCCGCCCGTGAGACCGCGGCCGCGCCAAAGACCGGAGCCGCCACATGAGTGCCCGTCAGCGCGACGAGAACCCGGCCGGCATTCACCTGCCGCTCGACCCCCTGCCCGGCCATTCGTCCCGCGGCCGCCTCGAGCGCGTGTTGCGGCGCGGTGAATTCGCCGTGACGACCGAGCTCAATCCTCCCGACAGCGCCGATCCCGAGGACGTCTACAACAGGGCCAAGATCTTCGACGGCTGGGTCGACGCCATCAACGCCGTCGATGCCTCCGGCGCCAACTGCCACATGTCCTCGGTCGGCATCTGCGCGCTTTTGACCCGCATGGGCTATGCCCCGATCATGCAGATCGCCTGCCGCGACAAGAACCGCATCGCCATCCAGGGCGACGTGCTGGGCGGTGCTGCCATGGGTGTCGCCAACATGCTGTGCCTGACCGGCGACGGCGTGCAGGCTGGCGACCAGCCCGGCGCCAAGCCGGTGTTCGACCTCGATTCCATGTCGCTGCTCGAAACAATCCGCATCATGCGCGACAACGGCAAGTTCCTGTCTGGCCGCAAGCTGACGACGCCGCCGCAGGTCTTCCTCGGCGCTGCCGTCAACCCGTTCGCGCCGCCCTTCGACTTCCGCCCGATCCATCTCGGCAAGAAGATCGCCGCCGGCGCGCAGTTCGTGCAGACGCAGTATTGCTTCGACGTGCCGATGTTCAAGACCTTCATGCAGAAGGCGCGCGATCTCGGCCACACCGAAAAAGTGTTCGTCCTGTGCGGCGTAGGCCCGCTCGCCTCGGCCAAGACCGCCAAGTGGATCCGCTCCAACGTGCCGGGCATCCACATCCCGGATGCCGTCATCAAGCGGCTGGAAGGCGCGCAGGACCAGAAGAAGGAAGGCAAGCAGCTCTGCATCGACATCATCAACGAGGTGAAGGAAATCCCTGGGATCTCAGGCGTCCATGTGATGGCCTACCGCCAGGAGGAATATGTCGCCGAGATCGTCGATGAATCGGGCGTGCTCAAGGGCCGCCAGCCCTGGAAGCGCGAAATCCGTCGCGACGACCAGATGGTTGCCGACCGGCTCGACCACATCCTGCACGACGAGATTACCGAAACCCAGGTGGATATGGTCAAGACCGCGCATTGATCCGCGCGGAGGACCACCATTCGCTTGATCGAGAAGAGATAACGATATAAAGAACTCTTTATATCACGACGGAGAGATTTCATGACCCGGACCATCGTTGCCTCGGCGACACGAGAAATCATCATCGGCTTCGACCAGCCCTTCTGCGTGATTGGCGAGCGCATCAACCCGACCGGCCGCAAAAAGCTCGCCGCCGAGATGGTGGCCGGCAATTTCGAGACCGTCATCAAGGACGCGCTGGAACAGGCCGCCTGCGGCGCCACCATGCTCGACGTCAATGCTGGCGTCACCGCCGTCGACCCCAACGCGACCGAACCGGCGCTGCTGGTGCAGACGCTCGAGATCGTCCAAGGGCTCGTCGACCTGCCGCTGTCGATCGATAGCTCGGTCACCGCGGCGATCGAGGCGGCGCTCAAGGTCGCCAAGGGCCGCCCGCTGGTCAATTCCGTCACCGGCGAGGAAGAAAAACTCGAAGCCATCCTGCCACTGATCAAGAAATACGACGTCCCGGTCGTCGCCATCTCCAATGACGAGACCGGCATTTCGATGGATCCGGACGTGCGCTTCGCCGTCGCCAAGAAGATCGTCCAGCGCTGCGCCGATTTCGGCATTCCCGCGCACGACGTCGTCGTCGACCCGCTGGTCATGCCGATCGGCGCGCTGGGTGACGCCGGCCGCCAGGTATTCGCGCTGCTGCGCCGCCTGCGCGAAGAGCTCAAGGTCAACACCACCTGCGGCCTATCCAACATCTCCTTCGGCCTGCCGCACCGCCATGGCATCAACGCCGCCTTCATCCCGATGGTGATCGGCGCCGGCATGACGAGCGCCATCATGAACCCGGTGCGTCCGCAAGAAATGGAAGCCGTGCGCGGCGCCAATGTGCTCAACGGCACCGACGAGAACTGCACCAACTGGATCAGGACCTACAAGGACTACAAGCCGGCCGAAGGCGGCCATGCGGTCGCGGCGCCGACGCAGGTCAATGCGCCTGGCGACGGCGCTGCCAACGGTGGCCGCCGCCGCGGCGGCCGTGAAGCCCGCATGGCTCGGGGGTAAGCGCGCAATCGTGAACCGGACTGCAAACCACGCTGGACCGATCGCATCATCGATGCGGTCGGACGTGCCTGCGTTACGGTCAGGCGACGCCCAATATGGCGTCGAACAACGCCATTCCCGCCCACGATCCGAATATGCCTGTCACGCCGCCTATGATGAAGTCATCGTCATAGGCGGGCCACAGCCCGTGCAGCAGCAGCACCGCGACGATCGCGCCGAGAATTCCGCTGGCCAGATATTGCGGATTGCGCAGCCACGGCCCCTTCAGCAACCGCACCATGGTAAAGGCGGTAAATATGCTGGACAGCAGGAGATCGGACATGATTGGCCTCTGGACCATCAGACACTCCGCCCAATAATGAAACGATCCGTTAAACGGTATCGACAATCCCTTCCGAGACACGTGTACGCATGAACTCGCCTGCCAACATTACCGATCCACTCGTGCTGTTCATGCCGTCGGGCAAGCGCGGGCGGTTTCCTGTCGGCACGCCGGTGCTCGATGCCGCGCGTCAGCTCGGGGTCTATGTCGAGAGCGTGTGCGGCGGCCGCGCCACGTGCGGGCGCTGCCAGATCGAGGTGCAGGAAGGCAATTTCGCCAAGCACAAGATCGTCTCCTCCAACGACCACATCTCGCCCAAGGGACCGAAGGAAGAGCGCTACGAGCGCGTGCGCGGCCTGCCTGAGCGGCGCCGCCTCTCCTGCTCGGCGCAGATCCTCGGCGACCTCGTCATCGACGTCCCGCAGGACACCGTCATCAACGCGCAGACCATCCGCAAGGATGCCGACACCAGGGTGATCGCCCGCGATACGGCGATACGCATGTGCTATGTCGAGATCGAAGAGCCCGACATGCACAAACCGCTCGGCGACCTCGACCGGCTGAAGATCGCGCTGATGAAGGATTGGGGCTTCAAAAACCTCGAATTCGATTTCCACCTGCTGCCGCAGGTGCAAGGCATATTGCGCAAGGGCAACTGGACCGCGACCGCCGCCATCCACAAGGATGCCGACAGCGACATCGCGCGCGTCATCGCCTTGTGGCCTGGCCTCAAGAACGAGGCCTACGGGCTGGCCTGCGACATCGGCTCGACCACCATCGCCATGCATCTGGTGTCGCTCCTGTCGGGCCGAGTCGCCGCCTCGTCCGGCACCTCGAACCCGCAGATCCGCTTCGGCGAGGATCTGATGAGCCGCGTCTCCTATGTGATGATGAACCCGGACGGCCGTGAAGGCATGACGGTGGCCGTGCGCGAGGCGATCTCCAGCCTCATCGACAAGGTCTGCGCGGAAGGCAATGTCCAGCGCAATGACATTCTGGATTCCGTTTTCGTCGGCAATCCGATCATGCACCATCTGTTCCTCGGCATCGATCCGACCGAACTCGGCGGCGCCCCCTTCGCGCTCGCCGTCTCGGGCGCGGTGCGCATCAAGGCCTCCGACATCGGCCTCAAGCTCAACCAGGGCGCGCGCCTCTATATGCTGCCCTGCATCGCCGGCCATGTCGGCGCCGACGCGGCGGCGGTGACGCTGTCGGAAGGCCCGCATCGCCAGGACGAGATGATGCTGATCGTCGACGTCGGCACCAATGCCGAGATCGTGCTCGGCAACCGTGCGCGGGTCGTGGCGGCCTCCTCTCCGACCGGTCCGGCTTTCGAAGGCGCCGAAATCTCCGGCGGCCAGCGTGCCGCGCCCGGCGCCATCGAACGCGTGCGCATCGATCCCGACACGCTGGAGCCCAAATACCGCGTCATCGGCTCGGAACTGTGGTCCGACGAACCGGGCTTCCTGGAAAGCGTGCAGGCGACCGGCGTCACCGGCATCTGCGGCTCCGGCATCATCGAGGTGGTGGCGGAAATGTATCTTGCCGGCATCATTTCCGAGGACGGCGTGGTCGACGGATCGCTGAGTGCACGCTCGCCGCGCGTCACCGCCAATGGCCGCACCTTCTCCTATGTGCTCAAGGAAGGCGAGCCGAAGATCACCATCACCCAGACCGACGTGCGCGCCATCCAGCTCGCCAAGGCCGCACTCTATGCCGGCACCAAGCTGTTGATGGAAAAGCAGAATACCGACCATGTCGACCGCATCCACTTCGCCGGCGCCTTCGGCTCCTTCATCGATCCGAAATACGCCATGGTGCTGGGCCTGATCCCCGATTGCGAGCTCGACAAGGTTTCCGCCGTCGGCAACGCCGCAGGTGCTGGTGCGCGCATGGCGCTCTTGAACCGCGGCTATCGCCGCGAGATCGAGGAGACGGTGAGCCAGATCGAGAAGATCGAGACCGCGCTGGAGCCGAAATTCCAGGAGCATTTCGTCTACGCCATGGCGCTGCCCAACAAGGTCGACCCGTTCCCGAAACTGTCGGCGGCCGTGAAACTGCCGCCGCGCAAGACGGTGAGCGAGGACGGCATCGCCGGCGACGCCACGCCGCGCCGGCGCTCGCGCGAAGGCCACGCGGCGAGGCGTGGCCGCGAATAGACGCGACCTTCACAGGCCGTCTCCAACCTCAAACTCATTTGCATGCAAATGTTTCCGGATCGACCGATCCGGAAACCGAAACACTGTTTTCGCGAAATCCATCCGATACATGGCAGGCGCATTTACCCCGCATCGAATGGCGGCCGAAGATATTCCTCGGTCGTCGCCGTTCTTCAAGGGAGATGAAAATGTCGATGTTCGAAAATCTCGGCCGCTTCGGTGTGACCATCAGGCAGAACCACGCCAGGAACAAGGCGATCCGCGCGCTGAACAGCCTGCCGGCGCATGTGCAGAAGGACATTGGCTGGCCGGCATCGCCGCCCAGCGATCCGCAGGCCGCGCTCACGTCGCTGCTTCTGGGCACGGCGCGCTGATGACCTTTGCCGACAAATGCGAATTGCTCGGCAGGCGCCGGGGATCTCGGAAATCCCCCGTCGCCACCAGCAACCGGCTGCGCGCGGCCCTTTTGCCGCGCCGCTGACGGCGGCGCGGATCACACCGCCGTGTGGACAGAGCGCAAATCTTGACATTTCGGGCGAGCGTACGATCTTCGGAAATAGTGGAGGTTTCTCTTAGTCGGCTGCAGCCGAAGTTCGTGTATCCGCATGCCAAGTTTCAAAAGCCACATCGTGTCCTTCGTGCTCAGGTACAGCCGCAAGAAGGCGTTTGCCAGCCCGGAAAACCTGAAGCGCTGGATCGCGGCCGCACGCAAGACCGAGGATCACCATCCGCCGGCCTCGCTGCATCAGCGTTTCGACATCCAGACGCGCACCGTCGACGGCTTTCCCGTCTACGAAATCGCCCCAAGAGGTGACGAGCAGAAGCGGATTCTCTACCTGCATGGCGGGGCCTATGTCTTTGAAATCACGCCTTATCACTGGCACCTGATTGCCGACATGGCCGACCGGCTCGGCCATGGCGTCACGGTGCCGATCTATCCCATCGCCCCGGAGCACGATTTCCACGCCATGTTCGGCATGGTCGGCGACGTCTATCGCCAGATGCTCGACGAGACCGAGGCGGAAGACATCGTCTTCATGGGCGATTCCGCCGGTGGCAACATGGCGGTGGTGCTGACCATGATGGCCGCGGAAGAAGGCTTGCCCCTGCCCTCGCGCCACGTGCTTATCTCGCCCGGCCTCGACATGTCGCTTTCCAACCCCGATCTGTTCGAGGCCGAGCGCAACGATCCCTGGCTCGGTATTCCCGGCGGTCTCGAAGCGATCCGGATGTACAGCGCCGGCATCGATCGCAGCGACTGGCACATCAGCCCGATTTACGGCGACCTGTCGGTGCTGCCGAAAACGCTGCTCTTGACCGGCTCGCGCGATCTCTTGACGCCCGACAATCTGATCTTCGCGCAAAAGGCGCGGGAAGCGGGTGTCGAGGTTGATGTCGTCCACGAGGAAGGCATGTTCCACGCCTGGCCGTTGATCGACATGCCGGAATCGCGACGTGCGCGACAGCGCATCGTCACGTTCCTCGGCGAGAGCCGCTCACCGGTCAGGCAAGACAGGAAAACGAGGTCTCAAGCGCCCTCCGCCGAGGCGGCGGCGGAGTAGCGCTTTCGATCCGGCGACAGATCAGAACTTGCCGGTTTCCCGGAACACTTCGAAGGTCGCGCGGATGTGGTCGGCGACGGCCTTGACCGGCGCGCTGGCGTCCGGCGCCACCACCATGGCGAGGTTGTAGGTGCCGATATCGGGCATGCCGTCCTTCGGGCAGAGTTCGACCATATCGTTGCCGAGGAATGATCGCGGCAGCGGCGCGACCGCGAGGTCGGCCATGATCGCGGCACGCTGGCCTGCCGTATGCGCGCTCATATAGGCGACGCGGTAGTTGCGGCCCTCGCGTCCCAGCGCTTCGAGCGCGCCGGCACGCCAGGCGCAGCCCTCTTCCCACAGCGAAACCGGCAAGGGCTCGCGCAGATGCGCGCAGCCGCCCTTGGCGCCTGCCCACACGATCGGCTCGGTCAAAAGCACTTCGGCGCCGAGCGCGCTGGTCTTGTAGGAGTTGGTCAGAAGCGTGATGTCGAGCGCGCGGTCGTCCATGCGCCGGCGCAGATTGCTGCTCTGGTCTATGGTGACGTCGACGGCGATTGAGGGATGCGACTGCGCGAAACGCTTCAGCACATGCGGCAGCACGCGCTCGCCGTAATCATCCGGCGAGCCGAGCCGCACCACCCCGACAATCTCGGGAATAATGAACTTCGACACCACCTCGCGGTTGATCGACAGCAGCCGGCGGGCATAGCCGAGCAGCATCTCGCCGTCCGTGGTCAGCGATACGGAACGCGCATCGCGCGCGAACACCGAACGGCCGAGAATGTCCTCCAGCTTCTTGATCTGCATGGAGACGGCGGACGGTGTGCGGAAGACGGCATTGGCCGCGGTGGTGAAGCTGCCGGTCTCGGCAATCGCCACGAAAGTGCGCAAAACGTCGAGATCGAGGAGCGGCAGCGGATGATTGAGCGGGGCGTTCATGGGAAGCGACCTTCAATTTTTCTGATACAAAGCATCATTCCATTTCGTTTGATTGAACACCGGATCAGGAGGATAGTCAACTCCATCGATTGAGGTTGCTGCCACAAGCAGCTACGAAACGACCACGTCACAGGCCTGCAATCGACATGAAATGGGGTTGAAACGCGCCGCGTGTAAGCCCCCACATCAAAGGCCGGAATGTCTCCGGCCCGCCACCTAAGGAGAATGAAATGTCTATCCTCTCGTCCCTCGGTCGCATCGCGACTGAATTCAGCGCGGCACGCGCCCGCTACCAGACCGAACGCGCCATCCATTCCCTGCCGATCGAATTGCAGAAGGATATCGGCTGGCCAGAAGCCGCCGACACCAAGACCGGCATTCGCAACGGCGTCGGATCCTGGGCTGGAGCAAAGTAAATCGTGTGTACCCTGTGCTGAAGGCCTGCCGTGCAGCCCGCCGGCAGGCCTTTTCTATTTTATTTGCGTTCAAATGATTTCCTAAGCCATGCCGCCGCTGCATGGCGCATATGAACAAGCCGCATAGCGGCCTGTTTTCGAACTAACTTCCTGTAAACAATCGCAAATCCTAGGCACCTTGCCCAAATTTGTCGCAATCCGTGTCGCATTTCATATCAAGCGCTTCGTTTTTGCGATTTAGTTTTACACAACACAAGCCTATATCACCGCCAGCAAACGAGCTGCCCCACTCCATCAAGCGAAGGCGACCCGTCTGAGCAACCGATAGGAGATGATGATGAAGCTTTTTGCCCGCCTCTTTACCCGCCGCGAAATGAACCTGACCACCGCTCTCGAGCGCCAGCGCCTTGCCAACACCATGCCCGGCCAGACCGGTGCGATGGCTGCGGCGCGCCTCGGCTTCGTCGCCTGATCATTTTCCAGGCAGCGTCTCCCTGCCGCTGCTTCAAGAACTGTAACGCCGCCTGGCTCCAGCCACGGCGGCGTTTTTGTCTTGCTTTGTACATTTTGCCTGTCGCGTGAACAGTTGATACAGCTCCCCTGAGCACTGCCGCACAATGATTGCCCATTTGCGACCCGTGTCGCAAATTTTGTCTCACTGAGGCAGCGCAGACGATTGACAGCCAAGGTTTTTCCTGATGTCGCTATGCTATTCGCGACATCCTGTTCGCGCCATGGCCAGGTGAGGTTCCCGTGAACGCCATCAAGCATCCGATCAAGCGATCGTTTGTCTTTTTCCTTGTCCCCGATTTCACCATGATCGCTTTTGCGACCGCACTCGACCCGCTGCGCTCCGCCAACCGCATGCTCGGCTACGAGGCCTATCGCTGGCGCCTCGCCAGCATCGACGGCAAGCCGGTGCGCGCCTCGAACGGCGTCGAATGCGCGGTCAACACCTCGCTGGAGGAAGAGCGCAAGAAGATGGCGGGCCCCGACCGGCCCAACATGGCCATCGTCTGCAGCGGCATCGATGTCGAGCGCTACCATAACAAATCGGCCTTCGCCTGGCTGCGCGAGGAGTATAATCGTGGGGTCGCCGTTGGCGGCCTGTGCACCGGCGCGCACATCCTTGCCGCCGCCGGCCTCCTGTCCAACAAGCGCTGCGCCATCCATTGGGAAAACCTGCCGGGCTTTTCCGAGGCGTTCCCGAAGGCCAATGTCTTTGCCGACCTCTTCGAAGTCGACCAGAACATCTATACCTGCGCCGGCGGCACCGCCGCGCTCGACATGATGCTGAAGCTGATCGGCGACGATTTCGACGAGAGCCTCGTCAACCGGGTCTGCGAACAGGTGCTGACCGATCGCGTGCGCAGCCCGACCGACCGCCAGCGCCTGCCGCTGCGCGCCCGTCTCGGCGTGCAGAACTCGAAAGTGCTGACCATTATCGAGCTGATGGAAGGCAATCTCTCCGAGCCGCTGTCGCTGATCGAGATCGCCGACCATGTCGACCTGTCGCGTCGCCAGATCGAGCGCCTGTTCCGCACCGAGATGGGTCGTTCCCCTGCCCGCTACTATCTGGAGATCCGCCTCGACCGCGCCCGGCATCTGCTGATCCAGTCCTCAATGCCGGTGGTCGAGGTGGCGGTCGCCTGCGGCTTCGTCTCGGCCTCGCATTTCTCGAAGTGCTACCGCGAGCTCTATGCCCGCTCGCCGCAGCAGGAGCGTGTCGACCGCAAGCAGTTGCTGGCGGCCTGATCGCCGGATCAGGCCTCGGCCGGCTGCGCCTGTGCCGTGCGCATCGCCTCGACCCGGATGTCCTCGGTCAGCCGCGCTTTCAGCGCCGAGAATTCCGGGCTGGTCTTCAGCGTGTAGTGGCGCGGATGCGGCAGGTCGATGGCGACATCCGACTTGATGCTGCCGGGCCGCGCCGTCATCACGATGACGCGCGAGGCCATGAAGATCGCCTCCTCGATATCGTGGGTGACGAACAGCACCGTCTTCTTGCGCCGCTCCCAGATGCCGAGAAGCAGCTCCTGCATCAGCCCGCGCGTCTGGTTGTCGAGCGCGCCAAACGGCTCGTCCAGCAACAGGATCTCGGGATCGTTGGCGAGCGCACGGGCGATCGCCGTGCGCTGCTGCATGCCGCCGGAGAGTTGCTTCGGCCAATGATTTTCAAATCCCCTCAGCCCGACCAGATCGACATAGGAGGCGACGATGTCGTCCCGCTCCTTCGGCGCCATGCCGCGTTCGCGCAGGCCAAAGGCGATGTTCTCAGTTACCGTCAGCCACGGGAACAGCGTGTAGGACTGGAAGACCATGCCGCGATCGGGTCCCGGCCGCGTCACGGCCTTGTCGTCGAGCAGCACGCGGCCTTCACTGGGCGCCTCCAGGCCGGCGACAATTCTAAGCAGTGTCGACTTTCCGCAGCCGGACGGCCCCAGAATGGTGATGAAGTCGTTGGCGGCGACCGCCAGATCGATCGGCATCAGTGCCTTGACCGGCGGTCCGCCACGCACGCCGGCAAAGGTGCGCGAGACGCCCTCGATGAGAAGCTTGCTCACGCCAGGCTCCATGGAAAGAGCCAGCGGTTGAACGCCTTGAAGGCGAAGTCGGACAACAGCCCGATCAGCCCGATGACGATGATGCCGAAAATGATCTGTCCGGTCGCCAGCCGCGACTGGCTGTTGATGATCATGTAGCCGATGCCGGAGGACGAACCGATCAGCTCGGCGACGATGACATAAGTCCAGGCCCAGCCGAGCACCAGCCGCAGCGTCTCGGCGATTTCGGGCGCGTTGGCCGGCATGATCACCCGTTTGACGATGCCGTTGCTCGTCGAGCCCAGCGTATAGGCGGCCTCGACCAGATCGCGTCGCGTCGAGCCGACCTTGACGGCGATGATCAGGATGATCTGGAACACCGAGCCGACGAAGATGACCAGCAGCTTTTCCAGTTCGCCTATGCCGGCCCACAGGATCAGCAGCGGAATGAAGGCCGAGGCAGGCAGATAGCGGGCGAAGGAGACGAAGGGTTCCAGGAACGCCTCCACCGGCTTCCAGGCGCCCATGGCAATGCCGATCGGCACGGCGACGACCGAGGCCAGCACGAAGCCGCCGAAGACGCGCCAGATGGTGATCAATATGTCGAGCCAGAAGCGGTCCTCGACCAGCAGCCGCCAGCCATCCCTGAGCATTGATAGCGGATCGGCGAGGAAGATGCGGTTGACGTGGCCGCCAAGCGTGATCCAGGCCCAGAAGGCAATAAACAGCACGAAAAAGGAAATGCCGAGCACGGTTCGCAGGCTCGGCGAGACTGGATGCAAGGGGCGCATCTTCACATCGTCCCCATCAAATGGTCACGTGTCGAGGAAAGAGCGGCGGCGCCGGACGCCGCCGCACGATGGGCAAAGGTCGGACGATCAGTTCGCCACCGCGCTGGTGTCGGCCAGCGTGGCGACGTCGGGCGCTTCCTTGATCAGCCCCATCTGCAGCAGCAACTCGCCCGCGGTCTTGGAAAAATCCTGGAATTCCTTGGTGAAGAACTGCTGGTTCTCGGGCTTGTCGGCCCATTTCAGGTACTTCGCCGAATCCTCGAATTCCTTGGCCGACTGCTTCACGTCGGCGCCCATGATCTCGTAGGATTTCTGCGGGTCCTTCTTGATCAGGTCGAGCGCCTCGAAATAGCTGTCGGCGAGCGCCTTGGCGGCGTCGGGATTGGCCTTGAGGAATTCGGGCGTGCAGCCGACCGTGTCGAGCACCATCGGATAGTCGAGCGTGGTCGCCAGTATGTGGCCCTGGTCGGCCTTGTCGCGCACGGCCGAGATGAACGGCTCATAGGTGACCGCCGCATCGTTCTGGCCGGCGAGGAAGGCTTGCGCCGCCGCGTCCGGCTCCAGATTGACGACCGTCACGTCCTTGGTCGACATGCCGTTCTTGTTCAGCACCCATGCGAGCAGGAAATAGGGCGACGTGCCCGGGGCCGAGGAGGCGACGTTCTTGCCCTTGAGATCGGCGACCGTCTTGATGTCGTTGCGCACGACGATGCCGTCGGCGCCATAGGATTTGTCGAGCTGGAAGATCTGCTTGGTGGTCACCCCACTGGCGTTCCACACCAGCCACGTCTCGACGGTGGTGGCGGCGCATTGCAGGTCGCCGCTGGCGATGGCGAGCGGACGGCTGGCCTGCGGCACCTTCTTCAAGGTCACGTCGAGACCGTGCTTCTCGAAGAGGCCCGCCTGCTTGGCGAGCGTCAGCGGTGCGAAGCCGGTCCAGCCGCTGATGCCGATGGTGACCGATGTGGCGGCCATCACCGGCGCGGACAGACCGGCGGCAAGCGTCAAAGTCGCGGCGAAAACGGCGATTCTGTTCATGTCGGTTCCCCTTTTGTTTCTCTGGGCGAATTGTTCACAGACGCCCGTCGGCTTGTCAATCAACAGGAACGTGTTCGGCTGCTGCCAGCAGGCTCGCCGCACCACTTGCGTTGGCCAAAATTGAAGCCCTGCCCATGGACAGTCGCCGGCACGGCGCTCGGCCGAGGAGCTGCGATCGTGTCGGTCGTCACCGTTGGTTGGCTCGCTCGGCTCAGCGGCTGTCGAGCATCCAGTTGCGGTTTCGCCACATTTTCTCGCCGATCTGGCAGTCGGCGGCGGGCTTGTCCTGCGCCAGCACCACCGGCGGATGATCGGCCTCCTCCGCCGCCCATTGCGGTGAGATCGGGCCGGCAAGCTCCAGCACCAGTTTGCGGCGAATGGCTTCGGGAAATTGCGTCCAGTCGTTGACCGGGATCATGAAGGCGCCCGGGCCGCCGATGACGCAGTCGCTGTAGTAGCGGTCAAGATCGTTGACGTCGTAAGCGCCGGAAAGGCCACCCCGGGTCATCAGCGGCAGGCCGTTGATGACGATGCCTTGTCTGACCACGCCGTCGCGAGTGAGATTGACCGGAGCGCCCTGGTTGTTAGGCCCGTCGCCGGAAATGTCGATGACCCGCTTGGTCCCCTGGTAGCCGCTTTCGGCGAACAGATCGCTGCCGAATTCCAGCGCGCCGGAGATCGAGGTGCGCCGCGCGCTGTTCGGCGGCTGCGCCGACAATTGCGCGACTACCCGCTCCGCGTCGGCTCGGGTTGCGATGACAGTCCATGGCACGATGACGCGTTGCCATGTGGTGCCGGCCCATTCGACATAGGTGACGGCGATCTTGCCATGGGCGCCATCGGCGATCGCCTGCAGCACATTGTCATGCGTCAGCGCCGCCGCGTAGCCATGGCGCTGGATCTCGAGCTCGTCCGCCGACATCGACAGCGAAACGTCGACCGCCAGCACCAGCTCGACATCGACCGGCTCATCCGCGCGAGACCCCGGCGTCAGCGAAAGCATCAGAGCCAGCGCGGCGCAGCCGGAAAGCAGATGTCTCGCGCGCGATAAAGCAGACATGCCGCAGGGTAAGCGAAAACCGCCCGCTTAAAAAGACAAAAGCCCGGCTCGCAGCCAGGCTTTTGCAATAAGTCCCGTGGTCCGCCCGACCGATCAGCTGCGCGGCTTGAGGTTCTCCGGGTCATAGAGCGGCTTGTAGCCGACGCCGGCGACCTCGACCGGATAGGTCTCGCCGAAATATTCGACCTCAAGCTTGCGGCCTTCCTGCGCATATGAATGCGGCAGATAGGCGAGCGCGATGTTCTTGCCGATCGTCGGCCCATAGGCGACCGAGGTGGTGAAGGAGCGGCGGCCGAGCTCGTCGACCAGCGTCTCACCGGTAGCCGGATCCAGCACCGGCATCGTGCCAACGGGATAACGCGCCACGCCCTTGGAATCGGTGTTTTCGGTCATCACCAGCGTGCACAAAGTCGCCGGCTGGTGCTCGCGGGCGCGGTATTCAACATGCTTGGCCTTGCCGCAGAAATCGTTCTCCTTGACCTTCGGACGCGCGAGATCGGCTTCCAACAGATTGTACTCGGTCAGAAGGTCGGCATTCTGCAGGCGCAGGCTCTTTTCCATGCGGCGCGTGTTGGCATAGGTCTCGACGCCGAACGGCATGACGCCGGTCGAGCGCAGTGCATCCCAGACGGCGAGGCCATCCTCGTAGCGCATATGCAGTTCCCAGCCCTGCTCGCCGACATAGGAGATGCGGAAGGCGGTGACATCCTTGCCGCCGATCCTGACCGGCTTGATCGCCGCGAAGGGGAAATTCTCCAGCGAAAGGCCCTCGGGATTCTCGACCACCTTCTGCAAGGTGGTGCGGGCATTCGGACCCCAAATGCCGATGGTGACGTATTTCTCCGTCACATCGGTGACGGTGACGTCAAAGCCTTTGTCCTGCGCTGTGCGCTGCATGTAGCGGAAGTCGCGCGGGCCGGCATCGGCGCCGTCGATCACGCGGCAGCGGTCGGCCATGCGGATCACGGTGAAGTCGGCGCGCACCATGCCTTCCTCGTCGAGGAAGTGGGTGTAGATGCCCTTGCCGATGTTGTTGTCGCCGCCGATCTTGGCCGCGCACAGCCATTCCAGCAGCGCGACGTGGTCTGGCCCTTCGACGTCATACATCGAGAAATGCGACAGGTTGACGATGCCGCAATCCTCGCTCATCGCCAGATGCTCGGCATTGGAGACGCGCCAGAAATGGCGGTTGTCCCACTCGTTCTCGCGTACGGGAACGCGATTGCCATACTTCTCCAGCAGGTGCTCGTTGGCGGCGTAACCATGAGCACGCTCCCAGCCGCCCAGTTCCATGAAATAACCGCCGAGCTCCTTCTCGCGCTCCCAGAACGGCGAGCGCCTGATGTTGCGGCCCTTGGAGAAGGGCTCGCGCGGATGCACCGCGGGATTGTAGACCTTCATCGCCGTCTCGGTGCAGCGATCCCAGATGAACTGTTCCTTCGTCTGGTGCGGATAGAAGCGTGCATAGTCGATGGCGTGATGGTCGACCGCGGTGCGGCCGTCCGTCATCCAGTCGGCTATCAGCTTGCCCATGCCGGGGCCATCCTTGACCCAGATGGCGACGGCATACCACAGCCCTCTCACCTTCTGGCTTTCGCCCATCGACGGCCCGCCATCGGCGGTCACCTGCAGCAGGCCGTTGAAGGAATGGCTTTCGTTGTAGCCGAGTTCACCCAGGATCGGCGTCAACTCCATGGCGCGTTCGAGCGGCGCCAGGATCTGCTCCATGTCGAGGTCGCGCTGCGACGGCGACAGCCGCGCCTCATGCTTTTCGAGGAGGTCGCGCGGATGGCAAAGGCGCGGGTTGTTTTCTTCGTAGTAGCCCCACTCGATCTGGCCGCCCTCGGCTGTCTTGGGGTCGCCGGTGTCGCGCATATAGGCCGAATTGCCCTGGTCGCGCAGCAGCGGCCAGCCGATCTCCTTGCCGGTGCCGGCGAATTCGTTGTAGGGGCCGAAGAAAGTCAGCGGATGGTCGATCGGCATGACCGGCAGGTCCTCGCCAACCATTTCGGCGATCAGCCGGCCCCAGATGCCGGCGCACACGATGACATAGTCGGCCTCGATCGTGCCGCGATCGGTCACCACGGCGCTGATGCGGCCGTCCCTGACCACGAGCGACTTGGCCGGCGTGTTGGCGAAGGATTTGAGCTTACCCGACGCTTCCGCCTGGTCGACCAGCTTGCCGGCGACGGTCTGCGAGCGCGGGATGACCAGACCTGCGTCCGGATCCCAAAGGCCGCCCTGCACCATCCCCTCTTCGATCAGCGGGAACTTCTCCTTGATCTCGGCCGGCTCGATCAGGCGCGCGCGCGTGCCAAAGGCCTTTGCCGAGGCGATCTTGCGCTTGATCTCATCCATGCGGCCATCGTCGCCGAGGCGAGCCACTTCGAGGCCGCCGATGCGGGCGTAATGACCCATCTTCTCGTAGAAATCGATGGAATAAAGTGTCGTCCAGCAGGACAGGAAATCGTGGCTGGTGGTGTAGCAGAAATCGGAAGCGTGCGCGGTCGAGCCGATATCGGTCGGGATGCCCGATTTGTCGATGCCGACAATATCGGTCCAGCCACGTTCGATCAGGTGATGGGCGATCGACGCGCCGACAATACCGCCAAGGCCAATGATAACGACCTTCGCCTTTTTCGGAAACTCTGCCATTGCCCGCGACTCCAGATGCTATTGCGGGCAGCGTCGGCGCCCGTTTGATCGGCGCACAATATGCAGACGACAGGCACGGCGCTACCGCCTGTTTGCGACACGCTGC
Organism: Mesorhizobium sp. WSM4310; assembly: GCF_007003935.1. Classification (NCBI taxonomy): domain Bacteria; kingdom Pseudomonadati; phylum Pseudomonadota; class Alphaproteobacteria; order Hyphomicrobiales; family Phyllobacteriaceae; genus Mesorhizobium; species Mesorhizobium sp. WSM4310. The sequence goes on from NZ_VFTA01000003.1 coordinate 35,148, forward strand.
GGGTGCGGCGCGACCCCGTGAAAACGCCAGCCGTCAGGCGAAGGCCCAGACGTCCTCGGCCTGGAAACCGACCTGGTAGCCCGCTGTCTTCAGCTTGACCACGACCTGACCAATCTCGGTGGCCGGCAACGCGCCGACCTCGATCTTGATCATCCCCGGACGGTAGCGTTTCAGATCAAGCTGTTCGAAGACGATCCAGTCCGCACCCTCGCAATCGACGAGGAAGGCATCGATATGGCTGATGTCGTTGCGGTCGAGCAGCGTCTGCAGCGTTTCCGACGGCACCTCGATATCCCTGAGGTGCGGTGCGAACTTGTTGAAATTGGCGTCGGCCTCGCCCCAGGCGTTCTTGCCCGACATCAGATTGGTGTCGGTGACCGAGGAGCAGCCGATAAACTCGATCGGCAGCGTGCCGGCCTCGAGCGCCGCGGCATCGAACGTGTGGACGGTGATCGTGCCCCTGGTCCTTGTCACCGCCACCGGCTCGATGATGAAGCGCTTCGTATCGGGATAGTTGGCGCGCAGGCGTTTCTGGTTGTACGGGATCGGCTCGACCAGCATGGCGCGGGCGCCGGCAATCCTGTGCAGCCACGGCGTCACATCGTCGAACAGCGCGCCGTCGCAGGCGCCGACATTGACCATCTGGAACGGCTGCCCTGCCCCGCCGAAGCGCGCTTTCAGCCCCGCCTTCGCCAGGAATTTCGTGCCGCGCAGCGACGGCCCGCGATCGAGCAGGCCCGAGGGAAGGCCGAGCGACAAGGCGACGCGCGCCAGGCTGGATAGCGAACTCATAGCTTGTCTCCCGGAATGACGTGCAAGGCCGCGCGATGCTGGCCGCGGACCGATGCTGCCCACAGCGCCATGAACGGCGTTGCCAGCAGCAGGAAGGGCGGGATCAGATGTGGGAAATAGATACGCGTGTCATGGATCGGAAAGACCGTGAACTTGGCCAGCGCACCCAGCACCAGCGCGGCGAACAGGATGCCTGCACGCCGGTCGAGCCGAAAACCGGCGCGGCTGGTGGCAAAACAGCCGGCCAGTGCCAGCACCGAAACGCCGACCCAGCTGTTCAAATTGACGGCGCGCAGCAGCGATGTCGCGAACGCCCTGAGATAGGCAGCGACCGAGAACGCCGGCTCGAACCTGTCCATATTGTAGTGCTGCTCGATGCTCGAGAACCACAGATGCGGCCACCAGCCAGGATGCTGGGCCCAGTGCGAAATGGCGAAATAGGCGATGAAGGACGCCGCAAAGCCGGCCAGCGCGCCCCACGCCTTCTGCCGGAAGGCGACCAGCAGCACCACGAATATGCCAAGGAAAACAATATTGTCCGGCCGCACCATGAAGGCGAGGAAGAGCAGGATCGCCGTCGCCGCCTCGCGGCCTCTGACATAGGCGTAGAGCCCGCCGAGCAGCAGCGCCGACGTCAGCAGGTCCGCCGTCGAAGCGCGCGCCGCATCGCCGAAATCAGCCATGATCAGCACCGCGCCGATCACCGGCGCCAAGGCCAGGGCCTTGTCCCTGTACAGCCAGAGCAGCGCGATCGCGCCGAACAGCAGCACCGAAAACACCTGTACCAGCCGCATCACCTCGACCGGCGACATCACCGCGCTCAGCGTCGACAGGATCTCGGCATAGAGGAATTTTATCCGGTACATGCCGAGCAGCGAATGAAAGTCGCCGGCATTCTCCGTCATGTGGCTGCGGAAGCCGCCGCCATCATCGGTCAGCGCCTTGTAGTCACCCGCCGACACGCCCGCCTTGACGGTGCTGTAGGCATACTCATGCAACGCCTGCGCGTCGGGATAGGTGCCCTCCTCGGCGATGGCAAGGTAGGGCAGCATGTCCCAATTGGCATCGGGCATCACCCACGCCGTGAATGCCGTCAGAAGGATGTAGAGCGCGAAGGCCGCCGCGCCGATGGGTGCGGCGAAGCGCGCATAGGTCCCCTCACCCCACGCCAGACCGGTCTCGGTGAGCCGGTCCAGCGGGTTTTTCGCAGCGGGAGACTTGGTCAGCATCTTTTTGTGCTCAACGGACTCTCTTCTAACGGACCTGGCTTTTGACGAAGTCCTTCACGATAGACACGATGCCGCGCGACAGCAGGCTGTCGAAGGCATCGGCGAAGTGGTCGACATGCTCGCGCTGGCAGATCAGCGGTGGCTCGAGTCGGATGACGTTGCGGTTGTATTCGGTAAAGGCGACGAGCACGTCGTAGTCGCGCAGCAGCAGCGCGCCGACAAAGCCTGACAGCGAGCCCTTCAGCTTGTCGTCGAGCATGCTGACCACCGGGCGCAGCACCATCGGCAAGGTCTGCGAGAAATCGTGGAACTCCAGGCCGACCATAAGGCCTTTGCCGCGCACGTCCTTGATGATCTTCGGGTACTTTTCCTTGAGCGCCTGCAGTCGCTGCAGCAGATAGTCGCCGGTGACCGCGGCGTTGTCGATCAGCCTCTCGTCATAAAGCACGTTGAGCGCCTCGATCGAGGTGACGCAGGCCTCGCCCATGCCGCCAAAGGTTGCCATGGCATGGATCATCGCCGTTTTCGGCGTGCCATAGGCCTTCATGTAAACGTCGCGCCTGGCGATCATCGCGCCGACAGCCGCCTTGCCGCCGCCGAGCGACTTGGCCAGCGCCGTCACGTCAGGCACGACGCCGTAATGTTCGAAGGCATAGAAGCGGCCCGAGCGGCCATAGCCGCACTGCACTTCGTCTGCGACCCACAGCACCCCATACTGATCGCAGAGCGCGCGCAGCTTCTGCCAGTATTGCGCCTCTGCCTGGATGATGCCGCCGCCGCCCTGGATGGTTTCGAGCACGATGACGCCAACCTCCGGATCCGAACGAAACAGGCTCTCGACCGCCTCGATGTCGCCGAAGGGAATGCGCACTGTATTGTCGGCCACCTTGAAATCGGCGCGGTAGAGCTGGCCGTCGGTGATGCCGAGCACGCCCTTGGTCTTGCCGTGGAAGGAATTCTCGGCATAGACGATTTTCGGCCGTTTCGGGCCGGCAGCGCGTTCGGCAAGCTTCACCGCCGCTTCCATCGCCTCCGAGCCGGACGAACCCAGGAACACCATGTCGAGATCGCCGGGCGAGCATTTGGCGAGGTTGTGCGCGAGCGCTGCCGCATATTGCGACATGAAGGCGATGGCGATTTCCTGGCGCTTCTCCTCCTGGAATTTTTTGCGTGCGTCCAGGATACGCGGATGGTTGTGGCCGAAGGCCAGCGAACCGAAGCCGCCGAAGAAGTCGAGGATCTTGCGGCCATTCTGATTGATGTAGAACATGCCTTCGGCACGCTCGATCTTGATTCTGTGGAAGCCGAGCAGCTTCATGAAGTGCAGCTGGCCAGGATTGAGATGCGCCTTGAACAGGTCGGTCATGCGGGCGACATCCATCGCCTTGGCCTGCTCGACACTGATCAGGTCGGGCTTGGCTATTGCTGCGGGCGACAGTGCCGGCGCGCTCACCATGGTGCCCGCATTCGTCTGTTCGGGCTTGGCCATGACGGTCATTTCAATCTCCTGTCCGCGCTACGACCGGCGTCGTGCGCCATGAATTGCTTGGCGCGACCGCTATTCGGCGGGCACATGTTTGGTGGCGACAGCAGGCCCGCCCTTCTTGGCGCGGTATTCGCTGTAGGCGGCGATCAGCATGTCCTCGTCGCGATATTGCGGCACCCAGCCGAGCTGACGCTCGGCCTTGGACACGTCGAGCACGCATTCCTCGTCGGCGATCAGATATTGTTCGGGATCCATGATCGGCATGTTTACGAGATCGAGCAGGTCGAGCGTGCGCTTGACCGCCCAGCCGGGCGTCGGCAGCAGCATCGACTTCGAGCCGGCATGGCGGATGAGATCGCCGAGCAATTTCTTCACCGGCGGCGGGTTGAGCGAGCCGAGATTATAGGCCTCATTGGGCACGCCGGCCTTCCAGGCCGCGCGGGCAGCTTCCGCGCAATCGAAAACAGAAATGAACTGATAGGGGTTCCTGCCGGAGCCGATCATTGGCACTGGAAGGTTCCAGTCGATCAGCTTGAACAGTTTTTCGAGGATGCCGAGCCGGCCTGGGCCGATGATCAGGCGCGGCCGGAACAGCGAGATCGACATGCCGCGACTGCGCCATTCGGCGGCGAGTTCCTCGGTCTTCTGCTTCGACCAGCCATATTCGCCGAGCGGCGTGACGGGGTGCTCCTCGGTCATCGGCTGGGTGACGGTGTGGCCGTAGATCATGTCCGTCGTGTAGTGGACGAGCCTGGACGCACCAGCCTTGTCCATGGCCTGTATGATGTGCTCGGTGCCGTGGAAATTCACCGGGAAGAAGAAGTCGCGCCGTTTGGCGCGCACCTGGATCGGCGACAGCATCTTGGCCGACAGATTGTAGACCATGTCGTCGGCCTTGAGCCCGACGGCGGCGACCGACGCCGGATCGGTGACGTCGCATTGGACGAACCGGACATTGCGGTAGTGCGCAAGGTCGCTCCTGGCGATGTCGGCGACGATGACCTCTTCGCCATCCGCCACGAACTTGGGCGCAAGGTGGCGGCCGACAAAGCCGTCACCGCCGAAAATCACATGTCTCATCGAACGGTCTCGTTTGCAGGGATCTTGTCGGGCGTGATGGAAGCGGTCTGGTCCTCATGCCCTCGCCCGCTTTGCGCGATCAGCACCGTGCCGACGCAGATGAAAGCGATGCCGGCGATGCGCCAGCCATTGAGGTCCTCGCGAAAGACGAAATAGGCGAAGATGGCGACGGCGACATAGGCGAGGCTGAGGAAGGGATAGGCAAAGGAAAGCTCGACCTTGGACAGCACATAGAGGTGCGAAGCCATGGAAATCACGAAGGTGCAGAGCCCGAGGAACACCCAGGGGCTAAAGACGATCTGCAGCAGCTTGACGAGCGGATTGACGGCCTCGAACGAGATCGGGCCAAGCGACATCATGCCTTGCTTCAGCATAAGCTGCGCAGCGGCATTGGTCATGACCGTAAAGAGAATAAAGACGATATATTTCATGCTCGCGCGCCAACCCCGTGATTTCCACTAATACAAATCCGAAAAGATTTCGTGAACTCACAAGACTGTTTTGAGTAAATCTTGCGATTAACCGTTCGATAACCACGATTCATTCCATTTTTATCTATTCGGCAGCCTCCACGCCGCGCCGCCGCAGGTCGATGCCGCCGGCCGTGCGCGCCCAGAAATCGGACATGAAGGCAGGATCGCGCAGCGCTTCCAGCCTCGGCCAGTCCGCGAAGGAAGCAGCAAAGATTGCCGCGCCCATGCGCGCATCCTTGTAGGGATTGACCGCCCCGCCGGCCGCGACCGTGATGCGGTCGAGGTCGCCAAGCAAAGCAAGCGTCGCCGCTCCCTTGTTGGGGAAATCCAGCGTCAGCGTGTAGCCGGGGCGCGGGAACGACAGCAGCGCCGGCGAGCGGATCGAACCGAAGCGCTTCAGCACGGTGAGGAAAGATCCTTGGCCTGCTCGCCGGGCCGCCGCGAGCAATTCCGGCACGACGCTGCGCGCCGCCTCCTCCGGCACCACGCTCTGGTGCTGGAACAGCCCATTGGGACCATAGAGCCGGTTCCAGTCGCGCACACCGTCGAGCGGAAAGAAAAAACCGTGGTAGCCGGTCTGACGCGGCGCGGTCGCGCGACTTTTATTCCACCGGTAGGCGGCGTTGAAAGCAGTCAGGAACGGCCGGTTGAGCACATTGAAGGGCGGCTGGAACGGCACGGAAAGATTGCCGCCGGCGCGCGAGGCCGCATGCGGGCCGTGCTCGGCATGGTTGCCGGTGAACAGCAGCCCACGCCCGCTGTTGCGGCCGCCGGCGAGCTGGTCGATCCAGGCCACCGCATATTCATTGGCCTGGTCGGCCGCCTCGGCCAGATCGAAGAATTCGCCGAGATCACGAAACGGCGTCGTCTTCTCGACGATGTCGAGCGAAGGCACCCGCATCAGCCGGATCGAGGCCGAGAGCATCAGGCCGGTAAGACCCATGCCACCGATGGTGGCCCGGAACAGGCGCGGATTGTCGGTGGCCGAGCAGCGATAGGTCTTTCGATCGGACCGCAGCAGCGTGAAGCTTTCGACATGGCAGCCGAACGTGCCGCGCCGATGGTGGTTCTTGCCGTGCACGTCATTGGCAATGGCGCCGCCGAGCGTGACGAACTGCGTGCCCGGAACCACCGCCGGGAAGAAACCGTAAGGTGCGGCGTGCGCGATAATATCGGACAGCAGCACACCGGCATCCGCTTCGAGCACGCCCGTCTCGGCGTTGAAGGCGCGGATGTGGTTCAGCGTCCGCATATCGACGACCGTGCCGGCCTGGTTCTGGCAGGAATCGCCGTAGGAACGCCCGTTGCCATAGGCAAGCAGCGAGGCTTCCTTCGCCTGGCCACCCTTCAGCAGCGCGATGGCATCGTCGGCGTGGATCGCACGCGGCGCCGGCGGCGTGGCAAGGCCAAAGCTCCGAAAGCGTTCGGCCATGCCTACCAACCCCCGATGACCAGCAGCACAGCGCCGATCAGCACCACGATCTGGCTGCGCCAGTCACGGATGATGAAGACGACCGGGTCGTCATTCATCTCGTCGCGGCGCGCCAGGATCCAGACGCGCATGGTGAGGTAAAGCACGATGGGCGGCAGCGGCCAGATCAGCCACGGATGCGGGTAAAGCTCGCGCACCGCGACACTGTCCATGTAGAGCGCCAGAACCAGCGCCGAGGAGAAGGCGGAGGCCATGCCGGCCTGGGCGACGATCTCCTGGTCTTCCGTGCGATAACCGCGCCCGGCAATGCGTTCGCCGGGCGGAATGGCGGTTGTGCGCAGTTCGACGAAGCGTTTCACCAGCGCCAGCGACAGGAAGAAGAAGATCGAAAAGGCGAGCAGCCAGAACGAGACGGCGACGCCGGTCGCGGCCGCACCGGCGATCACTCGGATCGTGTAGAGGCCGGCAAGCGTCAGCACATCGACCAGCAGCATGCGCTTGAACGATAGCGAATAGGCCGTCGTGACGACCATGTAACCGCCAAGCACGGCCAGGAATTCAGGCGACAGGAACAGCCCGGTACCGACGCCGATCGTCAGCAGCACCGCGATGGCGCCCAGACCGAACGGGATCGACAGCGCACCGCTGGCGAACGGCCTGTTGCACTTGGTGACATGCTTGCGGTCGAGCGCCAGATCGAAGAAATCGTTGAGGATATAGATCGCCGACGCTACCGCGCTGAACGAGACGAACGCCAGCAGGCATTCCCAGATCATGTTGGTGTTGAAATATTCGTGCGACAGCACCATCGGCACGGCGATCAGCGAATTCTTCAGCCACTGATGCACGCGCAGCATCTTGATGATGGTCCGCAAGGTCGGCCTTGGCGCCGGCATGGTTTCGGCGCCATGCGCTGCCTGCCAGCGCGCCGCATGACGGTCGGGCGCGACGACGATTGCATTGCGCGCGGCGTCGAAGACCTGGAGATCATGGCGGCTGTTGCCTGCATAGTCGAAGCCGCCATCGCCATAGGCTGATATCAGCGAGGCGCGCTTCTTGCCGGAGGTGAGATTGTCGAGGCCGTCGGTCGCCAGCACACGGTCGAAAATGCCGAGATGGGCCGATATGGCGTCGGCGAATTTGCGCGGCGTACCGGTCGCCAGCACGATCTTGCGGCCTTCGCCGTGCTCGGCGCGCAGCCGGTCGAGCAGCGGCGCGCGATAGGGCAGCGTCGCGGGGTCGATATCGATGCGCTGTGCGATCGCCTGCTTCAGCCGCGCCGGCCCGGCGGCGGCCCAGAACGGCACCAGGAAGATATAGAGCGGGTTCTTCTTGAGGAGGAGGAACATGCCTTCCCACAACAGGTCGGTCGCGATCAGCGTGCCGTCGAGATCGACCGCAAGCGGTATTGCGTTCCTGTCCGACCGCGCGTCCATGCCCGTCCTGCCCTGCCAGCCTATGATCCGGAACGCCGGAAACCCGTTGAGCGCCGCTTTTCGGCGTCTTGACGCTGGTATAGAGGGGTATGGCGCAGCGAACGTTAAAACGCCTGGTTGCAGGCGGCTGCCGCGGCGGTATTTCCGGCGTCATTGTTAAACAACAGCTACCGGAAACGATAAAAGGCCGAGCAAATGCCCGGCCTTTCCAATCATGGCGCCTGGGTTACTTGATGCGGGCGACGCCGCCCGAGATTTCGACGGTTTCCGAGCCGGTCAGGGCTTCAAGGTCACCGTTCGGCAAGGTGACGAAGCAGCCGTTCTGGCAGAATTCGACGGTTTCACCACCGGCCAGCGCAAGCTCGGTCTTGCTGCCGCCTTCCGTCACGACCAGCGTGCGGGTCTCGGCGTCCTTGTTGACCGCGCTGGCGGCATGGGCCGAGCCGCTCACGGCAAGCAAGGCCACGGCAGCGACGAGAGACTTCCACATGTTGCAATATCGGTGTTCCCACCGCCTCTGTTGCATTTCGCAAGGCATTTTCGCCCTTTGCATGGGAGCTTATATGAGATGGAAGCTGAACCGCAACTGAATGCCGCATTCATGCCGCAATTGGTTTTGGCCTGTCCGCAATCATACGCCCGACCCTGTCATTTTCGCTGGCCGGCACGATATGATGCGGGGCGGCAACGCGCTGACGGGAACCGACCCTAGCTGGGATCGGGCTTGCGCGTCTTGCGTCCGGATTTGGCGAGCCTTTTCGCTTCGGCCGCGGCTTCCACCTTCGCCTGTTCCTGTTCGGCGAAGTCGGCCTCGATCTTGTCGTCGTCGGTTGGCCAGGCCTTGGGCTTGTTCACCTCGACGACAGCGCGCGGCGTCGACGGGATCTCGATATGCTGGTCGTTGAATGTCTCCAGCACGGCAAAACGAATGTCGTTCTGCACGACGCTGCCGTTCATGATATCGGCCAGGAACACGCGGATTTCGAACTCCAGCGCGGCCGCGCCGAAATTGGAAAACAGCACGAAGGGCTCCGGGTTCTTAAGCACCATCGCATGGCTGCGCGCGATTTCCAGCAGCATGGCATGCACCTGCTTGACGTCGCTGCCATAGGCGACGCCGACCTTGATCTCGACACGGCCGAGCTTGTTGCGGTGCGTCCAGTTGCCGACGGCGTTGTTGATCAGGTTTGAATTGGGCAGGATCACCGACTGCCGTTGGAAAGTCTCGATCTCGGTGGCGCGCACGCTGATCTTCTTGACCGTGCCGCTGACGTCGCCGGCGACGATCCAGTCGCCGACCTTGAACGGCCGCTCGGCCAAAAGGATCAGGCCGGAGACGAAGTTGGAGACGACATTCTGCAGGCCGAAACCGATACCCAGGGAAAGGGCACCGGCGACCAGAGCGAGGCTGGAAAGATCAATGCCCGCCGCCGATATGCCGACCAGCCCCGCCAGCGCCACGCCGGCATAGCCGACGGCCAGCCGGATCGAGTTGCGCACGCCGGTATCGACCTTGCCGCGCGCCATCACCGAGCCGTCGAGCCAGCCCTGGAACCATCGCGTCAGGAAATAGCCGATGATGAAGACGACGATGCCCGAAAGGATGCCGGTGACCGAAATCGTCACGGAACCGATATTGATCCCGGTCGCCAGCTTGTAGGCCCAGGCCTGGATGTCGCCGGGCTGGAACCCCCACATCAGCAGGATAAGCGGCAGGAAAACCAGCACTATCAACAGGTTGATGGCAACACTGACGACGAGGCCGAGCTGATCGAGTGCCGTGTCCTCGTAGCTGGAATGGGTCGATAGCCAGCGCCCGACCGTGGTGTTGGCGAACGCCCCTTCCTCGCCGATCGCCCGCGCCGACAGGAAGCCGATATAGGCGGTGATCAGCGCCGTGCCGGTGACCACGACCTGCAGCGAGACGAACAGGGCAAGGCCGATATAGCCAAGCAGCGCGGCGATGATGGTGAACAGTCCAAGCGCCAGCGCCAGATAGCGCAGCCATGCCGGCCAGGGCCGCCAGCTTCCGTCGCGTGCCCTGAACGGTCGCAGCATGGCCATCAGGATCAGGATGATGCCGACGACGATGGTGGCGACGAAACTGCGCGCGATGGTCAGCGACAGCGGCGAGCCCATCTTGTCGTTGACGACAGACAGGAAGGTGTTGACGCTGATGACGACCGCCATGGCGGTGGACAGGCGCACCAGCCAGCGCGCCGCGCCGGTTTCGACCGGGATGAGGCGCCAGTTCGGCAGTTGCGGCTCAAGCGCGGCATTGGTCAGCCGGTTGACGCAGAAGATCACCCCGATGGCGGTTGCCAGGGCATTCAGAAAGACTCCGATGTCGCCGCGCAACACATTGTAATAATTGAAAAAGAACACCGTGGAGGCGAGGAATACGCCGACCGCCAGGGTCGGCAGCATGGTAGACCAGAAGGCCACCGACAAGCGGCTGAGATAGGACGGGGCCTCGTTGGCGGGATCGGCCTCGAACACCCGCCCGAACAGCCGCCGGCCACCGACCAGCAGCACCAGCGCCAGGCCGAGCGCCACGAAGGTTGCCGCCAGGATGGCCTGGAACTTGAACTTGAACGCGAAGCTCAGCCAGGACGACACCGCCTTGTAAAAGTTGGCGTATTCCTCCTGGGCGTCGGAGAAGACCTGCGGGCTCAGCGCGTCCGACAGCACGTAGCGCTTGGTCAAAAGGTTGCGGAACAGCGCGCTGCGCATGTTGCCGATCTTGTCGACCAGCCCGCTGATGCGGATCGACAGGTTCTGCGCGCTGGCGACGACCGAGTTGATCTCGGCCTTTTCCGACGCCAGCGCCTGGCGCTCGCCGGTCACGATGTCGGGCTCCTGCGGCTGGCCCGCTGCCGGCGGCGGGCCGAGCACCTCGATGCGATTGTTGATGTCGGTGAGGCGCGAGCGAAACGCCAGCGCACTGGTCAGTGCCGCTCGCGACAGATCCTCAAGTTGCAGACGGATATCCACGAGCGAGGCATCGTCCTCGGCGTCCTGCTGGATTTTCTTCTCGAGATCGTCGGTCTTGGCCGTCAGGCCCTGGATGACTTTCTGCTGATCAGTGACCAGGCCGATGGAACCCTGGCCAAGCGCCTGCGCCATCGCCTCGAACGAAGGCGACGCCGAAATGACCAGCGTGAAAACCAAAATGAGGCGAAGCAATCTCAAAAGCATGACTATAGGCGACTCACGGCGGCAAAGGCATTTAAAAAGCCTGTCCTTGATAAAGACGGCCATATCGTGGGGCAAGCCGTCGCATCCGATGGCGATCCGATCGCGATCCGAGCGTCGGCCAGTCGAAAGGCCATGGCGCAATATTGGCTTTGCGGATGCAGCCTGCTCTATAGTCTGCCGCATCGCCCGAACCGGATGACAATGATGGCAGAGTACTCGGCCTTTTCGCTGCTCGCGAACGCGCTCAAGGGAAACAAGGACTGGAAGCCGGCCTGGCGCAAGCCGGACCCGAAGGCTTCCTATGACGTCATCATCATTGGTGGCGGCGGTCACGGGCTGGCGACCGCCTATTATCTGGCCAAGGAGCACGGAATCACCAACGTCGCAGTGCTGGAAAAGGGCTGGCTCGGCTCCGGCAATGTCGGCCGCAACACCACGGCGGTGCGCTCGAACTATCTGCTGCCCGCCAACACCCGCTTTTACGAACATTCGATGAAGCTGTGGGAAGGCCTGTCGCACGAACTCAATTACAACGTCATGTTCTCGCAGCGCGGCTGCCTGAACCTGGCGCACACGCCGGCGCAGTTCGACGACTATGCCAGGCGCGGCAATGCCATGCGCCATCTCGGCGTCGATGCCGAACTGATGACGCCGGCGCAGATCAAACGCCTGATCCCGGCGCTCGATATCTCCAGCGATGCACGTTTTCCGGTGGTCGGCGGCCTGATGCAGCGGCGCGCCGGCACCGCCCGTCACGATGCGGTGGCCTGGGGTTATGCGCGCGGCGCCGACCGGCGCGGCGTCGACATCATCGAGAATTGCGAGGTCACCGGCTTCCTGCGCGATGGCGATCGCGTCATCGGCGTCACCACGTCGCGCGGCGACATCAGGGCCAGGAAGGTGGCGGTCGCCGTGGCCGGCAGCACCGGACGCGTCATGCGGTTGGCCGGCGTCGAAACGATGCCGATCGAGAGCCATGTGCTGCAGGCTTTCGTGACGGAATCGCTAAAGCCCTTCATCGACACGGTCGTGACCTTCGGCATGGGCCATTTCTACATGTCGCAGTCCGACAAGGGCGGCCTTGTCTATGGCGGCGATATCGACGGCTACAACAGCTACGCGCAGCGCGGCAACTTGCCCATCGTCGACGAGGTGATGAGCGAGATGCTGGCACTGTTTCCGGGCCTTGCGCGTGTGCGCATGCTGCGTTCGTGGGGCGGTGTCTGCGACATGTCGATGGACGGCTCGCCGATCATCACAACCGGTCCCCTGCCCGGCATGTATCTCAACTGCGGCTGGTGCTATGGCGGCTTCAAGGCGACGCCGGCCTCCGGCTGGACCTTTGCCTGGACCATCGCCAAGGATGAGCCACACGATTTCAACGCGCCGTTCACCCTCGATCGCTTCCACCGCGGCCTCGTCATCGACGACAAGGGCCAGGGCGCGAACCCCAGACTTCACTAAGCAAGGCTGCATTAGGAAAATCCGATGTTGATCACCTGTCCCTATTGCGGCCCGCGCGACGTCATCGAATTCACCTATCAGGGTGACGGCAACCGTGAACGTCCCGACCCGGCCTCGCAGAATTTCGAGGCGTGGAACGCCTATGTCTACGACCGGCTGAATCCGGCCGGCGACCACAATGAGATCTGGCAGCATTCCGGCGGTTGCCGCGCGCATCTGCGCGTCGTGCGCAACACGCTGACGCATGAGATTTCGAGCGTCGCCTTCGTGCGCGGCGATCATGCCTCGGCCGCGCGCCGCAAGGCGGAGGACAAGGCATGAGCCCGCGCCGCACCGACACTGGCGGCCGCATCGACCGGCTGAAGACGATTCGCTTCAGCTTCGACGGCGTTGCCTATACCGGCCATGCCGGCGACACGCTGGCCTCCGCCCTCCTGGCCAAGGGCGTCACGCTTTTCGGCCGCTCGTTCAAATACCACCGTCCGCGCGGCCTGCTGACCGCGGGCGTGGAGGAGCCCAATGCGCTGGTGACGGTGCTGAAGGGCGAGGTGCGCGAGCCTAACATTCCAGCGACCATGGTCGAGATCCATGACGGGCTGGTGGCGATCAGCCAGAACCGCTTCCCTTCGCTGGCCTGGGACATCCATGCCGTCAACCAGCTCGGCGGCAAGATCCTGTCGGCCGGCTTCTACTACAAGACCTTCATGGGGCCGGTGATCGGTCCGCTGAAAGGCACGCGCTTCTGGATGTTCTGCGAGCACTTCATCCGCCGTGCCGCTGGTCTCGGCAGTGCCGGATCAGCGAAGGATCCCGCCCACTACGAACGCATGAACGCCTTTTGCGACGTGCTGGTGGTCGGCTCCGGGCCGGCCGGCCTGATGGCCGCCAAGGCAGCCGCCGATCAGGGCGCGCGCGTCATGCTGGCCGATCTCGAGCCGCGTTTTGGCGGCTCGACCAACTGGTCGAACGAAACCATCGATGGCGCGCCGGCCGCCGATTGGGCGCGGCGCACCGTCACCCAGCTCGAAGGCCGCGACAACGTCCGGCTTTTGCCGCGCACCACGGTATGGGGCTACTACGACAACAACACGCTTGCCGCGCTCGAACGCGTCAGCGACCACAAGGAACAACCCGCCAAGGGCGAACCGCGCCATCGCTATTGGGCGATCCGTGCCAGATCCGTGGTGCTGGCCACCGGCGCCTTCGAACGGCCATTGGTCTTCCCGGGCAATGACAGACCGGGCGTGATGCTGGCGCATGCGGCGGAGCGCTATGCCAACGAGTTCGGCGTGCTGCCGGGCGAGCGGATCGCGCTGTTCACCAACAATGACAGCGCCTATCGCGCGGCCATCGCCCTGAAGAAGGCCGGTGCGGCGATCGTCGCCATCGCCGACGTCAGGTCCGAGCTTTCGCCAGAGATGCGCAAGCTGGCCACGGAGGCCGAGGCCGAGATCTTTGCCGGCCACGCCGTCGTCGCCACCGAGGGCGGCAAGGCGCTCTCCGGCGTCAAGGTGCAGCGTTTCGACATGGTCACTGGCGCGCTCACCGGCGATGAGCGCAGCATCCATGCCGACTGCCTGCTGATGTCGGGCGGCTGGTCGCCGACCATCCATCTGGCCAGCCAGGCCGGCGCCAAAGCAGAATGGAATGCCGCACGCCAGGCCTTCCTGCCGCCGAAGCCGGCGCAGCAATGGATCGGGGCCGGCGCTTTTACCGGCAGTTTTTCCACGGCCGAGGCGATCGCAGAAGGCCGCGCCGCCGGCCTTGCAGCAGCCGGCGGAACGAGCACGCCGGCGGCATTGCCCACGGTCGAAGCCGTCCACGGAGATCCCGATCCGGCGCCTGTCTTCGAGATCAGGGCCAAGGGCAAGAGCTTTGTCGACTTCCAGCATGACGTGACGGCTGAGGATGTCCGGCTGGCGCACCGCGAAGGCTTCGTCTCGGTAGAGCATCTCAAGCGCTACACCACGCTCGGCATGGCCACCGACCAGGGCAAGAGCTCCAATGTTCCCGGCCTGGCCATCATGGCCGAGGCGCTGGGCAAGCCGATCCCGGAAGTCGGCACGACGCGTTTCCGGCCGCCCTTTGCGCCGGTGTCGATCGGCTCGCTGGCGGCGGAGCGCTTTGGCGACCTGAAGCCCGAACGGCTGACGCCGATGCATGACTGGCACCTCGCCAATGGCGCGACCATGTATTCCGCCGGCCTCTGGTACCGGCCGATGATCTACGGGCTTTCAGGCGAAACGATCGAGCAGGCCTATGTGCGCGAAGCCAAGGCGACGCGCGAAAGTGCTGGCATCGTCGATGTCTCGACACTGGGCAAGATCGCCGTGCAGGGCCCCGATGCCGCAGCGTTTCTCGACCGCGTCTATACCAACATGTTTTCGACGCTCGCCGTCGGCAAGGCGCGCTACGGGCTGATGCTGCGTGAGGACGGCTTCGCCTTCGACGACGGCACCACCTGGCGACTGGGCGAACAGGATTTTCTGATGACCACCACCACGGCCAATGCCGGCAAGGTGATGCAGCATCTTGAATACTTCCTCGACGTGATCTGGCCCGACCTCAAGGTCCACGTCACCTCGGTGACCGACGAATGGGCGGGTGCGGCGATCGGCGGCCCGAAAGCCAGGCAGATCCTCGCCGCCTGCGTCACCGGCACCGCGGTCGACAATGCGACCCTGCCCTTCATGGGCATCGTCCATGGCCAGATAGCGGGCGTGCCGGTGATGATCTGCCGGCTTTCCTTCTCCGGCGAAATGGCCTTCGAGGTCTATTCCGGCGCCGGCCACGGCATCCATGTCTGGGAAGCGCTGATCGAGGCCGGCAAGCCGTTCGGGCTGGTCACCTACGGGCTCGAGGCGCTGGGCACGATGCGCATCGAAAAGGGCCATGTCACCGGTGCCGAGATCGACGGCCGCACCACGGCGCGTGACCTGCATCTCGATTGGATGCTGTCGAAGAAGAAGCCGTTCATCGGCTCGGCGATGATGGACCGCGAAGGCCTGATCGCGTCCGACCGGTTGGAACTGGTCGGCCTGATCGCGCTCGACAACCGGCCGCTAAATGGCGGCGCGCACATTGTCGAGGCGTTGGACGAGACCAATCCGCACGGCTCGATTGGTCACATCACCGCCTGCTGCTATTCGCCGGCACTCGGCAAGCACATCGCGTTGGCGCTGGTCCAGGCCGGCAAGGCCAGGCACGGCACGCGTGCCCATGTCTCGGATCCGTTGCGCAATAGGTTCGGACCGGTCGAGATCGTCTCCAACCATTTCTACGATCCGGAAGGGACCCGCATGCATGGCTGAGCGCCAATCCCCCCTCGAGCCGGAGTTCCATGTCGGCTCGCATGGCAATTTCGAGCATGGCGTCGAGATACTCCTGACCGAGACCAGGCCGGGCTCGATCGTGCAGCTCGCCGCCTGGCCGGGCGAGGAGAAGAAACTGATTGCGGCCATCCGCACCGTCACCGGGCTGGCGCTGCCGGACGGCGCCGGCGGCGGCTCGAGCGACGGCGTGAAATCGGTGTTCGGCTTCGCGCCGGGAAAATTCACCGTGGCCGACGAGGCCGAAGGGCTGGCCGCTGCCTTCGCCAAGGCGGTGACACCGGCCATCGGCACGGTGACTGATCTGTCGCATGGCCGCACCGCCATCCGCATCGCCGGGCCGAAGGCCGAATGGGTGCTGGCGAAATTCTTCGCCATCGACTTCGCGCTGCCGGCCTTCCCGGTCGGCGCCGGCCGCTCGACGGCTCACCACGACGTCTTCGCCCAGATCCAGCGCACCGGCGCCGACCAGTTCGACATCTACGTCTTCCGCTCCTTCGCGCGTTCGTTCTGGAAGGCGCTTTGCCATGCCAGCGAGGAAGTCGGCTACGAGGTGCAGTAGGGCCACCTCCTCCGGTGCCGGCTAGGATTGCTGCGCGACGGCGTGCCAGTCGGCGTTCTGCAGGACAACACGATAGCCGTCGCAATCCTCGAAGGTGATGCCTTGCCTGTCCCAAAAGGGATTGAAGGACGGCACCGCGGCGTAGCCATGGTCCTTCATGCGCTGGACGGCCGCCTCCCAGGCGTCACGATCCGGCATGTGGAAGACAACCAGATTGTCTGCTGTGGGTGCCAGAAGCAATGCGGCGGTGATGTAGGCCACGCCTGCCGCACCGCCGATCCAGATCCACCACGGACCTTTGACTGCCATCCCGACGGCGGGAACGGGCAGCTTGAAGCCTATCATGACCGGGACGATCAACACGGCGCTCACACCCAGAGACGAAGGTTGCCCAGAGCGGGTGACCGAGCAGGCGGCCAAGCATGGCGTTCGCCCCAGCCTGGAAGGGAACGGCGATCCCTGCCAACAGGGCGGCGATCAGAAAGGAAAAGGTGCTGGCCATGAGATTGTCTCCATATCGATCATGGCCGACTACATCATCAGGTTCACATATGGAAATTCGATTGTCGTACACATAGTATGCATGAAATGAATAATCTCGCCGCTATCGATCTGAACCTGCTCGTCGTACTGGAGGCCTTGCTGGCCGAACGCCACGTTTCGCGGGCGGCAATCCGCTTGAACAAGAGTCAGCCCGCTGTCAGCCATGCGCTCGCCAGGCTGCGTCACCTTCTCGATGACCCGCTGCTGGTCAGGCGGCAAGGGGGCCTCGAGCCGACGGCGCGCGCCATGGAAATCAGCCCGGCGCTCACCGAGGCACTCGATCGCATGCGGCACCTTCTGGCGCCGGCTGGCTTCGACCCGGCAACGGAGCGCCGAACGTTTCGGCTCGCCATGTCGGACTATGGCGCGGCGGTCATCCTGCCGGCCCTGCTGCCGCTCATGCGGGCGCAGGCACCGCAGGTCGATCTCATGGTCAGCCAGGCGAGCCGCGAGGTCATGGTTTCGCAAATCGTCGACGGCGAGATCGATCTGGCCTTTGGCGTCTTTCCCGACCTGGATCGATCCGTGCGCTCGCATCGCTTGTTCGACGAGCGTTTTGCCTGTCTCGCCGATGCGGCAAGTCTTGGCGGCAGAAAGACGATGGATCTGGCGACTTATCTCAAGCGGCCGCACGCGCTGGTCGATTTGCGGCCCGAGCGCCAGAGCGAGGTCGACAAGGCCCTGGCCGGATTGGGCCGCAAGCGGCGGCTCTGCCTCATCATCCCGCATTGGGGCGTCGGGCCACACCTGATCGCCGGCACCGACCTGGTTCTTACCATCGCCAGCCGGATACTTCCGGCGCCGGACAATCGGATTTGCGTGTTCGCCCCGCCTTTCGAAATCCCGGCCTTTCAGTTCACGCAGATCTGGCACAAGCGACGCGACGGCGACCCGGCGCACCAATGGCTGCGGTCGCAGCTTCAGCATCTGCTTGACGGTTGAGCAGGCTGAGCGGCGCGACATCGCTTCTGGCCTCAATGCCGGCCGGTTCTGCCGCTAGAGAATCGCACAGTGGGCGGCCATGGTGGAAAACGTGGCCGCCAGATCGGCCCAAGGGATAAAAATCCCGTCTCAGGCTCGGCACATTCGTTTGGTTCGAACATTCCCATGACCGCAGAACTATCCGCCGGCGCCACGGATCGCGCCGATGTGTCGGCCCGAGCCTTGCTCCTGCTGCCGCTGACGGTCGCTTGCGGTGTGTTCATGACCAGCCTCGACCAGAATGTCGTGGTGACGGCGCTGCCCGGTATCGGCGAAAGCCTCGCCCGCCCGCCGAGCCAGCTCGGTTTGCTGATCACCGTCTATGTCGCCAGCCTGATCATCTCGATGCCGCTCGGCGGCTGGGCGGCCGACCGCTTCGGCCTGCGCAACGTCTACTGCTTTGCCTTGCTGGTGTTCGCCACCTCCTCGGCGCTCTGCGGCCTGTCTGATAACATCTGGACACTGGTCGGCGCCCGCGCGCTGCAGGGATTTGGCGGGGCGCTGATGGGCACGCTCGGCCAGGTCGTCATCCTGTCGAGCTTTCCGCGCAACCGGACGCTGAAGATCAACATGTATATCTCGGTCGCCAGCCAGACGGGACCGCTGGTCGGGCCGCTCGTCGGCGGCGCGCTGACCACCTACATTTCCTGGCGCTGGATCTTCTTCATCAACGTCCCGTTCGCGCTGGCGGCGGCGGTCCTTGCCGCCTCGCTGTTCCCGACGGTGACCAAGCCCGTTCGCACGCGGTTCGATTTTCCAGGCTTCCTGCTGGTCGGCAGCGGCATGATCCTGCTGGTGTTCGGCATGGACTCGCTTGCTGCCAAGGACGCCGCCGGCGGCATGATTGCCGGCGAACTGGCGCTGGCGGTCATCATCCTGTCGGTTGCCTCGCTCTACTGCCTGCGCGTGCCAAATCCCTTGCTCGACCTCAAGCTCCTGCGCATCCGCACCTTCCGCATCTCCTTCCTCACCGGCGGCGGGCTGGACACGATCGGGCTGAGCTCCGTCGCCTTCCTGCTGCCGCTGATGTTCCAGCTCGGCTTCGGCATGAGCGCGGTGCAGGCGGGATCGCTGACCTTCGTTGCCGCGCTCGGCTCGGTGATCATGCGTTTCTTCATGCCGCGCGTCCTCAACCGGTTCGGCTTCCGCCTTGTCCTGGTCTTCAACACGCCTGTCGTTGCCGCCATGGTCGCCGGCTTTGCCTTGATGCAGGCGACGACGCCGGTGTGGATCGTGCTTGGCTATATCTTTGCTTTCGGCGTTTTTCGGTCCGTCCAATGGGCCTCGACCGGCAACCTCGCCTATTCCGACATAGCCCCCGACCAGCTCGCCCGCTTCAGCGCGCTCTACTACATCCTCTGGCAGCTCGCGGTGGCGGTCAGCGTCGGCCTGGCGGCGGCCATGCTATCGTTCCTGGCCGGCGGCGGGCCTGCCGTGACCAATGATTTCCGGATCCTGTTCGCGATCGAGGGCATCATCACGCTCTGCGCGCTGTTTGCCTATCTCAAGCTGACACCGCGGGACGGCGCCCATGTCAGCGGACATGGCATGCAGATGAATACGGAATAGCCACCATACGCCGCCGATTTCCTTCGGCGACCGCTCTATTCGCTGAACGACACCCACTCTTCCAGCGGCACGCGGTCGGTGCGGAAGGCGTTTTCCGGCTTGGAGGTGTCCTCATAGCCGAGCGCCATGCCGCAGACGACGATCTCCTCGTCGGGAATTTTGAGCACCGGCCGGATCTGCCGATGATAGGGCGCGAAGGCGGCCTGCGGGCAGGTGTGCAGGCCCCTGCCCCGCGCAGCGACCATGATGTTCTGCAGGAACATGCCGTAGTCGATCCACGAACCCTGGTTGAGCCGGCGGTCGATGGTGAAGATCATGCCCACCGGCGCGTCGAAGAAGACGAAGTTGCGGTCGTGCTGGGCACGCATCCTGTCGACCTCGCGGCGGCCGATGCCGAGCGCGCCGTAAAGGCCGAAACCGTTAGCGCGTCGCCGCGTCAGATAAGGTTCGAAGAACTGGGTGGGATAGTAGCGATACTCGTCCCAGTCGGCCTTTTCGGCGCGGATACCGGAATTCAGAACGGCGTCCGATATACGCTGCTTGGTCTCGCCCTTGGTGACGTAGACCCGCCATGGCTGCATGTTGGTGCCGGACGGCGCGCGTGCCGCAACCGCCAGAATGTCGCGAATGGTGTTGTCGTCGACCATGTCGGGCAGAAATGCGCGCACCGAACGGCGCGACACGATCGCCTCGTCGACGATCTCGGCCTCATCCGCTATTCGAGCCTTCTTTTCCAACATGGGCCGTCCCTTAGCCATTGCGTCGATCGGACGTCCCCACTCGCCGCTTGCGGCGGAGCCTTTGCATGAACCGTCAAAATCCTGCAAGCAAATCTTGAGCATTGGTGAAAATCTACTTGATTTTTTCATGAGCTTGATTTCTCATGAAATTCGGATTGAATTTTTCATGAAGTGAGCATTTTGGCGTCTCCTACCGCACGAACATTGCAGGGACCTGACGAACGTGTGCTGGCCGGCGATATCAGGGCGCTGCGCCGGGCACGCGGGCTGACGCTCGCCGAAATCGCCCTGAAGCTTGGCCGTTCGGTCGGCTGGGTCAGCCAGGTCGAACGCGGCCTGTCGACGCCGTCGCTCAGCGACCTCAGGGCGTTCGCCGAACTGTTCGGTGTGCCGATCAGCCTGTTCTTCAGCCATGACGTGCCGGTCGAAAGCGAGCGCGGCGTGGTGGTGCGCGCCGGCAGGCGCCGCACGCTTGGCACCAGCGAATCCGGCCTGGTGGAAGAACTCCTGTCGCCCGATCTCGGTGGTAGCTTCGAGATGGTGCGCTCGATCTTCGCGCCGGGCGCGGAGATGAAGACCGAGCAGCTGCGGCCGACCGAGGAAGCCGGATATGTCGCCTCGGGTATTTTCGAGATCGAGATTGCGGGCGTCTGGCACCGGCTCGGCGAAGGCGATTCCTTCCGCTTCGAAGGCAAGCCCTATCGCTGGCGCAATCCAGGCACCGAGCCGGCGGTTGTCATCTGGGTGGTTTCGCCGCCGGTTTATTGAAATGCATGTCGCCCAAAACTGTGCAGCGGTTTTGGGATAACGACATGCATCACAACAAAAAAGGAAGCGCAACGCGCTTCATTTCTGGGAGAAGAAGATGGCGGGTTTGCCGAGCACGGCGCGCGTGGTGATCATCGGAGGTGGCGTCGTCGGTACCTCCTCGCTCTATCATCTCGCCAAGGCGGGCTGGACCGACTGCGTGCTCCTGGAAAAGAACGAGCTGACATCGGGCTCGACCTGGCATGCAGCCGGTAATGTGCCGACCTTCTCCTCGTCCTGGTCGCTGATGAACATGCAGCGCTATTCGACCGAGCTTTACCGCGGGCTGGCCGACGCGGTCGACTATCCCATGAATTACCACGTCACCGGCTCGCTGCGCCTTGCCCATACGAAAGAGCGCATGCAGGAATTCCAGCGCGCCAAGGGCATGGGCCGCTACCAAGGCATGGATATCGACGTGGTCGGCGTCGACGAGATCAAGGGCCGTTACCCCTTCATCGAGACGCACGACCTGAAGGGCGCGCTCTATGACCCGAGCGACGGCGACATCGACCCGGCGCAATTGACCCAGGCGCTGGCCAAGGGCGCGCGCGACCTGGATGCGAAAATCATCCGCTTCTGTCCCGTCACCGGCGTGCGCCGCGAGAAGGACGAATGGGTGGTGGCCACACCGCAGGGCGAGATCCGCTGCGAGATCGTTGTCAACGCCGCCGGTTACCGTGCCGCCGAAGTCGGCAGGATGGTCGGTCGCGAAGTGCCGATGATGGTGATGAGCCATCAGTACATATTGTTCGAGGAAATCCCCGAACTCGCCGCATGGTCGAAGGAACAGGGCAAGAAACTGCCGCTGCTGCGCGATGTCGATACGTCCTACTATCTGCGCCAGGAAAAGGCCGGCATGAATCTCGGCCCCTATGAGCGCAATTGCCGTGCGCACTGGGCTGATCACAACGATCCGATGCCGGAGGATTTTTCCTTCCAGCTCTTCCCCGACGATCTCGACCGGCTGGAACATTATCTGGCAGACGCCGTCGCCCGCGTGCCGATCCTGGGCACGGCCGGCTTGTCCAAGGTCATCAACGGACCGATCCCCTATGCGCCGGACGGAAATCCGTTGATCGGCCCCATGCCCGGTGTGCCCAACGCCTTCGAGGCCTGCGTCTTCACCTTCGGCATCGCCCAGGGCGGCGGCGCCGGCAAGGTGCTGGCCGAATGGGTCACCCAGGGCCAGACCGAATGGGATATGTGGTCCTGCGATCCGCGCCGCTTTACGTCCTTTGCCTCGGCGCCGGACTATTGCATCGCCAAGGGCATGGAAATCTACGGCAATGAATACGCCATCCAGTTCCCGCGCCATGCCTGGCCGGAAGGGCGAGACCGCAAGCTGTCGCCGATCCACGACCGCACGAAGGCACTTGGCGGTCGCTTCGACGCCTACAATGGCTGGGAACGCGCCACCTGGTACGCGCAACCCGGCGACGACATTTCCGAGGAGGCAACACTGACCTTCCGTCGCGACGGACCCTGGCAACAGCGCGTGCGCGAAGAATGCCTGGCAGTGCGCGACGCCGCCGGCATCCTCGATCTGCCCGGCTTCTCGCGCTTCAACCTCGAGGGCCCCGGCGCCGCCGAATGGCTGAGCCTGCAGGTCACCGGCCTGGTGCCGAAGCCCGGCCGCATCGGCCTTGTCTATTTCGCCGACGACAAGGGCCGCATCGTCACCGAAATGTCAGTCGTTCGCCACGGCGAGGACCAGATGACGCTGATCACCGCGGCGGTCGCGCAATGGCATGATTTCGAATGGCTGAAGTCGCGCATGCCAGGGGATGCGGCCTTCACCCTGACCGACCGGACCGAGGACTATTCCACCCAGATCCTGGCCGGCCCCAATTCGCGGAAAATCCTGGCCGATGTCTGCGACGCCGATCTCACTCTGCCGTGGCTGACACATCAGGAAACGGAGATAGCAGGCCGCTGGGCCAAGCTCGTTCGCGTCTCCTTCGCCGGCGAACTCGGCTGGGAAATCCACACCAAGACCGGCGACACCGCCACCATCTTCGACGCCATCTGGGCGGCCGGGCAGAAGCACGGGCTGAAACCCTTCGGCATGTACGCGCTGGATTCGCTCAGGCTTGAAAAAGGCTACCGCACCTGGAAGGGTGATCTGTCGACCGACTATTCCATCCTGCAGGGCGGGCTCGAGCGCTTCGTCAAATGGGAGAAGCCCGATTTCCGGGGCAAGGCCGCGCTGCAGAACGAGAAGCAGCAAGGCGTGAAGAAGCGCTTCGTCACGCTGGTCGTCGAAAACCCCGGCGATTGCGACGCGCCCTACATGTCGACGCTGTGGCATGGCGGCCAGATCGTCGGCGAGACCACGTCAGGCGGCTGGGGCCACCGCATCGACAAGTCGATCGCGCTCGGCATGCTGCGGATGGATTTGACCGAGCCCGGCACCTCCGTCGAGGTCGAAATCTTCGGCGACCGTTTCCAGGCGGTCGTGCAGAAGGACGAGCCGCTCTGGGATCCCAGGAACGAGAGGCTGCGCGCATGAAGAATGTAATCCTCACCGATGGCGGCATGGGCCAGGAGCTGGTCCGGCGCAGCAAATCCGAGCCGACGCCGCTGTGGTCGGCCAGGGTCCTGATCGACGAGCCCGATCTGGTGCGTGACCTGCATGCCGAATTCATCCGCGCCGGCGCGCGCGTCATCACCATCAACACCTATTCGGCGACACCTGAGCGCCTGGCGCGCGAGGGGGCCGAGGACCTGTTCAAGCCGTTGCAGAAGCGCGGCATCGAATTGGCCAGGCAGGCCTGTGACGAAGCCGGCGAGGCAGCGATCGCCGGCTGCCTGTCGCCGCTTTTCGGCAGCTACGCCCCGGCGCTGACCATTTCCTACCAGGAGACGCTCGACATCTACCGCCGCATCGTCGCCGAGCAGGCAGACGGCGTCGATCTGTTTCTCTGCGAAACCATGGCCTCTGCCGATGAAGCGCGCGCGGCCGTCACCGCGGCATCGGAAAGCGGCAAGCCGGTCTGGGTGTCGTGGACGCTCGCCGATCATGGCGCGCCGCGGCTGCGCAGCGGGGGAACAATAGCCGCCGCGGCAAGCGCGCTCGATGGCCTGCCGATAGCGGCGCGGCTGCTCAATTGCTGCCGGCCGGAAGCGATCGCCGCCGCCTTGCCTGAACTGATCGACCTCGGCGGCCCGGTCGGCGCCTATGCCAATGGCTTCACCTCCACCGAGGCGCTGAAGCATGGCGGTACCGTCGATGTGCTGCACGCCCGCCACGACCTCGGCCCAGACGCCTATGCCGAGCAAGCGATCGGCTGGGTGCAGGCAGGTGCCGACATCGTCGGCGGCTGCTGCGAAGTCGGCCCCGCCCATATCGCCGCACTGCGCGGCCGGCTCGAACAGGCCGGCTACCAGATCTCGGGAGTTCAGTGATGCCCAGACCATCGTCTCGCATTTCCGGCATCGTGCCTTCGGGCAAGGATGGCTGGGAGGTTCATTTCGCCGCCTGGACCCGCAAGGAAGCCGGCGAAGACATCATCATGCTGTCGGTCGGCGACCACGACTTCGACACGCCTTCGCAAACGATCGAGGCCTGCGTGACCGCGGTTCGCGGCAGCAACCACCACTACACCCCGCTTCCCGGCCTGCCGCGCCTGCGCCAGGCCATGGCGGCCGCCTCCAGCGCCTGCACCGGCGTCGAGACGACGCCTGATCAAGTCATCGCCACGCCGGGCGGCCAGGCCGCCCTCTATGCGGCCGTGCAGGCCGTTCTCGACCAGGGCGACCACGCCATCGTGGTGGCACCCTATTATGCCACCTATCCCAACACGTTCAGCGCCGCCGGCGCCAGTTTCACCGTCGTCGAGACGCCGGCCGAGGATGGGTTTCAACCCCGCGCCGACATGATCCGCGCGGCCCTCAAGCCCAACACGCGCGCCATCCTGATCAACACGCCGAACAATCCGACGGGTGCGGTCTATTCGCGCGAGCGACTGGAACAGCTGGCGCAAATCTGCAGGGAGCACGATCTCTGGCTTTTGTCTGACGAGGTCTACTGGACGCTGGGCGGCGGCGAGCATGTCTCGCCACGCTCACTGCCCGGTATGGCCGAGCGCACGCTGGTCATCAATTCCATGTCCAAGAGCCATGGCATGACCGGCTGGCGCATGGGCTGGCTGACCGGTCCGCAGGATATGATCACGCTGCTCATCAACCTCAATCTAGTGACGACCTACGGCCTGCCGGCCTTCATCTCGATCGCCTGCGCCGAGGCGCTTGAGAACCGTTACGGCGTCAAGGAGATCGCCGAGCGCTACGCGGCGCGCCGGACCGTCCTGCTGGATGCCGTGCGCGGCATGAACAATGTCAGCGTGCACGGTTCCGAAGGCGGCATGTATGTCATGCTCGACATATCCGATGTCGAACCCGACGACGAAAAATTCGCCTGGGCCCTTCTCGACCAGGAGAAGGTCGGCGTGATGCCCGGCTCCAGCTTCGGCAAAGCCGCCGCCGGCCACATCCGCATCAGCCTCTGCCAGCCCGAGCCCGTACTGCAGGAAGCGGCCGCTCGGCTGCGCCGTTTTGCTTCCACCTATCGCCGCGAGGCCGCATGACCAAGACCGTCCCTGCCAAGGCCCGCGCGGTGATCATCGGCGGCGGGGTTTCCGGCTGTTCTGTCGCCTATCACCTGGCCAAGCTCGGCTGGACCGACATCGTGCTCCTGGAACGCAAGCAACTGACCTCGGGCACGACCTGGCACGCCGCCGGTCTGATCGGCCAGTTGCGCGGTTCGCAGAACATGACGCGGCTGGCGAAATATTCGGCCGACCTCTACGTCAAGCTGGAAGCCGAGACAGAGGTCGGCACCGGCATGCGCCAGGTCGGCTCGATCACCGTTGCGCTGACCGAGGAGCGCAAGCACGAGATCTACCGGCAGGCATCGCTGGCGCGCGCCTTCGACGTTGACGTGCGCGAGATTTCGCCGAATGAAGTCAAGCAGATGTATCCACATCTCAATGTTTCGGACGTCGTCGGCGCCGTGCATCTGCCGCTCGATGGCCAGTGCGACCCCGCCAACATCGCCATGGCCCTGGCCAAGGGCGCACGCCAGCGCGGCGCCACCATCGTCGAGAATGTGAAGGTCACCAAAGTCCACACCAGGAATGGCCGCGTTACCGGCGTGTCGTGGGCGCAGGGTGACGAACAAGGCATGATCGAAGCCGACATCGTCGTCAATTGCGCCGGCATGTGGGCCCGCGAACTCGGTGCCCAGAACGGCGTCACCATTCCGCTGCACGCCTGCGAGCATTTCTATCTCGTCACCGAGCCGATCCCCGGCCTCTCCCGCCTGCCGGTGCTGCGCGTTCCGGATGAGTGCGCCTACTACAAGGAAGACGCCGGCAAGATGATGCTCGGCGCCTTCGAGCCGGTGGCAAAGCCCTGGGGCATGGACGGCATCCGCGAGGATTTCTGCTTCGACCAATTGCCCGATGATATGGACCATTTCGAGCCGATCCTCGAAATGGGTGTCAACCGCATGCCGATGCTGGCCACCGCCGGCATTCACACCTTCTTCAACGGCCCCGAAAGTTTCACGCCTGACGACCGCTATTATCTCGGCGAGGCGCCGGAATTGCGGGGCTACTGGATGGCGACCGGCTACAATTCGATCGGCATCGTCTCCTCCGGTGGCGCCGGCATGGCGCTGGCGCAGTGGATCAACGATGGCGAAGCGCCCTTCGACCTATGGGAGGTCGACATCCGCCGCGCCCAGCCGTTCCAGAAGAACCGCCGCTATCTCAAGCAGCGCGTCTCCGAAACGCTCGGCCTGCTTTACGCCGACCATTTCCCCTATCGGCAGATGGCGACATCGCGCGGTGTGCGCCGCTCGCCCCTGCATGAACACCTGAAGGCGCGCGGCGCCGTGTTTGGCGAGGTCGCCGGCTGGGAGCGAGCCAACTGGTTCGCCCGCGAGGGACAGGAGCGCGAATACCGCTATTCCTGGAAGCGGCAGAACTGGTTCGACAACCAGCGCGACGAGCATCTGGCGGTCCGCAACAAGGTCGGCCTGTTCGACATGACCTCGTTCGGCAAGATCCGTATCGAGGGCCGCGATGCCTGTGCCTTCCTGCAGAGGCTGTGCGCCAACGATATGGATGTGGCGCCGGGCAAGATCGTCTACACCCAGATGCTCAACCAGCGCGGCGGCATCGAGAGCGACCTCACCGTGTCCAGGCTCTCGGATACGGCCTACTTCCTCGTCGTTCCAGGCGCCACGCTACAGCGCGATCTGGCCTGGCTGCGCCGGCATGTCGGCGAGGAGTTCGTGGTCATCACCGATGTCACGGCGGCCGAAAGCGTGCTCTGCCTGATGGGTCCGGATGCGCGAAAGCTGATCCAGAAAGTCAGCCCCAACGATTTCTCCAACGAGAACAATCCGTTCGGCACGTTTCAGGAGATCGAGATCGGCATGGGACTGGCCCGCGCCCACCGCGTCACCTATGTCGGCGAACTCGGCTGGGAGCTCTATGTCTCGACCGACCAGGCCGCCCATGTCTTTGAGGCGATCGACGAGGCGGGTGCGGATGTCGGTCTGAAACTCTGCGGCCTGCACACGCTGGATTCCTGCCGCATCGAAAAGGCCTTTCGGCATTTCGGCCACGACATCACCGACGAGGACAATGTGCTGGAAGCCGGCCTCGGCTTCGCGGTGAAGACCGCAAAGGGCGATTTTCTCGGCCGCGATGCGGTGCTGAAGAGGAAGGAAGCCGGATTGAAGCGCCGGCTGGTGCAGTTCCGGCTGAAAGACCCGCAGCCGCTGCTCTTCCACAACGAAGCCATCCTGCGCGACGGCAAGATCGTCGGCCCGATCACCTCGGGCAACTACGGCCATTATCTCGGCAGTGCGATTGGGCTCGGCTATGTGCCGTGCCAGGGCGAGAGCGAGGCCGATATGCTGGCCTCGACCTTTGAGATTGAGATCGCCGGCGAGCGGTTCGCAGCGGAGGCCTCGCTGAAGCCGATGTATGACCCAAAGGCGGAAAGGACGAGGATGTAGCGCAGTCCTGTCCTTCTCCCCTTGTGGGAGAAGGTGGATCGGCGCGTAGCGCCGACACGGATGAGGGGTGCGTGACGAAGCGCAGCGTGAAAAGATCGAAGGATCACAAGCGCTTACTACCGCAGAGCAGAGTTCCTTCGCGCACCCCTCATCCGACCTCGCTTCGCGAGGCCACCTTCTCCCGCAAGGGGAGAAGGGAACGTCGCGCATCGCTCAAAACCGCTCCAGCTTCGTCCGCACCTTCGCCAAAAACGCCGCCCGCGTCTTTGGCGTCGAGGCGTCCATCAGATAATGCGCCAGGAAGAACGTCCTGCACCGTCTCGCGCACAGCGCCCGCATGCCGCGCAGCAACGTCTTGCGTCCAGGCTGGCCGACCACGACGCTCCACCAGGTCGGCGCGCCGCAGGTGGTAATGACACCGACCTTGCTGACATGCGTCATCAGCGATGTGATCCGCCCCTTGCCCGCCGGCAGTTTGAAGGCGACGTCCGTCGCCCAGACCCGGTCGAGCCAGCCCTTCAGCATCGCCGGCAGCCCGTACCACCAGGTCGGATAGACGAACAGGATCGCCTCGGCCCAGGCGAGCAGCTCGAAATGCAGCTTCAGCGCCGGGTCCTGCGGCGCCTGATTGTTGTAGCTGCGCCGCTCGTCGCAGCCCATCACCGGGTCGAATTTCTCGGCATAGAGGTCGAGCAGCCGCACCTCCCAGCCCCTTGCCTTGAGCACATCCAGGGCGGTGTCGCGGATTGCGGCGCAAAAGCTTTCCGGCACCGGATGGCAATAGACCACGAGGACCCGCATCAGAATGCATCCATGCTCGCCGCCACCTTCGTCATGAAGGATTTTCGTGTTTGGTCGGTCGACAGGTTCATCGCGTAATGCGCGAGGTAAGTCACCGGCGCGCCGGGCTTTACGGTGGCGCGCAGCATGCGCTTGATCAGCTTGCGGGGCGGATCGCCCATCACAATGGCGCGGAACCGGCTGCCGCCATAGGTGGTGACGGTCGCGACCTTCCTTATGTTGTGCAGCGACGGCTGCACCTTGCCGTCGACCAGCCTGAACGACACGCCGGGCAGAAAGACGCGGTCGAAAAAACCTTTCAGGATAGCGGGGAAACCGTAATTCCAGACCGGATAGGAAAGCACCAGCGCCTCGGCCCGCAGTAGGCGCTCGACATAGGGCGCCGCCGGGTCCTTGGAGCCGCGCTGGTTGTGATAATCCAGCCTCTCCTGGCGCACTAGCCGCGGGTCGAAATCCTCGGCATAGAGGTCGCAGTCGTCGACATTATGGCCCGCTGCCGTCAGCCGCTCGACGATCAACCGGTGCAGGCCGGCATTGAAGCTGGTCTCGACCGGGTGGGCGTAGAGTACGAGGATGTTCACGGGACAACATCCCGCAGGTCAGGGCGAGGCCAGGCGTTCGTCATTGCATCATCCCACCCTCTGCAGCCCCTTGAACAGGAAGGTCCTTCCGGAGCGATAATCATAGTCCGGATTTTCCCAGGCGATCATCTTGCCGGGGTTGAGCAGGCCTTGCGGATCGGTCTCGCGCTTGAAGGCGAGCTGCACGGCATCCGTCTGCTTCATGCCGCCCTCCTCCAGCGTGTAGCGGTGCGGGTTGAAGATCGGGCAGCCATTGTCCTCGTGCAGGCGCACGATCTCGTTCAGCCGCGCCTCGGTGGTGAATTTTACCAGCGGCAGGCCGAAACAGGTGATGTTGCCGTCCAGCCGCACGAATTCGAGATGCGAGTACACTTCGCCCGGAAACATCGCATCCATCTTCTCGACCAGCGCCAGCTGGTTGGGAAACGGATAAAGCGACTGCAGATAGGTGATGTCGGGGTCGACGCGCAGTGCCCTCAGCGTGGTGTGGTTCCAGGCCAGCTCATAGGCCGGCGGCAGGCCCTTTTTCTCCTCCGGCGTCGCGGTCGCGGCGTTGAAGACCACCTCGCCGCCGGCGCGCCGGGTGAAAGCGAGGAATGCATCCAGCCCATGCTGCGCCACCATGACGACGCAGATGCTTTGGCCTTCCCTGAAAAATTTCTGGTGGCGCTTGAAATAGAGCCGCGGCACCGGGGCGGCGATCGGCGTGATCAGCTTGGTCAGGATGCCGTCCTGGCAGGCCAGCGCATTGCCGTAGCGCGCCGCGTCCATGAAGGCATCGAAGCCGACAATGACGTCGACCCACTCATAGGCCGCCGTCAGCGGCATCTCGACTTCCGTGATGATGCCGTTGGTGCCGTAAGCGTGGGTGACCTTGTGCAGGTCCTCGCCGGTGAGTTCGAGCACTTTCGGCTCGGCCTCCATCGTCACCACGCGCAGGCGCAGCACATTGCCGAAATCGCGCAACCCGCCGAAATTGATCGAACCGACGCCGCCCGAGCCGCCGGCGATAAAGCCGCCGATCGAGGCAGTGTTGTAGGTCGAAGGCGAGAGCCGCAGCTCCTGCCCGGAATGCGCGCGCGTGGCCTTGTCGATATCGGCCAGCACCGCGCCCGGCCCGGTTACCACGCGCCCCGGCGCGATCGACTTGATCTCGTTCATCTCGGCAAGATTGAGCACCACGCCGCCAGACAATGGCATCGCCTGGCCGTAATTGCCCGTGCCGCTGCCGCGCGGCGTCACCGGCACGCCATGCCGGTGGCAGGCGGCCAGCACACGGATCAGCTCGGCCTCGGTCTTCGGCGTCACGATCAGGTCACCGGTGACATGGTCGAGCTGCTGTTTCAGCACCGGGCTGTACCAGTAGAAGTCGCGGCTCTTCTGCTGGACGATGGCCGCATTGTCGTCGAGTTTTATCCCGTCGAGATCGCGTTTGAGCGCCGAAACGTCCATCATTCCACCATCAGTTCGTCGAGTTCGGCATAGTCGGGCAATTGCCGCTCGATCGCGCGGCCGCCGCGCACGACGATGCGATCCGATTCGGGCCGTGACAGCAATTCCGTCCAGCTTCGACCTTTGAACAGGATGAAATCGGCATCGCCGCCGGCGGCAAGCGTGCCAAGTCCATCGAGCCGCATCACCTTGGCCGGCGTCGCGGCGACCGCTTGCGGCCAGTCCGCGACCGGATGATCGAAATGCAGGATGCGCGTCGCCATGCGGTAGACCTCCAGCATGTCGAGATCGCCATAGGCATAGAAGGGATCGCGCGTGTTATCGGAAGCGACGGCGACAGGAATGCCCCTTGCCTTCATCTCATGCAGCAGCGTCACGCCTCGCCAGCGCGGCGTGGTCTGGTCCCCGCGCCGATCCTGCAGATAGAGATTGCACATCGGCAGCGACACCACCGCCAGTCCGGCCTTCGCCACCTTGTCCAGCGTGTCCAGCACCTCGAGGTCGGGTTGCCGCGCCAGCGAGCAGCAATGGCCGACAAGGATCTTGCCCTCGAAACCGTTCCAAAGTGCGGCCTCGGCGATCTTCTTCAGCGAGATCGCCGCGATGTCGTCGGTCTCATCGGCATGGAAATCAAGATCGAGCCCATGCTTGATCGCTTGCGCGAAGACATGGTCGAGCAGTTCCTCCAGATCCGGCACCATATAGGTGACGACACCCAGTACCCCCTTGGCCGCGGCGACCCGCTTCGCCAGCCTGTCGAACCATTTCTTGTCGCGCACGCCCTCTATGCCGAGCAGGCAGGCGCCCTGCAATTCGATGCGGCCGCGCCATGTCTCGCGCATCGTCTCGAACACCGGCCAGGAGATTTCCTCCTGAGGCGTGACGCTGTCGAGGTGGGTGCGCAGCGCTTTGGTGCCATGTGCGTAGGCCGAGCGCAGCGAGAAATCCATGCGCTTCGCAAGGTCCTCGGCACTCCAGCGCGCGACGCGGTCGGCGCCGGCGGCGTTGAGCGCGCCCATGAAGGTGCCGTCGGGATTGGGCTTTCGCGGCCAGATATGGCCCTTGTCGATATGCGTATGGCAGTCGACGAAGCACGGCAAGACGATGCGACCGGCAAGGTCGATAGCCTCCGTCGGCGCCTTCGCTTTGCCATGCACCGCAATGCTGGAGATCTTGCCGTCTGCAATAGCAACGTCGGCCAGCGTGAAACCGTCATTGTCGTAAGTTGCGGCAAGGCCCGACGTCAGCGATCGATGAAGGCGGGCGTTGGCGAGCTGGTATGAAGCTGAGTTCGGAATCAAGGTCCTACCGCTCCTGCTTCAGCGCGCTTTCATGCCAGCGCCGCAAAATGAGATGCGAAATCAGCGACAGCACGAGGAAGATCAGGATGCCGGTCAGCGAGATCAGGAACAGCGCCGCGAACAGCCTTGGCGCGTTGAGCCGGTAGCCGGCCTCGATGATGCGCGAGGCGAGCCCCGACGACTGGCCGGTGGCGCCGGCAACGAACTCGGCCACCACGGCGCCGATCAGCGACAGGCCGCCGGCGATCTTCAGCCCACCGAGAAAATACGGCATCGCCGCCGGCAGCCTGAGATAGCGCAACTGCTGCCAGCGCGTCGCGCCATTGAGCTTGAACAGGTCGCGCAGATTGCGGTCGACCGAATTCAGGCCGAGCGTGGTGTTGGACAGGATCGGGAAGAAGGCGACGATCCAGGCGCACAGCAGAAGCTTGGTCGTCTGGTTGTTCACATAGATGTTGATCAGCGGAAAGATCGCCACGATCGGCGTCACCTGCAGCACGATGGCGAACGGGAAGAACGACATCTCCACCCATTTCGATTGCGCGAACAGCACCGACAGGCCGACGCCGCCGATGACGGCCAAGGCCAGGCTGAGGAAGGTGATGCGCAAGGTGACGAGCAGCGAGGAGAACAGTAGGCCGGCATCGTTGTGGAGCGTCTGCAGCACCACGCCGGGGCGCGGCAGGATATATTGCGGGATCTCGTTCCACACGCAGATGCGGTCCCACAGCCAGATCGCCAGGATCATGATCGCCAGCGGCAGCAGCCAACGGCCGACCCGCTCGAGCCGCTCCTGGCGCACGCGGCGCGCTTCCTCGGGGTCGAGTTTCAACGTGCCGTCAATGACCGTCATGATGCGGGCCCGCTGTTGAATTGATGGCATTGACCAGCACGTCGGAAGCCTGACGGCAAAGGGCTGCATAGTCCGGCGAGGTGCGAAATGCCTCGTCGCGTGGATAGGCCGCCTCGATGGCAAGTTCGTCGAACACCCTGCCCGGCCGCGCCGCCATGACGACGACCCGGTTGGATAAAAACACACTTTCGAAGACGCTGTGGGTGACGAAGACGACGGTGAAGCGTTCGTCCTGCCAAAGCTCCAGCAGATCGTTGTTGAGCTTGAAACGGGTGATCTCATCCAGTGCTGCGAAAGGTTCGTCCATCAGCAGCACACGCGGCTTGGTCACCATGGCGCGCGCGATCGAGACACGCATCTTCATGCCGCCGGACAGTTCGCGCGGCACGGCGTCCTCGAAACCGGTCAGGTGCACCCGCGCCAGCATTTGCGTGATCGCCGGGGCGGCCTTGGCGCGGGAAATGCCTTTCAGCCTGAGCGGCAGCCAGACATTGTCGAAGACGCTGGCCCAGGGCAGCAGCGTCGGCTCCTGGAAGACGAAGCCGATATTGGCGCGGTCGAGCGAACCGCCGCCGCGCCAGTCAAGCACGCCGGAGGTCGGCGTCGACAGGCCGGCGATCAGCCGCAGCGCCGTCGACTTGCCGCAACCGGACGGCCCGAGCAGGCTGAGGAAATCGCCTTCCCGGATCGTCAGGTCGACGTCGCTCAGCGCCGTCACGCCGTTGGAAAACACCTTGCCGACGCCGCGCAGCGCCAGCAAGGTCGGAGCGACGTCCGATGCCGGCGCTCGCGCCACCTTTTCCCCTATCATGCTCAGGCTGGCCTATTTCTTCAGGTCGAGCCCGACGCCCTTGTTGACGAAGGCCAGCGTATAGGCCTTCGAAATGTCGATGCCTTCAGGCGTAACCTTGGCCTTGACCATCTTGTCATAGAAACTCTTGATGCGCGCGTCGGTCATGGCGCCGATGCCGAGCTTCTCGGTATCGCCGGAATCGGCAAGGCCGAACTTCTTCATCTGTTCGATCGAGAAAGCGATCTGCTCGTCGCTCATGTCGGGATTGTCTTTCTTGATCATGTCGTTGGCGGCCTTGTTGTCGCCGTAGAGGTACTTGTACCAGCCCTTGGCCGAGCCATCGACGAAGCACTGGACCACCTCCGGCTTCTTGTCGATCGTGTCCTGCATCACCTCGATCGTCGTCGAGTAGGTGTCCCAGCCATAGTCGGCGAGCAGGAACTGGTTCGGCACGAAGCCGCCTTCCTTCTTCACCGCGAACGGCTCCGAGGTGACGTAGCCCTGCTGGATCGACTTCTTGTTGGCGAGGAAGGGAGCGGTGTTGTAGGTGTAGGGCGCGCGCTTGGCGGCGTCGAAGCCGAGTGCGGTGACCATCCACTGGAAGAAGGTCTGCACGCCTTCGTCACCCAGTATGTACTGGTCGGCGTTCTTCAGATCTTCCCACTTGTCCAGCCCCTCGCCGGGGTGGGACATGATCACCTGTGGATCCTTCTGGAAGTCCGCCGCCACCACGCGCATCGGAATACCTTGCTGGACGGCATCGAAGGCCGACAGCAGATTGCCGCCCATGTAGAAATCGATCTTGCCAGCCAAAAGCATCGGCCGGCCGCTGACCTGCGGACCGCCCTGCATGATGGTGACGTCGAGGCCGCAGGCGGCATAGGTGCCGTCGGCCACGGCCTGATAGTAACCACCATGTTCCGGCTCGGCCAGCCAGTTGGTGCCGAAGGTGACTTTTTCATTCGCCGCGGCACCCAGCGTGCTGGCGGCAAGCAAGGCCACCACCGCCACCGAGATCTTCTGTTTTGCGTACATCGACAACCACCCTTTGTTTGCTCCGGCGCCACGCGCCAGGCTCGACACCAAAGATTCAAGAAGCAAGACACATGCCACCGGCGTCACGCGCCGGAACCCGCCCGCCTGCACCGCAGCCATCTGCGAAAGCCGGAAACGTCGTGCTGCACCGAAGGCATCGTGCCTATTTTTTGAACGCCTGTCCACAATCGCACCGGCAAGATGCACCGCCATCTTGAAGCTGGGATGCGTCCCGCCTTAGGCTGACGGCATCCAGGAGATTGCCATGTTCAGATTCCTCACCCCGAAGTCGATCAAGCCGCCCTTTGCCCGCTATAGCCACGGCGTCGAAGTGCCGGCGGGCAAGCGGCTGGTGCTGTGCTCGGGTCAGGTGGCGATCACGGCGGACGACCAGATTCCCGAGGACGCCGGCGCCCAGGCCGAACTCTGCTTCCGCAACATCGAGGCAATCCTCGGCGAGGCTGGGCTGGGGCTCGGGGACATCGTGCGCATCAACGCCTATGTCACCGACCGCGCCTATTTACGCCCCTATATGGATGTCCGCGACAGGCTGTTTTCGAGCCCCGCGCCCGCCTCGACGCTGATGATCGTTTTCGGCTTTGCCCGCCCCGAATTCAAGGTCGAGGTCGAGGTCATCGCGGCTGGGTGATCGACAGCAGGCCTGTGCCGCGCTAGGTCTCACCGTTCATCGAAGAGGCATGACATGACCGCTGCAAAAAGACGCGTCTGGTGGGGCGACTACCGGACAACCGAATACGCCTCGATCGATCCGGAGGCGACGATCGCCGTTCTGCCGGTGGCGGCGATTGAGCAGCATGGACCGCATCTGCCTGTCTCGACCGACACTTCGATCATGAACGGCATGCTCGACACGGTGATCGCCCGCCTGCCCGACGATCTCGACATCCGCATCCTGCCGGTCCAGGCGGTGGGCAAGTCGAACGAGCACCTGCATGCGCCGGGCACGCTCACCTTGCCGGCAACGACGCTGGTCGAGGCCTGGACCAAGCTTGGCGTGTCGATCGCGCGCGCCGGGGTGCGCAAACTCATCGTCGTCAATTCGCATGGCGGCAATGAAGAGATCATGGGCATCATCACGCGTGAATTGCGGGTGCGCGAAAAGATGCTGGCGGTGAAGACGAGCTGGCAGCGTTTTGGCCGCCCGGCCGGCATGTACACCGAACTCGAGGACCGCCACGGCATCCATGGCGGCGATGTCGAGACCTCTTTGATGCTGCATTTCCGGCCCGACCTCGTCGACATGGGCAAGGCCGATAATTTCGTTTCCAACGTCGCCGGGGCGGAGAAGGAATTTTCGCTGCTGCGCCACACCGGCACACACGCCTTCGCCTGGATCGCTGGCGATCTCAACCCGAATGGCGTGGTTGGCGACGCCAGCATCGCGACATCGGAAAAAGGCAGGCTGACGGCAGAGCATCAGGCCGACGGCTTCATCAGCCTGCTCAGGGATGTGCGCAAGGCGAAGCTCGCCGACTGGCTGAGATAGCCGCTTTTAGCCGTCGATCTTCAGCGCGAACGGCATGCCTTCGAAGGCGTCGGCGCCGCGCCCGATCGACTGGATCGCCTCGATCATCCGGCCGTTGCGATCCAGCAGCGCGTCGGCCACGGCAATAAGCCGTGGATTGGGTGTCGCCGAGGGCGACAGCGCCCGCAGCGTCCATGCCAGTTCGGCCTCGTCGCGTGTCGGCGCCAGAGCGGCGGCGATGATGTAGGCCGAAGCGGTCGAGCGGCTGATGCCGGCATAGCAATGCACGACCATGGGCTTCGCCCGATCCCAGCGGCGCGCGAAATCGAGCACGTCGCGAACATGCTCCTCGCCAGGCATGGTCATGCCGTCCTGCGCCACCGCTATGTCGTGCATG
Organism: Mesorhizobium sp. WSM4310; assembly: GCF_007003935.1. Taxonomy (NCBI): domain Bacteria; kingdom Pseudomonadati; phylum Pseudomonadota; class Alphaproteobacteria; order Hyphomicrobiales; family Phyllobacteriaceae; genus Mesorhizobium; species Mesorhizobium sp. WSM4310. The sequence goes on from NZ_VFTA01000003.1 coordinate 72,001, forward strand.
ACCACATGCAGATGGTTTTCCCGGGCGATCGAGGCCGGTCGCACCACCTCGGTTCCGGCGGCGAGCAGCGACAGCATGCGGTCGGCGCCGGTCCTTGCCACTGTTTCCTCGACCTTTGCCAGCGAGCAGACATGGATCATTGCTTCGAGCCCTTCGATTGATCCTCGCGCCGCGCCGCCCATTCGGCAAGGGCGGATTCGAGCCGCTCCCATTCCACCTCGCTCCCCGGCAGGCCGGCCCGCAACACAAACGGCCGGTCGTTGAAGTGGCGAAGCAGAATGCCCCTCTCGCCAAGCGCCGAAAACAGGCCGGCGCCATCCGGAAGACTGATATAGCGAAACAGCGTGGTGCCGCCCACGACCGGCACGCCGAAACGGCCGAACAATGCGTCCAGCCGCGCGGCTGCCTCGGCGAGCGATGCCCGCATCGCGTCCTGCCAGCCAATATCGGCAAGCGCGCGAATGCCATAGTCCAGCGCTGGACCGGCCACTGCCCACGGCCCGAATTGCCTTTGCAGCAATTCCACCGTTGGGCGATCGGAAAGCGCGAAGCCAAGCCGCAGCCCGGCCAGGCCAAAGAACTTGCCGAAGGAACGCAGCACGACGATGCCGCCCTGATCGACGTCGCCGGCGAGGCTGTGCTGGCGCGGGCCGACATCCATGAACGCCTCGTCGACGACCAGCAGCCCGCCTCTGGCGCGCAGCCCGGCGGCCAATGCCAGCAGCCGGTCGCGCTCGATGACGCGACCATCGGGATTGTTCGGATTGACGATGATGGCAAGGTCGGCGTCCGCCAGTGCGGCAAAATCGCTGACTTCGCTCACCTGATGCCCGGCGATCGCCGCGGCACGCGCATGTTCGGCATAGGTCGGCCCCAGCACCAATGCCTTGCCGGGCCTGACCAGCGAGGCCACGCGCGGCAGCAGGATCTGCGTGCCGGGCGCCGCGACCACATTGGCCGGCGACGGCGCGCTATAGGTACTGGCCGCGATCTCCGTCAACTCCCGCGCCCGCCCCGCTTCCGGCAATCGCGACAGCGAGGTGGCGGGCAGGTTGAAAAGCGGGTAGGAGTGCGGATTGATACCGGTCGAAAGGTCGACGAACGGCAGAGGAGCGCTGGGGAAAAGCGCCCTCGCCCGGCCAAGACTCCCACCATGGTCCACCGCTCCATCAAGAAGCTTCATGTCAGTCCTGATCGCTTTCCTGTCACTGGCCGTCGAATTTGTCCTGGGTTACCCGGACTGGCTCTTCCGCGCCATCGGCCATCCGGTGACGTGGTTCGGCAGGCTGATATCCTTTCTCGACTTGAGGCTCAACCGCGCCACTGATCCCGACGCGTTGCGTCGCCAACGTGGCGTCCAGGCGCTGCTGGTCATCGTGCTGGTGCCGGCGGTGATCGGCCTTTGCGTGCAGCTTGTCCTGCTCTGGTTCGTTCCGCTGGGGTTTTTCATTGCCGCCCTTCTGGCGACATCGCTGCTGTCACAGAAGAGCCTCTACGAACACGTCGAGGCCGTGGCTGACTCGCTCGAATCGGGCGGCCTCGCCATGGGCCGGGTCGCCGTCTCGCGCATAGTCGGCCGCGATCCCGAAGCGCTCGACCGCGCCGCCGTCTGCCGCGCGGCGATCGAGAGCCTGGCCGAGAATTTTTCCGACGGCATCGTCGCCCCTGCCTTCTGGACCGGTGTCGGCGGGCTCGCCGGCGGCGCCGCCTACAAGGCCGCCAACACCGCCGATTCGATGATCGGTCATCGCACCCCGCGCCACGAGGCTTTCGGCTGGGCGGCGGCGCGTTTCGACGACTGGATCAACCTGCCGGCGTCACGGCTGACTGCGCTGCTGATCGTGCTGGCGGCTTCCCTGGTCAAGGGCGCCGATCCCGGCAGTGCCTGGCAGGCGGTGCGGCGCGATGCAAAAAAACACCGCTCGCCCAATGCCGGCTGGCCGGAAGCGGCCATGGCAGGCGCGCTCGGCCTGGCGCTTGCCGGGCCACGCAGCTATGGCGGCATCATGGTCGACGACGTCTTCATGGGCGAAGGCGGCCGCCGCGACGTCGACAGCGACGACATCAGGCAGGCACTGAAACTCTACCGCGTCGCCGATTATCTGCTGATCGCGCTGTTTGGGGTGGTTTCGGTCGTCGTCATTCTGGCCTGAGTAGATCGAAACCCAACCTACCAAGTGACGCGGACTTCCTTTGCGCTTGGATCAGCTGCCTCGCCGAACCTCTTGATCGCATACCCGCCGGCAGCCACGGGAGACGATTTCAATATAGGTTCGATCACGACAAAAAGTCGTTCAGCATCTGGCCCGTACATGTAGAGGACGCACTCACCCTCACCAAACAAATCGCCGTCAAACTCTCCGACCGAACCACCCCCAATGGCTTGCTCTAGCCGTTCCTCCAACGCGCGAACGGATTCGTGCTCTCGCGGCGTTCCAAACTGACCGTCATTGAGACGAAGATAGACGATTACAGCTTGTTCCAAACAACGCTCCTGCTTGCCAAGCGACTAGAACTCGATCCCCTGCTGCGCTTTCACGCCTGCCGAAAAATGGTGCTTGGTCACGCCCATCTCGGTGACCAGATCGGCCGCCTCGACCAGCGCCGGCTTGGCGTTGCGGCCGGTGACGACGACATGCAGTCCCTCGCGGCGCGCCTTCAGCGCCGCAACTACCTTGTCGAGATCGAGATAATCATAGCGCAGCGCGATGTTGAGTTCGTCAAGCACGACAAGGCTGATCGAGGGATCGGCGATCAACTCCAGCGCCTTGGTCCAGGCAGCCTCGGCGGCAGCGATATCGCGCTTCAGATCCTGCGTCTCCCAGGTAAAGCCCTCGCCCATTGCGTGCCAGACGACGCGGTCGCCGAAAGCGGCAAACGCATCCTTCTCGCCGGTATGCCATTTGCCCTTGATGAACTGCACGACGCCGACGCGCTTGCCGTAGCCGAGCATTCTGAGCGCCAGGCCGAAGGCAGCCGTAGTCTTGCCCTTGCCCGGACCGGTGTTGACGATCAGCAGCCCCTTTTCGATCGTCTTGGCCGCCACCTCGGCGTCCTGCACCGCCTTGCGCTTGGCCATCTTGGCGCGATGGCGTTCCTCGTCCTTATTGTCGATGTCGGTCATGTCATTTCACCTTGAGCGGCAGCCCCGCCACCATCAGCAGCACGGTGTCGGCGATCGCCGCGACTTGCTGGTTGAGCCGTCCGGCGTCGTCGCGAAAACGGCGCGCCAGTGCATTGTCGGGCACGATGCCTTGGCCGACTTCATTGGACACCACGAACCACGGCCCGCGCGGCCGCGACAGCACGTCCCTCAGCCGCCGGCATTCCAGCTCGAGATCGTGATCGGCCAGCATGTGATTGGTCAGCCACAGCGTCAGGCAGTCGACCAGCACCGGCCGGTTGTCGGGCAAGGCCTCAAGCGCGCCGGCAAGGTCAAGCGGTGCGTCGACTGTTATCCAGCCCGCGCCGCGCCGCGAGCGGTGCAGCGCGATGCGCTCGCGCATCTCGTCGTCATAGGCCTGCGCCGTGGCGATGTAGATCCATGGCGAAGGCAAGGCCGTCGCCAGGATTTCGGCGTGCGCGCTCTTGCCGGAGCGGGCACCGCCGATGATGAAGGTCAGCGAGCTTCGATCAGGCAAAGCTGTCGCGCAGGCTGGTCGCGGTGCCGGTGAAGCGTCCGCGCACAACGCCGACGACAGCGCCGAGCACCAGCCAGAACACTAGACGGGTGAGCGTTGAGGCCACGATGAACTGGTGATGCAAGCCTTCGGGGATTGGCGTCACGAAGCTATCGGGTTGCGGCGCGCCAACGATATGCGGCGCCACGATAAGAGCAATGCCAAGAAGGGCAAGAGGCAGTGACTTGCGGAACGCGATCAGCCCAAGGCCGGCGGCAGTCGCCACCACTGTCAAAGTCCACCAGATTTGGCGCTGCAAGAGATCGGCGTCAGGCATTGCCGGCAGTTTCGGCGGTAGGCCGAGCCCAGGTGCCAAAGTGAATATAGCGAAGCCAGCTAGGCCCCAGAAGACACCCTGCCGCCAGTTGCCGATACCGCCCATGAATTCGGAGACAGCGACCAGGATCAGCGCAAAACCGATACCGCTGACGATGTTGGCAAGGACATTGAAGGCGAAGCGCTCGAAACCGTCGGCCGGAGCCCAGCCTTCGTCCTCGACCGGGGCGGCCGCCTCCGCAGGAGCCGGGGCCGCGCCGCTCATGGCATTGTCAGCCGGAACGGCCGAGCTCATGGCGTTGTCGTTTGTGGTAACAGCGGCGTGGTCGTGGTGATGGCCGCCGCCGGCCTTTTCATAGACTTCGGCCTTCAGGATCAGTGGGTCGGTCGCGTAGGCTTGCATGCAGGCGAGCGCAATGCCCCCCACGAGCCCTGCGATCGCCGCGATGAACACGACGTTGCGAAACAAATTCATGATGTCAGGCCTTCGTCAGTGGCAGGGAAAACCCATCGAATGGCGATAGTCGTGAGCCGCATTGTGGACCGCATCGATATGCGAGAAGCCGACAAAGCCGATGATGAACGTGCCGAGCAGCGCGGCAAGCGCCAGCTGCATGAAGCGCGACTGCGAGGAGACGGAGGCGCCGAGGGAGACGGAAGCGGTATTCATATCTTGTCCTTTCACCCTCCACCCGAGGGCCTGTCAGTTTTGCCGTCGTCGGCAGGTCTCCTGGCTCACGGATCAGCGCCCTTCCCCACCTTCCCGAAGACGAATCTTCAGTGGCATATGGAGAGGACTACCGCACACAGTTGCGGGGGCAGCCACGGCATTGGGCAAGAATTTCGCCCGCACCGCATTCCCTCTTGGCTCCAAAACGGAACCGACGACTGCATGACTATAGGGAAAATCGCGACACGCGGCAAACCAAATTCCGCCGGCAAACAGCGCGATTGCGCCATGCCGTTTCCAGGCGCGACAATTGACAATTCTCCTGGCTGGGTGTCGGCTGACCGCTTCACAGGAAGCCAGCCATGCAGCCCACTGCCAGCGAGCGCGCCCCTTACAATGGCCTGACCCAGGCCGAACCGACCCTGCCCTCATCGGCCTATTGGGACGGTGAGAGCTACCAGCTCGACCTCGACGCCATCTGGTACAGAAACTGGCTGCTCGTCTGCCGCGAGGCCGATCTGGCAAAGCCGCTGGCCTTCCGCCGGTTCCGCATCGGCACGCAGGACATCATCGTGCTGCGCGACGACACCGGCGCTTTGCGTGCCTTCCACAACACCTGCCGCCATCGTGGCTCGCAGCTTTGCCAGGAGAGCGAGGGCCGGCTGAAGGCGCGGCTGATCACCTGCCCCTACCATGCCTGGTCCTATTCGCTGCGCGGCGACCTCGTGCGCGTGCCATCTAAATCGCTGCCTGATGGATTCGACAAGGCCGACCATCCGCTCTACCGCGTCGCGCTCTCGGTGTGGCGCGGCTTCGTCTTCATCAATCTGCAGGAGGATGCGGCGGGCTCCGCGCAGGCCTCCTTCGACCCGGCCTCCGGCGATCTCGGCAACTGGCCGCTGGAAACGCTGGTATCGGGCCATGTGCTGCGCAAGGTGATGCACTGCAACTGGAAGATCTTTTGGGAAAACTTCAACGAGTGCCTGCACTGCCCGGGCATCCACAAGGACCTGTCGCGGCTGGTGCCGATCTATGGCCGCGGCCTGATGAGCCGGCACGATGATCCCGAATGGACGCGCCACGCCGACAATGACGCGCCGGAATTTTCCGGCGGCCTGCGCGCCGGCGCCGAGACCTGGTCGCGCGACGGCCAGACGCACGGGCCGGTCTTCTCCGGGTTGACGCCGGCCGAACGCGCCGCCGGCCAGACCTACGCCACCAGCCTGCCCTCGATGTTCATCGTCGGTCATGTCGACTATATCAGGACGGTACGCCTGGTGCCGCTCGGTCCCGAGCAGACGCAGCTTGTCGCCGAATGGCTGTTCGCGCCCGAGGCGCTGGCCGCGACCGACATCGACAACATCGTCGCCTTCGGCACACAGGTGCTGGAAGAGGACGCCGCCATCTGCGAGGTCAACCAGAAGGGCCTGCGCTCGATGCGCCACCGGGCCGGCGTGCTCATGCCCGAGGAGTATGACCTGCACCGTTTCCACAACTGGGTGCGCGAGCGCCACGCGGCGCTTGCACCAAAGCCGTGATCCTCACAGTGACTTCGGCAGGTATCGCCACGTGACAAAACCGCAAACCGCCGCGAGCAGACCAAGCGTGACGAACACCGAGCCCAGCCCGAAGAAGGCGAGCACCACCGAATAGACCAGCGGCGGCGTCAGTTCGGAAAAATCGAGATAGGTGCGGTAGACCGCCGCCATCTGCGCCCGTTCATAGGAGCGCACCGAACGCATGAAGGCGGTCGAGCCCAGCGCGTCGAGCGCTATGGTGAAGAAGGCGCCGCACAGCAGGAACGCGCCGGTGAGCAGCGGGACGCTCTCTCCGACCGTGCCTGCCGCCAAAAGCATCGCCGACATGGCGAAATAAGCGAATGTCATGGTGCGCCGGCCGCCAAAGCGTTTTCCGGCCTTGCCCCAGAAGATCGCCATGAAGAGCAATGCGTTGCCCGCCGAAACCAGCAGGCCGCCGGCCAGCTTGCCCTCGCCGGTGATCACCATGAACAGCGGCCCATAGACGAAGAACGTCGTCCAGAAGCAGGAGCGGCCGAAGGCGATCAGCCAGGCAAGCCTCAATCTGGGCTGCGCGACGAAGCGGCCGATATTGGCGAGCGGATTGGCCGGCCGTGTCTTGCCGGGCCGGATCGACGGATTGTCGCCCAGCCGATAGGTCCAGAACAGCGCCAAGAGCGCTAGCGCGAACACCGCCACCGCACCATGCGCGGCATAGATACCGAAGCGCGTGTAGAGGAAGATGCCGAGTGTCGGCCCACCGGTCCAGGCAAACATCGACCACGCCATGCGCAGCGATTCGGCCTGCATGAAGTCGGTCTTGCGGATGTGGTCCATGATGTAGAGGTTGAGCGTGATCGAAAGCGCGCTGGCCCCCATGACACGGCACAGCATCCCGGCCAATTGCCCGGCCAGCGTGTGGGTGACGAAGAACAGCGAGCCGATGGCGAGCAGGCAGGCGCCTGCGGTGTAGACCCAGCGCCGGGCAAAGCGGCGGATCAGCATCGGCATGAACAAGGTTACCGACAGGCCGAGCAGCGCCACGATGGTGTAGAGGATCGAGACGATCTGCTCATTGTGCAGGATTTCGTAGGCCTGGATCGGGATGACGCTCGACACCGTGGCGCGGGCAAAGGATTCGACCGCATAAAGCGAGGCGAAGGTGCGCGCATCCGCGGCCCTGAGGGCCGGGAGCCAGATTGGATGGCGCACATGGGTGGACATTGCTTCCCCAAAGCAGAATCACCGGCCAAATCTGCCTTGGCCGTTCCCGGACGATTAAGAGGAAACCGACGCATAGGCCGTGAAAAGCGAAGTCGGTCAACGACTTCCCGGCACTGGCCTAAAGCGTCGCTTGATCCAACGCCCCGGCTTCTTCTGTCCGGTCCAACCGTGATAGTTCTCACGCGGGGCTGAATCAGATCGCGAGACCATGACCATCCATACGCCGACCGCACCCGTTCCGGAGCCATCCAGGCGCATCGTCGCCATCGACATCGTGCGCGGCATCGCGCTGCTGGCCATGGCGAGCTACCATTTCACCTGGGACCTGGAATTCTTCGGCTATACCGATCCAGGCCTCACCGCCTTCGGCTGGTGGAAGATCTACGCGCGCTGCATTGCCTCGACCTTCCTGTTCCTGGTCGGCGTCAGCCTCTACCTCGCGCACGGCCAGCAAATCCGCTGGAACGGTTTCTGGAAACGTTTTGCCATGGTCGCCGGAGCGGCGATCGCCATTTCGGTGGTAACCCGTATCGCGACGCCGGACGGATTCATCTTCTTCGGCATCCTGCACGAGATCGCGCTCGCCAGCCTGCTCGGCCTCGCCTTCCTGCGGCTGCCCGCCCTGCTGACCCTTGTCGTTGCCGCGCTGGTCATCGCCGCGCCCGTCTATCTGCGCTTCGAAGCGCTGGACCATCCCTGGCTGTGGTGGATCGGCCTGTCGGCGATCAACCCACGCTCCAACGACTATGTGCCGCTGTTTCCGTGGTTCGGCGCGGTGCTTGTCGGCATCGGGGTGACGAAACTCGTCTCAGCCTCCGGCCTGCGAGTCCGCCTGGCGAACCTCATGCCAGGCCGCTGGGCCAATCCGCTGGTGTTCATCGGCCGCCACAGCCTCGCTTTCTACCTGATCCACCAGCCGCTGCTGATCGGCTGCGTCTGGCTGTTCTCGCAAGTCATGCCGGCTCAGGTCGAAACCGTGCAGGTCAATTTCCTGAAAACCTGCCAGCGTTCATGTGAGCAGACGCGCAACGCGACCTTCTGTTCGAGCTATTGCAGTTGCATGCTGACGACGCTCGAGGGCGAGGCCGCGCTTGATCGGCTCGAGAACAACGACCAGACTGCGGAATTCCGAGCGCATCTGGGCGATCTGGCCGCCAGCTGCACGGGCCAGACCGAGGACAAGATGAACGAGGGAGGAACGCAATGACCGGAACCCAGCCGAAGCCCGGCGTGATACCGTGGCCGCCGGTGATCTACGTCGCAGCAATCGCCATCAGCGTCATTCTCGGCCTGCTCTATCCGCTGCCCTGGATCGGCGATCTGCTGGGCGACCTGCTGTTCGCGGCCGGCTGGGTGGCGCTGCTCGCCGTCGCGGCGCTCTGGTTCACCGCCATCCGCACCATGGTCCGGGCCAGAACGACGCTCAACCCCAATGCAGTGCCGGACCACCTCGTCACCACAGGGCCATTCGGCGTCACCCGCAACCCGATGTATCTCGCCAACACGCTGCTACTAATCGGCGTCGCCTTTGTCACGGGGATCGTATGGTTCCTGCCGCTGGCGTTCATCGCGGCCTTCGCCACGCAGAAGGTCGCCATCGAGCGTGAGGAAAAGATGCTGGCGGCGAAGTTTGGGAAGAGATATCGCGATTACGCCAAAATGGTGCGGCGCTGGATCTGAGCCGCGTTACGTATTGACGCCGAGCTCAACCAGCCGCTCGACGCAGGACTCCTCCGCCTGGTCGAGTTCGGCCAGCGTTTCCTCGAGGTCGCGGCGTTTTTGCCTGAGATCCTCGCGCTTTTCCTCGATGCGCTTGATCATCAGCTTCAGCTGCCCGACCTCGCCCGGCGGCTCCTTGTACATCTGGATGATTTCGCGGATCTCGTTGATCGAGAAACCGAGCCGCTTTCCGCGCATGATCTGCCGGATGAGATGGCGGTCGGACGGGCGAAACAGCCGCGTACGGCCACGCCGCACCGGCTGCACCAGCCCCTCGTCCTCATAGAAACGCAGCGTCCGCGTCGACACGTCGAATTCGCGGGTCAGTTCGGTGATCGAGTAATATTCCCGCATTGTCGCTCCATGCCCGAACCCCGGGGCAACGCCAGGCGGCGCTGCCTCCCGTCCCGAACCAAACCCTTGCCCGCCGGAATCGACATGGCCCCCGCACGAGCCTCGCACGGCATTTACGTAAAAGTCAATTGAGGCTACCTGACGCCGAACCACCAGCTTGCGAGGCCGAGGAAGGCGAAAAAGCCGACGCAGTCGGTGACGGTGGTGACGAAAACCGCCGACGCCACGGCGGGATCGATCTTGAATCGGTCGAGCATGAGCGGGATCAGGATACCGGCAAGGGCGGCCGCGAACATGTTGATGATCATCGCCGCGCCGATGATCCCGCCCAGATTGGGATCACGAAACCACAGGGCGGCGACGATGCCGATCAAAACGGCAAAGACAACGCCGTTGATGAAGCCCACACCCATTTCGCGGCGGATGATTCGGGCGGCGTTGTAGATGTCGAGATCCTTCGTCGCCAGCGCCCGTACGGTGACGGTCATGGTCTGCGAACCAGCATTGCCTCCCATGCCGGCGACGATCGGCATCAGCACGGCGAGCGCCACGATCCGCTCGATCGTGTGGTCGAACAGCCCGATCACCGATGCCGCCAGGAATGCCGTGACAAGGTTGACGAGCAGCCAGGGAACGCGCGAACGCGAGGTTGCAAACACCGTGTCGGAGAGTTCCTCGTCGCCGACGCCGCCCATGCGCAGCAGGTCTTCCTCGGCCTCCTGCTGAATGACGTCGACGACATCGTCGATGGTCAGCACGCCGACCAGCCGCTCGTTCTCGTCGACGACGGCGGCCGACAAGAGGTCGTACTGCTCGAATTCGCGCGCCGCCTCTTCCTGATCCATGGTCGCCGGAATGGCGTGGCGCGTCTCATGCATGACATCCTCGACCTTGACCGCGCGCTTGGTGCGCAGGATCTGGTCGAGATCGATGGCGCCGACGAGCTTGAAGGTCGGATCGATGACGAAGATCTGACTGAAACGGTCGGGAAGGTTCTTGTCCTCACGCATGTAGTCGATGGTCTGGCCGATCGTCCAGAACGGCGGCACCGCGACGAACTCCGTCTGCATGCGCCGCCCGGCGGTCTCTTCGGGATAGTCCAGCGAACGGCGCAGCCTGATCCGTTCGGTGAACGGCAGTTGCGACAGGATCTCGTCCTGGTCTTCCTTTTCAAGGTCTTCGAGAATGTAGACGGCGTCGTCGGAATCGAGTTCCTGCACCGCCTGCGCGATCTGCGCATTGGGCAGGTGATCGACGATCTCCATGCGGATCGCCTCGTCGACCTCGGTCAGCGCGGAGAAGTCGAAATCGGCGCCCAGCAGTTCGACCAGGGCTCGCCGCTGTTCGGGATGCAGCGCCTCGATCAGGTCGCCGAGTTCCGACTGGTGGAGATGGTCGACTTCATGCTTGAGGGTCGGCGTATCGCGGTCGGCGATCGCGGCGCCGATCTGGGCAAGGAAGGACGAAAGGACCGCACCGTCCTCGCCATAGATGTCAGCGTGGATGTCGTCGGCCGCCTTGGCGGAGATCGTCTGCTTGTCCTCCAACAGCGCCTCCCGCCATTCCCGGAAAAATCGTGTCTCAGGTCTAGAGCATCGGACCTTAAAGCGGAAACCGGTTTCGCGAAAATTCGATGCACCTCGCCTGCAGACGCGATTCGATTTGAGAACTTATCGCTCTAAGGCACGGAATATCAAACGAAACGCTGGTTCCATGCCACGTGGTGAGCGTATCGCCGGATGTCTGCCCTGGCGGCGCCTGTCCCATCAGCAACCAGCGAATCGCGGCTTCAGGCGGCGCGACAGCCGATGTCGCTGGGGAAAGAGCACCCCCGCGCGATTGGGGCAGAATTGTCATGGTACGGGTCCAGGCCTGAAGCCTGACCTCGGAGTTGCGGCACAACCACCCCAGGACAAAAACGGCCCTTGAACAGCAAGCCCGGGAAAACGAGCAAGGCAATTGGCGACCGGCGCATGCGCATTGTCGTCGCCGAACGCAATCCATTCGTCATATCGGCGCTGCGCGAGATGCTCGAATGCGATGGCCGGTTCGACTTGTTGGGCAGCGTGCAGAGCGGCAAGCAATTCCTGGATCTGGCGGCGAAGGGCGGATTCGACGTCGCAATCATCGGCTGGAAGCTCGCCGACATGGACGGCGCGGATGTGCTGGCCGAGGTCCAGAGCCGCAAGCTCGACGTGCGCATCACCGTCTTTTCCAACGACCATGACATCGGCATCCTGAAGCAATGCGTACGGCTGGGAGCGCAGGGCTATTGTTTTCAGTTCGACGATCCGGCCATCATCTTCGACACGATCCTGGCAGTGGCGCATGGCCGCATCTGCATCCCCTATATCGACATCAACAAGGTCAACGACACGCCGCTCGCGCAGCTCACGGTGCGTGAGCGCGAGCTGCTGGCGGTGCTTTCCGACGGCTGGACCAATCTGCAGATCGCCACGCGGACCGGCATTTCCGAGAACACGGTGAAGTACCACCTGAAGAATCTCTACGACAAGCTCGACGTCCGCAACCGGGCGATGGCCGTCGCGCTCTATGCGCGCGAGAGGCGCACCCAGAAGCAGCCTTTCGGGTAGGCCAACCGGGTAGGCCCGCCCCACCCGCGCGCGGCGAGATCTTACCCGCCAAGGTGTTGTTGGCTTTAGCCGTCGAAACGAAACTCCCCCCACCGCTTTGCTGGATCAGGAGGAGTTCGCACCATGGCCGGTTTCACCCATCTCTTCATTCCCGGACCGACCAACATCCCCGAACAGGTCCGGCAGGCGATGAACCTCCCAATGGAGGACATGCGCGCCGCATCTTTCCCGGATCTGACTTTGCCGCTGTTCGAGGACATCAAGACAGTCTTCAGGAACGAGACCGGCCGCGTCTTCATCTACCCGTCCTCGGGCACCGGCGCCTGGGAAGCGGCGATGACCAACGTGCTCAGCCCCGGCGACCGCGTGCTGATGTCGCGCTTCGGCCAGTTCTCGCATCTGTGGGTCGACATGGCCGAGCGCCTCGGCTTCGAGGTCGATGTCATCGACTGCGAATGGGGCACCGGCGTGCCGCTCGAGCTCTATGCCGAGCGGCTGAAGGCGGACAAGGCGCACCGCATCAAGGCCGTCTTCTGCACGCAGAACGAGACGGCGACCGGCGTGACCAGCGATGTCGCCGGCTGCCGCACCACGCTCGACGATGCCAACCACCCTGCCCTGCTCTTCGTCGACGGCGTGTCGTCGATCGGCTCGATCGATTTCCGCCAGGAGGAATGGGGCGTCGACTGCGCCGTCAGCGGCTCGCAGAAAGGTTTCATGCTGCCCGCCGGCCTCGGTTTCCTTTCCGTCAGCAAGAAGGCGCTTGTCGCTTCGCGAACCGCCACCCACCGGCGCTGCTTCTTCTCCTTCGAGGACATGATCCGCGCCAACGATGCCGGTTATTTCCCTTACACGCCGGCGACGCAGCTGCTGCGCGGCCTGCGCGCCTCGCTCGACCTGATCGCCGAGGAAGGGCTGGGCAACATCTTCGCCCGCCATCATCGCCTCGCCGAAGGCGTGCGCAAGGCGGTCGACGCCTGGGGCCTGAAACTCTGCGCCAAGGCGCCGAAATGGCACTCCGATACGGTCAGCGCCATTCTGGTGCCGGAAGGCATCGACAGCGCCGACATCGTCAAGCGCGCCTACCGTACCTACCAAACCTCGCTCGGCGGTGGCCTCAACAAGGTGATGGGCAAGGTCTTCCGCATCGGCCATCTCGGCTGGCTGAACGAGGTGATGGTGCTCGCCTCGCTGTCGGCGGCCGAAATGGCGCTGCTCGATTGCGGCGTCAGGCTGGCGCCGGGCTCCGGCGTCGGCGCCGCCATCCAGCATTTCCGCGCCTCGGCCGCCGTGCCGGTCGCCGAAGCCGCCTGAGGGAGCCGACGATGAGCCACACCATCAACCATTTGAAGAAATTGCGGCTGCAGCGCAGCGAGCTGGCGGTTCCCGGCTCCAGCCCGGAAATGATCGACAAGGCAGCCAACAGCGCCGCCGACTTCGTCTTCCTCGACATCGAGGACGCGGTCGCCCCGCCCGACAAGGAACGCGCCCGCAAGAACATCATCCAGGCGCTCAACGACATCGACTGGCGCGCCAAGGGCAAGACCGTCTCGGTGCGCATCAACGGGCTGGATACGCACTACATGTACCGCGACGTGGTCGACGTCATGGAACAGGCCGGCGACCGGCTGGACACCATCCTGGTGCCGAAGGTCGGCGTGCCGGCCGACCTCTACATGGTCGAGGCCATGGTCAACCAGATCGAGATGGCCAAGGGTTTCAAGACCCGCGTCGGCCTCGAAGCGCTGATCGAGACGGCGCTCGGTATGGCCAATGTCGAGGCGATCGCCGCGACGCCCGGCCGGCTGGAAGCCATGCATTTCGGTGTCGCCGACTATGCCGCAAGCTGCAAGGCGCGCACCGTCAACATTGGCGGCCTCAACCCCGACTATCCCGGCGACCAGTGGCATTTCGCCCTGTCGCGCATGACGGTTGCCTGCAGGGCCTATGGCCTGCGCGCCATTGACGGGCCGTTCGGCGATTTCTCCGATCCCGAGGGCTACATCGCCGGGGCCAAACGCGCCGCGGCGCTGGGCATCGAAGGCAAATGGGCGATCCACCCCTCGCAGATCGCGCTCGCCAACGACGTCTTCTCGCCGCCGGAAAAGGAGGTCGCGCGGGCCAGGCGCATCCTTGAGGTGCTCAAGGAAGCCGAGGCTCTGGGCAAAGGCGCCGCCGCACTCGACGGCAAGATGATCGACGCCGCGTCGGAGCGCATGGCGAGGAACGTTCTGGTGGTCAACGAAGCCATCGAACGCGCCGGCCAACTTAACCAACGGGAGCCGCGCGTCGCCACGCATTGAAAGTTACGGGAGGACAACAATGGACATCCACGAATATCAGGCCAAGGAACTGCTCGCTCGCCACGGCGTGCATGTGCCGCGCGGCGGGCTGGCCTACAGCCCCGAACAGGCGACCTACCGGGCGCGCGAGATCGGCGGCGGCAAATGGGTCTTGAAGGCGCAGGTTCATTCCGGCGCGCGCGGCAAGGCCGGCGGCATCAAGCTGTGCGCCAATGACGAGGAAATCTCCAGCGCCGCCGAAGCCATGCTCGGGCGCAAGCTGGTGACGCAGCAGACCGGACCGCGCGGCAAGCTGATCTCCAGGCTCTACCTCGAGGAAGCCGTCGACATCGCCCAGGAGCTCTATGTCGGCTTCGTGCTCGATCGCAAGGAAGAGCGCGTCATGATCGTGGCGTCGGCCGCCGGCGGCATGGAGATCGAGGACATCGTCGAGAAGGCCCCCGATTCCATCCTGCGCACCACGGTCGATCCCGGCGTCGGCATGCAGCGTTTCCAGGCCCGCGAGATCGCCTTCGGGCTCGGCCTCGACCACGACCTGATCGGCAAGGCCACCGAGACCATCTTCAGCTGCTACCAGGTGTTCCGCGACTACGACGCCTCGATGCTCGAGATCAATCCGCTGGTGGTGACCCGCGACGGCAATCTCGTGGCGCTCGACGCCAAGATGTCGTTCGACGAGAACGCCCTGTTCCGGCGGCCGGAAATCTCCGAACTGCGCGACAAGAGCCAGGAAGACCCGCGCGAAACCTTCGCCAGCGACCGTGGCCTCTCCTATGTCGGCCTGGACGGCAATATAGGCTGCATCATCAACGGCGCCGGTCTCGCCATGGCGACGATGGACATAATCAAGATCGCCGGCGGCGAGCCGGCCAACTTCCTCGACATTGGCGGCGGCGCCTCGCCCGAGCGGGTGGCGAAATCCTTCCGGGCAGTGCTGGGCGACAAGAATGTCGAGACCATCCTGGTCAACATCTTCGCCGGCATCAACCGCTGCGACTGGGTCGCCGAGGGCGTCGTCAAGGCGATCCGCGAGGTCGGCGTCACCGTGCCGCTGGTGGTGCGGCTCTCCGGCACCAAGGCCGAGGAAGGGCGCCGCATCCTGGCCGATTCCGGCGAGGCGGTGATCGTCGCCGACACGCTGGCCGAAGCCGCCGAAAAAGCCGTCGCCGCCTGGCGCGCGGCCGCCAAGAAAAAAGCAGCCTGAGGGAGGTCGAGAAAATGGCAATCCTGCTCAACCGCAGCACCCGCGTCATCGTCCAGGGTTTCACCGGCAAGATCGGCAGCTTCCATGCCGAGGACATGAAACGCTACGGCACCAAGCTGGTCGGTGGCGTCACCCCCGGCAAGGGCGGCCAGACGCATCTCGGCCTGCCCGTCTTCAACACGGTCAAGGGCGCGGTGCGCGAGACCCGCGCGGAGGCGAGCATCGTCTTCGTGCCGCCGCCCTTCGCCGCCGATTCGATCATGGAAGCCGCGGATGCCGGCATAAAACTCTGCGTCTGCATCACCGACGGCATCCCCTCGCAGGACATGATGCAGGTCAAGCGCTACATGCGCCGCTACCGCTACGAGGACCGCATGCGGCTGATCGGCCCGAACTGCGCCGGCATGATTACCCCTGGACAGGCGCTGATGGGCATTATGCCCGGCAACATCTACCTGCCCGGCCGCGTCGGCATTGTCGGCCGCTCCGGCACGCTTGGCTACGAAGCCGCCTCGCAGATGAAGGCGCTCGGCATCGGCGTGTCGACCAGCGTCGGCATCGGCGGCGACCCGATCAACGGCTCCTCCTTCAAGGACATGCTGAAACTGTTCGAGCAGGACGACGAGACCGACGCCGTGGTGATGATCGGCGAGATCGGCGGACCGCAAGAGGCTGAAGCCGCGATTTGGGCACGCGACAACATGCGCAAGCCCCTCATCGCGTACATCGCCGGCCTCTCCGCCCCGAAAGGCCGCCGCATGGGCCACGCCGGCGCCATCATCTCCGCCTTCGGCGAGTCGGCGCAAGAGAAGGTCGAAATCCTGAAGGAGGCCGGGGTGATCATCGTACCGACGCCGTCGTCGTTTGGCGAGGTGGTTGCCGATACGCTGGCGCGGATGAAGAAGGCGGCATAACCTCCACCAACACTCGGCCCTGCGGGCCGTTGCCGAGCACGGGGCGGGACCGGAATACGCCGCCCAATGGTCTCTTCCAAACATTCGAGCGGCCTACAGGAGCCAAGATCAGGCCAAGATTGCGCAACAAGACTTAACATCACTTCACGCATGCAGCCATTTTCACCTGAAATAGTCCGGATCATCGGGGGCTCTTACTGCCTCTCTGCTCTGGAGCATGCATGTTCAAAATGGTTTCTGGACTCTTCGCCGGCCGGGCCTCTCTCGCGGCGATGGCAATCCTGTTTTCAACGCAGTCGCAGATCGCGCAGGCGGCGGACGCCATCGCCGTCGACACCGAGGATCTGACCCCGCCGCCCGATCCTTCGCGTTTCGGGCGCTTCGAACAGAAACTGGCCGACTGGCATGTCGTGCTGGGCGGCGGCGCCATCATCGTCCCCAAATATGAGGGCAGCAACGAGTTCAAGGTCATGCCGGTGCCTTTCATATCGGCGACATTCCTCGACACGGTGAGGGTAGATCCGACGGGCGCCAACGTCGCCCTCTATCAACACGGGCCGTTCGAACTCGGCGCGCGGCTTGGGTACGACATGGGCCGCAAGGAGGACGTTGCCGATCATCTGCGCGGCCTGGGGGATGTCGACATGGGCGCGGTCGTCGGCGCCAAGGCGGCGGTGAAATTCGGTCCAGCGGAAATCTTCGCGCAACTGGACAAGACCATCGGCGGCAGCGACGGCGTGCAGGGCACGCTTGGCATCGAGGTGACGCGGCCTCTCTCCCAATCGTTGATTGTCGGCGCCGGCGCATCGGTCATCTTCGCCGACGAGAAATACATGCAGGCCTATTTCGGCGTCACGCCGGAGCAGTCGGCTCGCTCAGGGCTGGCGCGTTATGATGCCGGCGCCGGGTTGAAGCGCGCCGATTTTTCGATTTCCGCCACATATATGCTCAATCGGAACTGGATGGTGCGTGGCCAGGCGGGGGTCGGCATTCTTATGGGGGACGCTGCCGACAGCCCTGTTGTCGTCGACAAGGTCCAGCCCTCGGGGATGCTTCTCGTCGGATATCGGTTTTGATGCCCACACATAATACAATGCAGGCCGCGGTAGGCTCCAGCCGGATCGATCTGAACGCCGAGTTCAAATCGCCGAGGCAAGGCCCGCATATCCTCATTGTCGAAGACGATATCGAGATCGCCCGCATGCTCGGCGAGACGCTGACGGAAAACGGCATGATCGTGGAAATCGCCGCCAACGGCGCCCGTATGAACGCCGCGCTTCGCAACCAGAAATTCGATCTCATCGTGCTCGATATCATGCTGCCTGGTGAGAACGGCCTCAGCATCTGCCGCCGGCTTCGTGCGCAAACGAACGTTCCGATCCTGATGCTGACGGCGCTTGGCGAGGAAATCGACCGCATCTTCGGACTGGAAATCGGCGCCGACGATTATGTGACCAAACCGTTCAGCGCGCGCGAACTGACGGCAAGGATAAGGGCGTTGCTGCGCCGCACGGCTTACGCTCCCGACGAACGCGACCGCACAAAGGTGCTTCGCTTCAACGGCTGGCGCCTCGATCCCGTTCGCCGGCAACTGCATGATCCCAGCAATGCGCGGGTTGCGACCACGACGCATGAATTCGACCTGCTGCTGGCGTTCTGCCGCAATGCGGGCCGGGTTCTGTCGCGCGAGGAGCTTCTCAGCGTCACCCATGCCGGGCTTGCCGGCCCGATCGAGCGAAGCGTCGACGTCCATGTCAGCCGGATCCGCCAGAAGATCGAAAAGGACGCGCGCGATCCGGTTCTTCTCAAGACTGTACGGCTGGGTGGCTACATCTTCACCGCCACGGTGGAGGAAGCGTGAGGCGCTTGGTCCGCCGTTTCCTGCCGCAGTCGGTGCGTGGGCAGTTCGCGGCGATCATTTTCATCGCGGTGATCGCGATCATGTCCGTCGGATCGGTCGTCGAGGGTTTGATAGCGAATATCGACCTTCCTGTCGTTGAAGATAGCGCCAGGCGGGCGGCGGTTGTCGCTGCCTTGTTGCGCGAAACACCAACCGAAGCCCGCGGCGCCGTTCTGGCTGCGGCGACGCGCGCCGGCTTTGATTTCAAGATCCTGCCCAGGGAACAGATCAGCGATATTCCAGATTCCTATCTGCAATGGCGAAGCATCGGATGGCTTCTCCAGATCGAGAGCGGCTCGATCCCTGGGCGCTGGAAAAGGATCGGCGGCCAATACGCGTTTGTCATCGATCTGGACCGGCAAAGCGTCCTGGCGCATTTCGGCATGCCCGATTCCTGGCTGACATCAGGCTTCGTCCGTGTCTCGTTCTACAGGTTCATGGCTTTCATCGCCTTGCCCGTGCTGATCTGGCTGTTTGCGGTCTGGGCCGTGACGGAGCCGTTGAAGCGCATCTCGAACGCAGTGGGGGAAGCCGAGATCGAGAATGGCAACGAGCTTTTCGCCGAGCGCGGCTCCATCGAAATGGTCGGCCTGGCGCACGCGCTGAACAGGATGCGAACGCGCATCCGCACCATGATCGAAAACCGCACCCGCATGCTGCGCAGCGTCAGTCATGATCTGCGCACGCCGTTGACCCGGCTGCGGCTTCGCGCCGAGCGCATGGATGACGGCCCCGTTCGAACCGGCATATTGTCCGACGTCCAGCACATCGAAGATCTGATCGACGAAACCCTGACCTATCTGCGCAACGACGTCTCGATGGAAAAGCTGCAGCGGGCCGACATTGCCAGCGTGCTGCAAACCGTCTGCGCCGAATTCTCTGATGTCGGGTTTTCGGTTTCCTATTCCGGGCCGGACAGGCTTCTGGGCTGGTGCAAACCAAATGCGCTGGCGCGCGCCATCACCAATTTGTGCGACAACGGGGTCAAATTCGCCGGCAACGTCACCGTCGCATTGACCCAGACCGACACGGCAGCGCGCATCGCGGTGGGCGACGATGGGCCCGGCATTTCGATGACGGCGCGCTCCCGCGTTTTCGAACCCTTCTTCAAGGAGGACATGTCGCGCGGCGTCGCGTCGAAACACGGTTTTGGTCTGGGTCTCTCGATCGTGGCTGACATCATCCAGGGCCATGGCGGCAAGATCGAGTTGCGCGACAATCAGCCAAGCGGCCTCGTCGTGACCGTCGATCTGCCGAATGGGCCCGAGGTCCGGCCCTTATAGGAAGGGCGGCGCGCCCTATTCAGGGTCTGATGATCCCAGATTGCCGGAGGTTATCTCAAGGCGTCCGAAGGCTTGCTTCAGGAAATTTGGTGCGGTCGAGAAGACTCGAACTTCCACGGGTTGCCCCACAGCGACCTCAACGCTGCGCGTCTACCAATTCCGCCACGACCGCACGTGGTAGGAGCCGGAACCGACCGGCTCGCGGCGTGTAGCAAATCGTTTCCGGCGAAACAAGTGCGCGATGCGCAATAATCTCAACCGATTGGCATATCGGCCCACAGGATCGGAATGAGCATGCGGAACTGGACGTTTGCACCCGATATCGCCATATGGAAGGCGGATGCATGTTGCCCAAAAGTGCGAGGCGGTTTTGGGATCGCGGCACGCACGAACAATAACGAAGACCCATGACAGAACGCAGCCAGATCGCCACGTCGTTCCTGCCTCTCCCCGGATCGGCGCCGGTCGAGTGGCGCATCGAGCCCGGCCTGACAGCCTACCCCGATGCGCTGGCCTTCATGGAAGCGCGGGCCGAGGCGATCCGCAGCGGGGCCGCCGGCGAAATGGTCTGGCTGGTCGAGCATCCCCCGCTCTACACCGCAGGCACCAGCGCCCGCATCGAGGACCTGATCGAGCCCGATCGCTTTCCGGTCTTTGCCGCCGGGCGTGGCGGCGAATACACCTATCATGGGCCGGGCCAGCGGGTCGCCTATGTCATGCTCGACCTGAAGCGGCGGCGCGAGGACGTGCGCGCTTTCGTTGCCGCGCTCGAACAGTGGATCATCGGCACGCTCGCCGCCTTCAACGTGCGCGGCGAACGCCGCGAGGACCGGGTTGGCGTCTGGGTGGTGCGACCCGATCGCCCCGCCCTGCCGGACGGCTCGCCCGCGGAGGACAAGATCGCGGCAATCGGCATAAGGCTGCGGCGCTGGGTGAGCTTCCACGGCATCGCCATCAATGTCGAACCGGAGCTCGAGCATTTCGGCGGCATCGTGCCGTGCGGGGTTCAGGAGCACGGGGTCACCAGCCTCGTCGACCTCGGCTTGCCCGTCGGCATGGCCGATCTGGACCTGGCGCTGAAATCAGCCTTCGAGGATGTTTTTGGTCCCGTGACGGCTTTGCCGGCCGAGGCTGCCCGCAAGACGGGTTGATCCTTTCGGGCGCAACCAGCTCACAGCAACTGCGCCGACGCCCACAGAACGCCGCAGCCATGGATGACGAACACCGCCAGCAGCGCGCCGGCGATGGCGAAGCGGTCGACGGTACCGATAGGCTTCAGCTCGTAACGCGGCTTTACCCCGCTGCCCATCGTCAGCAGGCTGAGGATTGAAAAGACCGCTCCGGTCGCCAGCAGGAAGCCGGAGGAAAAGCCGGCCTGCCAGCCCACCGCCAGGAACGCCGAGAGCAGGAAGAACGAGGCCAGCGCCAGCGCGACCGGCCCCGGGCAGATCTGGCGCAGCACCTGGCCGCCGTCGAACTTCCACACCGGCACCAGATTGGCGATGTTGAACAGGGCCGCACAGCCTGCCAGCGCCGCCAGCAGCGCTGCAGCGCCCTTATGCCCCTCGCTGCCGGCCAGCGCGCTGGCGGCGATGACGATCGGCACCAGGAAGGCGGAAAAACCCGCCCCCATCATCGCCACGAAGGCCACTTCGAAACGGCTGTTGTAGGGCCGGCCGCCAATGGCGATGCCGCCGAGCAACGGGATGAAGATCATCCGCGCCTTGCGGTGGCCCATCAGCCGGAATGCCGCCATGTGGCCGAGTTCGTGCAGGGCCACGACGGACGTCAGGATGGCGGCCAGCGCCAGCCCGCCGAGATGGAGGCCGAAGAACGGCCACAGGATCAGTGCCGACAGCACGGCAAAGCCGACCTGGCTCAGCGGATGCTCGAACCAGCCGCCCTTGCGGTACTGCCCGGTCATCGCCCAACGTTGCAGCTTGGACAGTTCGCGGCGCATGGCGAAGTAGCGGAACACCAGAAAGGCAACGCCGCGGTAACGATCAGTCCGGCCAAGCGTCACCCGCGTGCCGCTGCCTTCGGAAACCAGCTCTGCGGTTTCGCGATAGTCTTTCCAGAACGAGGCATCGAGCGCGGTATCCTCGAGCACGCGCATCGAGAAGCGGCTGCCCTCGACGACATCGTCAAACCGCGCCCTGCGCTCGATCGGCTCCCCGTCGCGGCCTTCCCACGACAGCATGATGCGGTACACACCCTCCCCGTCCAGCGGCTCGGCCGCCAGGATCTCGCCGGACCAGCCGGCATCGCTGCCAAGCGGCCACAGCGCATGCCAGAGGCGCTGGCGCTCCATCGCAATCACGCGGCTGACCCTGACCGTGCGCGAACCAAGCGGCACGGTCATCAAGAGAAAGATCAGCCCGAGATTGCTGGCCACCAGAATGGCCGTGACGATGGGCGACACCTGAATGTTGCTCCCTGCCTGAGTGGCGCACCTTAGCGCCGCGGCGGCAAGAAAGGCTTAACGGGGAAGCGGGTTTCACCCGCCAGGAACGAGGGCGGCGAGAGTCGCCAGATCACATGGCACCGATCCAGATCGCCATGGAAATGAGGAAAGTGCTCATGCAAACCAGTGAGATGACATCCTGAACCAGATCGGTCATAACTCTCTCCTGTTGTTGATATGTTCGCAATTTGTTCTAATTTTGTTTCAATGTCAACGCGCAGAATCCGGGCTCGCCCAGAATCTCCGGGCGATCAGATTGGCAGGGTTAAGGAAAGGTTGACGGCATGGCGCTTATCAACAGGCCACGGCAATGCGTGACGACAGGCCCTCGCCGGGGTTCGAAAAACCTGATGAAATCCGGTCGATCCCATCTTCGTTGAATCGCCGCTGGATCTGTCGATGTTCCGGTCCGTTCGCCCGAATGTCGGCACAGCCTTAAAGCGGCACGACCTTGCCGTCGGCGAGGGTGACGCGCCGGTCCATGCGCGATGCCAGCTCGTGATTGTGGGTGGCGATCAGCGCCGCGAGGCCCGATTGCTTGACCAGCGCGCCCAGCGCCTCGAAGACATAGGAAGCGGTGACCGGGTCGAGATTGCCGGTCGGCTCGTCAGCCAGCAGCACCAGCGGGGCGTTGGCGACGGCACGGGCAATGGCGACGCGCTGCTGTTCGCCGCCCGAGAGTTCGGACGGCCGGTGCGAGGCGCGCTTGCCGATCTGCATATAGTCGAGCAGTTGCGCGGCGCGCTCGGCCGCTTCCTTGCGCGGCAGGCCCTTGATCAGCTGCGGCATCATGATGTTTTCCAGCGCGGAAAACTCCGGCAGCAGATGATGGAACTGGTAGACGAAGCCGACATCGTTGCGGCGGATCGACGTGCGTTCGTCGTCGGAGAGCCGCCCGCAGGCGCGGCCGGCCAGGATCACATCGCCAGCGTCGGGGCGTTCCAGCAGGCCGGCCGTGTGCAGCAGCGTCGACTTGCCGGTGCCGGACGGCGCCACCAGCGCCACCATCTCGCCGCGCTTCAGCGAGAAATCGGCGCCGTTCAGGATGGTGAGCTTGCGCGGCCCCTGGACATAGTGCCGCTCGACGCTCTTCAGCTCGATAATGACCTCGGCCACTACTCGTACCTCAAGGCTTCAACCGGATCGAGGCGAGCCGCCCGCCATGCCGGAAACACCGTTGCCAGGAAGGACAACCCAAGCGCCATGATGATGACATAGGTCGTCTCGCGCGGATCCATCTTCGCCGGCAGCTGGCTGAGGAAATAGAGTTCCGGGTTGAACAGCACCTTGCCTGTCATCCAGGAGAAGAACTGGCGGATCGATTCGATGTTGGTGCAGATGACGACGCCGAGCAGCACGCCGGCAAGCGTGCCGGTGACGCCGATCGCAGCCCCCGTCATCAGGAAGATGCGCAGGATGGCGCCGCGCGAGGCGCCCATGGTGCGCAGGATGGCGATGTCGTGCCCCTTGTCCTTCACCAGCATGATCAGTCCCGAAATGATGTTGAGCGCCGCCACCAGCACGATCAGCGTCAGGATCATGAACATGACGTTGCGCTCGACCTGCAGGGCGGAAAAGAAGGTCTCGTTGCGCTGGCGCCAGTCGACCATCTCGACGGGCCGTTGCGCCGCCTCTTCCACCTTCGGTTTCAGCGCGTCGACATTGTCGGGATTGTCGACATAGATCTCGATCGTCTGTGCGCGGCCATCCATGTTGAAATAGAGCTGCGCTTCGGAGAACGGCATGTAGACGATGGACGTGTCATATTCCGACATGCCGACTTCGAAGATCGCCGCGATCTTGTAGCCTTTCATGCGCGGCGTCGTGCCGATCGGCGTCACGTCGCCATCGGGCGAGATGAGCGTAATGGTGTCGCCCAGCGTCAGGCCGAGATTCTCGGCCATGCGCTTGCCGATGGCGACGCCCTCGCCCGAATCGAAACCGGCGAGCGAGCCCTGCTTGATGTTGTTGGCGACGATGGCGATCTTGCCGAGATCTTCGGCGCGTATGCCGCGCACCAGCGCGCCGGTGCCGCCGCCGACATTGCCTTGCGCCAGCACCTGGCCGTCGATCAGGGGAATGGCGTATTTGACGCCGGGCACGCCATTGATGCGGCCGGCGACCTGGGCGTAGTCCTCAAGCGGCGAATCGAGCGGCTGCACGATCAGATGGCCGTTGACGCCAAGGATGCGCGTCAACAGTTCGGCGCGGAACCCGTTCATCACGGCCATGACGACGATCAACGTCGCCACCCCCAGCATGATGCCGAGGAAGGAGATCGAGGCGATGACCGAGATCACCGTCTCCTTGCGCCGCGAGCGCAAATAGCGCCAGGCAACCGTGCGCTCGAAGAAGGAGAACGGGCCGGCGCCCGCCGATCTTGCCGCCGCCGCCTCGCTCATGCGGCGACACCGAAGCGTTTTTTCGCATCGGCGATCGGCAGCGTCTCGCGCTCGCCTGTCCTGCGATTCTTGATCTCGACCTCGCCGGCGGCCACGCCGCGCGGTCCGACGATCACCTGCCAGGGCAGACCGATCAGGTCGGCGGTGGCGAACTTGCCGCCCGGCCGCTGGTCGGTGTCGTCGTAGAGCACATCCTTGCCGGCGGCGGTGAAGGTGGCATTCAGCTCTTCGCTGACACGGTCGCAGTCGGCGTCGCCCACCTTCATGTTGATCAGGCCGATGTCGAACGGCGCTACGGCGTCGGGCCAGATGATGCCGTTCTCGTCATGGCTGGCTTCGATGATCGCCGCGACCAGGCGCGACGGGCCGATACCGTAGGAGCCGCCGGAAGCGAAATGGTCCTTGCCGTCCGGGCCGGTCACCTTGGCGCCCATCGGCTTGGAATACTTTTCGCCGAAATGGAAGATGTGGCCGACCTCGATGCCGCGGGCCGAAACCTTGTCGCTCTCGGGGACCTTTTCCCAGGCGGCTTCGTCATGCATCTCGTCGGTGGCGGCGTAGGGCGTCGTCCACGTCTTGACGATGTCTGATATCTCGCCGTCATTGGCGAAGTCGGTGTCGGCGCCCGGCACGGCAAGCGAAAGATAGTCGCGATGGCAGAAAACCTGGCTTTCGCCGGTATCCGCCAGGATGATGAATTCATGGCTGAGGTCGCCGCCGATCGGCCCGGTGTCGGCGCGCATCGGAATCGCCTGCAGGCCCATGCGCGTAAACGTCCTGAGGTAGGAGACGAACATCCTGTTGTAGGCAGCCCTCGCGCCCTCGAAGTCGAGGTCGAAGGAATAGGCGTCCTTCATCAGGAACTCGCGCGAACGCATGACGCCGAAGCGCGGCCGCACCTCGTCGCGGAATTTCCACTGGATGTGGTAGAGGTTGAGCGGCAGATCCTTGTAGGACTTCACATAGGCGCGGAAAATCTCGGTGACCATTTCCTCGTTGGTCGGACCGTAGAGCATGTCGCGGTCCTGGCGGTCCTTGATGCGCAGCATCTCCTTGCCATAGTCATTGTAGCGGCCGCTTTCGCGCCACAGATCGGCCGACTGGATGGTCGGCATCAGGATCTCCAGCGCGCCGGCGCGGTTCTGCTCCTCGCGGATGATCTGGCAGACCTTGTCCAACACCCGCTTGCCGAGCGGCAGCCAGGAAAAACTGCCCTGCCCCTGCTGGCGGATCATGCCGGCACGCAGCATCAGCCGGTGCGAGACGATCTCGGCTTCGCGCGGATTTTCTTTGAGGATAGGCAGGAAATAGCGCGACAAACGCATGGACTGGTCCGTGAATGAGAACGGCCACGCCAGAATCGGCGCGACGCAGGCTTGCTTGCCCCGGCTTCATAGCCATTTCATGACGGAATGGAAACCCGGGCATGGCGGCACATCAGCGCGCCACGGCCCGGAATCCTCCGGTTTCCGGACCAGGCCGTGCCGGCATTCGGCGTGCCGAACCTCTTCAGTTTGGGCCGCCAATTCTTTGCGCGCGTCAATCCGGAACATGCCGCAAAGGCTCCGTCGAGCCTTGCTGGTCGTTTCCCAAGCAATGCATGCCATACTATTGTGCAGTGCAGCACGAGAATGCCTGTTTCGAGGCAAAATTCTTCGTGACATTTTCATTCGGCTTGGGCTAGTGTGCCGCGATAACCGAGAGGGCGGAGAAAAATCTGCTCTCCTACGCGGTCAAAGTCTTGGGAGGATGCGATCTAGGCGCGGTTACTCGCTGCCGCCGGAAACCGGAAACAGATCGGACGCGTTTAATTGCAAGGCCTCGTGCCTTGCATTTTTTTTGTGCAATCATCTGGTTAGCGCGGCGTGCTGCAAGGTCACATGACCCAGCGTCAGCAAGCGGTCAGCCGTGAAATATGGCGGCATCTCGATCCGCGTCAGTGGCGCATCGACGTCGTCGCGGCACTCTTGCCGGGCGATCTATTTCGCCGGGGTCTGGCCGAAATCCGGCACGATATGCGGGATGTCGTTGAGGCTGTAGCCGAGCCCGTGCGTCAGCCCATAGAAAATGCCCATGAGGATCGCCGTGGCGATGGTGGTGCGGATCACCGCGCGCAGCATGTGCGGCCCGCGCGGCGCGCTTGGAACCGTGCCCAGTGTCACGTCATGATCGTCGTCCTGCGTCCTGACGCTGAACGGCAGTACGGCGAACAGCACCACCCACCAGGTCGCGAAAAACAGGGCGGTGAACGAAACCCAGCTCATGATTGCTCCAGTTCGATCAGCGTGCCGAAGAAATCCTTCGGATGCAGGAACAGCACCGGCTTGCCATGCGCGCCGGTTTTCGGATTTCCGTCGCCCAGCACGCGCGCGCCGGCGGCCTTGAGCTGGTCGCGCGCGGCCAGGATGTCGTCGACCTCGTAGCAGAGATGATGCATGCCGCCTGACGGGTTCTTCGCCAGGAACGCGGCGATCGGCGAGCCCTCGCCCAACGGTTCCAGCAATTCGATCTTGGTGTTGCCGACATTGACGAACACCACCGTGACGCCATGCTCCGGCAAAGCCTGCGGCTCCGTCACTTCGGCGCCAAGCGTGTTGCGGTAGGCGGCAACGGCAGTAGTCAGATCCGGCACCGCAAGCGCGACATGGTTCAGCCGTCCGAGCATGAGCGAGCTATCTCTCTTCTGTCACTGGCTGGCGTCATACGTCAAATCAGCTGAGATCAACAGCCATTCACGAGGCGCGCACTGTCGCACGTTGGTGAACATTCTGACGAATCACGATCGAGGCTATTCCGGCCCGCAACCGCAAAGTACAAACGGCAATGTCTTACATCCGCCCTGCCCGCGCCCGCGTTTTCACCTTCGATCTCGGCTCATTCAAGATTGCCGCCTTGCTCGACGCTGTCGATGTTCGCGACAACCTCGCGGCAGCGTTCGCGGCCAGACAGCCGCCAACCGCGGTGCATCAACTCGCGGTCTCGAACTTCATCGACCGGGATCGATTCGAACATTGTTTCATCCCGACGCTGATCGACACCGGATCCGAAAGGATCCTGTTCGACACCGGATGCGGCGATGAGGGCAGTTCACTCCTGGACTGCTTGAAGGACCTTGGACTCGGGCCTGATGATATCGACGTGGTGGTCATCACCCACGGGCATCCGGACCACATCGGTGGGCTTGTCAGCAACGGCAAACCCGTTTTCGGCCGGGCACGCTATGTGTTCGGCAAAGCTGAATTCGCTTTCTGGACCGAGGCAACAGCGGTGCGCCCGGCCAGGTTGGCCAACCGTGATCTGTTCCGGCAGATTTGCACCGGACTGGCCGACCGGGCAACGTTCATAGCGCCTGGAGATGAGGTGTTGCCGGGCATTACCGCCGTCGACGCGTCAGGCCATTCCCCCGGCCTGCTGGCATTTCTCGTCGAAAGCGGCGGCCAGCGATTGCTGATCTGGTCGGATGCGTTCCTGCACTATGTCGTGTCCATCCAGCATCCGGAGTGGCATGCGGATTTCGATGATGACAAGGAACGGGCGATCGACACCCGCAAACGTTTGCTGAAGATGGCGGCGGAACAGCGCCTGCTGGTCGCCGGCCATCACATGCCGTTTCCTGGCTTGGGCTACATCGAAGCGGTGAACGGCTCTTGTCGCTGGCTTCCGGTCAGCTACCAACTGAACGTCTAGACCAGCGAACCGACGCTACCGTCATCTGGTGACAAACACCGTCACCAGCGGTTTCTTGCCCCAGGCTTCGTTGGCGGCGCCACGCACCGCGCGCCGCACCGCTTCCTGAACCAGGTCGAGGTCCTTTCGCCGCTGGCGGGGAATCGAGTCCACCGCGCCGACAGCCGCATCGATCATCAAATCCTCCAGCGTCTCGCCGCTGGCGTCGGCCTCGGCGACCCCGATGGCGACCAGATCGGGATCGCCGGCCAGTTCATATTTGTCGTCGAGCACCACATTGACCGCGACATGGCCGGCAAAGGACAGTTTGCGCCGGTCGCGAATGCCCATCGCCTGGTCGGTGCCGATCAGATTGCCGTCCTTGTAGATGCGGCCGAACGGCACCTGGTCGATAATGGTGGCGGGGCCAGGAGCGAGCCGCAGCATGTCGCCGTCGCGCACCTGCGCCACCTGGCCGATGCCGGAGGTCGACATCAGCGAGCCCTGCGCCACCAGATGCGCCGCCTCGCCATGCACGGGAACGCCGATCCGCGGGCGCACCCATTCATACATCTTGCGCAATTCGCTGCGCCGGGGATGGCCGGAGACATGCACCAGCGCGTCGCCGTCCTCGATGATCTTGATGCCGAGATCGATCAGGCGGTTCTTGATCTCGAGGATCGCCTTCTCATTGCCGGGGATGGTGCGCGAGGAAAACACCACCGTATCGCCCGCCGTCAGCGAAACCGATTTCATCTCGTCGCGCGACAGTTTCGCCAGCGCCGCCAGCGGCTCGCCCTGGCTGCCGGTGCAGATGATGACCAGGTTTTCGCGCGGGATGAAGCCGAAATCCTCCTCGGCAATGAATTCCGGCAGGCCGTCCATATAGCCAAGCTCGTCCGCCACGTCGATGACGCGCTTCAGCGAGCGGCCGAGCACCAGGCACTGGCGGCCGGCATCGCGCGCCGCCTTGGCGATGGAGACGATACGCCCGACATTGGAGGAGAAGGTCGTCACGGCGACCCGACCGACGGCACTCTGGATGACGCCCTTGAGCCCCTCGCCAACCGCCACTTCCGACGGCGATTCCCCTTCCCGCAGCGCATTGGTCGAATCGCAGATCAGCGCCAGCACGCCCTTGTCGCCATAGGCACGGAAACGTGCCTCGTCGGTCTTCGGCCCGATCGTCGGTTCCGGATCGATCTTCCAGTCGCCGGTGTGGATGACGGTGCCGGCCGGCGTGGTGATGGCAAGCGACATCGGCTCCGGGATCGAGTGCGCCACCGGAATGGCTTCTATCTCGAAGGGGCCGACGGTGAATTTCTCCCCGGCCCGGTAGATCGTCAGCGGAATCTTCGGCGCCCCCTGCTCGCCCTGCCGCTTGGCTTCCAGCAGCCCGGCACTGAACGGCGTCATCCACACTGGCGCTTTCAGCCTCGGCCAGATATCGAGCAGCGCGCCATAATGGTCCTCATGCGCGTGAGTGATGACGATGCCGCGCAGATTGGCGAGGTTTTCCTCGATGAAGCGCGTGTCGGGCAGGATCAGGTCGACGCCCGGATGCGCCGCGTCGGGAAAGGTGACGCCGACATCGATGACGATCCATTCACGCGCGCTCGGCGGGCCGTAGCCGTAGAGGGCGAAGTTCATGCCGATCTCGCCGACGCCGCCGAGCGGCACGAAGACGAGTTCGGCGTTTTCCGCTTTCGCCATGATTTTTCCCTTCCTGGCCCTCAGGCCAAGCCGTTAAAGCAATTCCAGGAAACGTGTCTAACGGTTTTCCGTCCGGAATTGCGCAGAAACAAACTATACTTGAGCGGACGCGACCGCGCCGAAATGCACGTCGCCAGCCGCGATTGTCAGCACCGACCCCTCATCGTCGCGGATCACGAAACGGCAGTCCTCGTCAATGGTCTCGAACACCCCACGCACCACATTACCGTCAATTCTGACGGCTACCTCGCCGCCAAGCCCCGCCGCGCGCGCCAGCCAGCGCCGCCTGACAGTGGCGAGGCCGCGGCCTTCATCCCACAGCCGGGCATTCTCGCTCCAGGCATCGGATAGCGCCAGGAACAGCGTTTCGGCATCGCATGTCGCGCCCAGAGCTTGCAGCGATGTCGCGGGATAAGGCAAATCCGCGGGGTGCGCCACGACATTGACGCCGATGCCGACCGCCACCGCGAAGCGGCCGCCCTCCAGTATAGCCGACTCCAGCAGGATGCCGGCAAGCTTCGCGCCCGAAGCAAGCACATCGTTCGGCCATTTCAACTCGAAACGGTTTTGGCCCTGGCCCGCGCCATCGAGTCCCACGGCAATGCGACCCTTCGGCACCACGGCGTCGAGTGCGTCAGCAAGCGACAGGCCGGCGACGAAACCCAGAGTCGCGGCAAGGCGTAGTTCACCACCGGTGATGACGAGCAAGGTCGCCGCCAGGTTGCCATCGGGTGACACCCAGGCGCGGCCGCGCCGGCCACGCCCGCTTTCCTGCTTCTTGGAAACGACCCACAGCCTGCCCGGGTCACCGGCCCGGGCGTGATCCAGCGCCACCGTGTTGGTGGAGCCGACGCTGTCATGGGCCTCGAGCCGGAACCCTTCCGACGCCGAGGTTGGGGCCAGCCGAAATGCCATCCCGTCAGAAAAATGTCTTGGCGGCGGCTTCGGCATAGGTGCCGATCGGTCCGCCGATCAGCACATAGAACAGCACGAAGGCGCCGCAGACGCCGAGCACGACACGCAATTCGCTGGCCATCGGCACGAAGCCGCCGACCGGTTCGTCGAACCACATGATCTTGATGATGCGCAGATAGTAATAGGCGCCCACCACCGACGCCAGCACGCCGATGATCGCCAGCGCGTAGAGGTTGGCGTTGATGGCGGCGAGGAAGACGTACCACTTCCCCCAGAAGCCGGCGAGCGGCGGAATGCCGGCCAGCGAGAACATCAGGATGGTGAGGATGGTCGCCATGATCGGGTTGGTCGAGGAGAGCCCGGCCAGGTCGCTGATCTGCTCGACATTGCCCTCCTTGCGCCGCATGGCGAGGATGAAGGCGAAGGTGCCGAGCGTCATCACCAGATAGATCAGCATATAGATGGCGACACCGCGCACGCCGGCCTGGCTGTTGGCGGCAAGGCCGACCAGCGCGTAGCCCATATGGCCGATCGAGGAATAGGCCATCAGGCGCTTGATGTTGGTCTGGCCGATGGCGGCAAAGGCGCCGAGCGCCATCGAGGCGATCGAGATGAAGACGATGATCTGCTGCCAGTCGGCGGCGATCGGCTTGAACGCGCCCATGGTGACGCGCACGATCAATGCCATCGCCGCCATCTTGGGAGCCGCCGCCAGGAAGGCCGTCACCGGCGTCGGTGCGCCTTCATAGACGTCGGGCGTCCACATATGGAACGGCACCGCCGAGATCTTGAAGGCGAGGCCGGCCAGCACGAAGACCAGGCCGAAAACAAGGCCGAGCTGCCGCCCGCCGCTGCCGAGCGCCGAGGCGATTTCCTGGAAGCCGGTGTTGCCGGTGTAGCCGTAGACCAGGCTGATGCCGTAGAGCAGCATGCCCGACGACAGCGCGCCGAGGACGAAGTACTTCAGCCCCGCCTCGGTCGAACGCAGATTGTCGCGGTTGATCGCCGCCAGCACGTAGATCGCCAGCGACTGAAGTTCGAGGCCGAGATAGAGCCCGATCATGCCGTTGGCCGAAATCATCAGCATCATGCCGAGCGTACACAGCAGGATCAGCACCGGATATTCGAACTTGTCGAAACGCTCCGCCTTGGCAAAGCGCATCGACATGACGAGCGTCACAGCCGAGCCGACCAGCGCCAGCACCTTCATGAAACGGGAGAAGGGATCCTGGATGAAGGCGTTGCCATAGGCGTTGCCCTGCCCGGTGGAAAGGATCAGCCAGGCGCCGGCGATTACCAGCACCGCGACGGCAAGCCCGGTCACGGTATTGGCGGTGTTGGCGCGCGAATAGGCTCCGACCATCAGCAGCGCGAGCGCGCCGAAGGCAAGGATCAGCTCGGGCGTCGAGAGCGACAGGCTGGAGAGAAGGTCCGGCGTCATGGTTCGCAAAACCCCTGGGTCAGTTCGCCGCCGCGGTCTGCGCGGCGCCGATGGATGCGGTGACATTGGTGACGAGCGATTTGACCGACTGGGCCGTCGCGTCGAAGACGGGAGCGGGATAAACGCCGAAGAAGATGACCAGCGCGACCAGCGGGTAGATGATCACCTTCTCGCGCAGCGACAGGTCGAGCAGCCCTTTCAGGCTGTCTTTGGTCAGCGCGCCGAAGATCACCCTGCGGTAGAGCCAGAGCGCGTAGGCGGCCGACAGGATGACGCCGGTGGCGGCGAAGAACGCCACCCAGGTGTTGACCCGGAACACGCCCAGCATGGTCAGGAACTCGCCGACGAAGCCACTGGTGCCGGGCAGGCCGACATTGGCCATGGTGAAGACCATGAACACGGTGGCATATTTCGGCATGTTGTTGACCAGGCCGCCATAGGCAGCGATCTCACGCGTGTGCATGCGGTCGTAGATGACGCCGACGCACAGGAACAGCGCGCCCGACACGAGGCCGTGGCTGAGCATCTGGAAGATCGCGCCCTGCACGCCTTCCTGGTTCATGGCGAAGATGCCCATGGTGACGAAGCCCATATGGGCGACCGAGGAATAGGCGATCAGCTTCTTCATGTCCTCCTGCATCAGCGCCACCAGTGAGGTGTAGATGATGGCGACGACCGACAGCGTGAAGACCAGCGGCGCGAACATCTCCGACGCCAGCGGGAACATCGGCAGCGAGAAGCGAAGGAAGCCGTATCCGCCCATCTTGAGCAGGATTGCGGCCAGGATCACCGAACCCGCCGTCGGCGCCTCGACGTGCGCGTCGGGCAGCCAGGTGTGCACCGGCCACATCGGCATCTTCACCGCGAAGGAGGCGAAGAAGGCGAGCCACAGCCAGGTCTGCATGTTGGCCGGGAAGCTGTGCGTCAGAAGCGTCGGTATGTCGGTCGTGCCGGACTGGAAGAACATCGCCATGATGGCGAGCAGCATCAGCACCGAACCGGCGAGCGTATAGAGGAAAAACTTGAACGAGGCATACACGCGCCGCTTGCCGCCCCACACGCCGATGATGATGAACATCGGGATCAGGCCGGCTTCGAAGAAGACGTAGAACAGCACGATATCCAACGCGCAGAACACGCCGATCATCAGCGTCTCGAGCAGCAGGAAGGCGATCATGTAGGCCTTGACGCGCTTGTCGATCGCTTCCCACGACGCCAGGATGCAGAGCGGCATCAGGAACGTCGTCAGGATGACGAACAGCATGGAAATGCCGTCGACGCCCATATGGTAGGAAATGCCGGAGTCGAGCCAGGCGAATTTTTCGACGAACTGGAAGCCGGCCTGCGAATTGTCGAAGCCGGTCCAGATGAACAGCGAGACGATGAAGGTGAACGTCGTCGTCAGCAGCGCGATGGCGCGGATGTTGCGGCGCGCGTTTTCGCTGTCATCCCTGATGAACAGGATCAGCAGCGCACCAACCAGCGGCAGGAAGGTGACCAGCGAGAGGATTGGCCAGGCGGTCATCAGAGCATCATCCAGGTGACGAGTGCGGCAACGCCGATCAGCATGGCGAAGGCATAATGGTAGAGGTAGCCGGTCTGCAGCTTGACGACGCGGTTGGTGACATCGACGACGCGCGCCGAAATGCCATCCGGCCCGAGACCGTCGATGACGGTGCCGTCACCGGTCTTCCACAGGAAATGGCCGAGACGCTTGGCGGGCCGCACGAACAGGAAGTCGTAGAGCTCGTCGAAATACCACTTGTTGAGCAGGAAAGCATAGAGCAAGCGATGGTTCGCGGCGACGCTCGGGGGCAATTCCGGTGAGCGGATGTAGAACTTCCAGGCCACCGCGAAGCCGATCAGCATCGCGATGAAGGGCGACAGTTCGACCCACAGCGGCAGTTCGTGGATTTCGTGCAGGATGTGATTGTCCGGCAGCGTGAAAAGCGACGCCTTCCAGAACTCGGCATAGCCTTCGCCGATGAAGGAATTGTGGAAGATGATGCCGGCGAACAGCGCTCCGGCGGCCAGCACGAACAGCGGCACCAGCATCACCGGCGGCGATTCATGCACATGGTGCATCACCTCATGGCTCGCCCGCGGCTTGCCGTGGAAGGTCATGAAGATCAGCCGCCAGGAGTAGAAGGAGGTGAAGCAGGCGGCGATGACCAGCAGCACGAAGGCGAGGCCGGCAACCGAATTGTGGCTGGCAAAGGCGCTTTCGATGATGGCGTCCTTGGAGAAGAAGCCTGCGGTGCCGATGACAGTCACGGGAATGCCAACGCCGGTCAGCGCCAGCGTGCCGATCACCATCATCCAGTAGGTGCTCGGGATCAGCTTTCTGAGGCCGCCCATCTTGCGCATGTCCTGCTCGTCGGAGACGGCATGGATGACCGAGCCCGAGCCGAGGAACAGCAGCGCCTTGAAGAAGGCATGCGTGAACAGATGGAAGATCGCCGCGCCATAGGCGCCGACGCCGAGCGCCACGAACATGTAGCCGAGCTGCGAGCAGGTCGAATAGGCGATGACGCGCTTGATGTCATTCTGGACGAGGCCGACGGTGGCCGCGAAGAAGGCGGTGAAGGCGCCGATGAAGGTCACCACGGTCAGCGCCGAATGCGACAATTCGAACAGCGGCGACAGCCGCGCCAGCATGAACACGCCCGCCGTCACCATGGTGGCGGCATGGATGAGCGCGGAGACCGGCGTCGGGCCTTCCATGGCGTCCGGCAGCCAGGTGTGCAGCGGCACCTGCGCCGACTTGCCCATGGCACCCATGAACAGCAGCAGGCAGACGACGGTCATGGCCGCCTGCTTGTCCAGCGCATGGCCGAGGAAGGTCAGCACGGCAGCACCTTGCGGCGCGCCCTCGGCCGGAACGAACGTCGCCGCATTGGCGAAGATGGTGCCGAGATTGACCGAGCCGAACAGCACGAACACGCCGAAAATGCCGAGCGCGAAGCCGAAATCGCCGACGCGGTTCACGACGAAGGCCTTGATGGCCGCGGCATTGGCCGACGGCTTCTTGTACCAGAAGCCGATCAGCAGGTAGGAGGCGAGACCGACGCCTTCCCAGCCGAAGAACATCTGCACGAGGTTGTCGGCCGTCACCAGCATCAGCATGGCGAAAGTGAACAGCGACAGATAGGCGAAGAAGCGCGGCCGGTTCGGATCGTGGTGCATGTAGCCGATCGAATAGATATGGACCAGCGCCGACACGGTGTTGACCACCACCAGCATCACCACCGTCAGCGTGTCGATGCGCAGCGCCCAGGACGCTTCGAGCCCGCCCGACTGGATCCAGCGCAGCACCGGCACGGTGAACACCTCGCCGTGGCCGAAGCCGACGGTGAAGAAGGCGACCCACGACAGTATCGCGGCGATCACCAGGAAGCCTGAGGTGATGTATTCGGACGCCTTGGCGCCGAGCGACGTGCCGAACAGGCCGACGATCAGGAAGCCGAGCAGGGGAAGGAAGACGATGGCCTGATACATGGTGGTTCCGTCAACCCTTCATCATGTTCACGTCTTCGACCGCGATCGAGCCGCGGTTGCGGAAGAAGACGACGAGAATGGCAAGTCCGATTGCCGCTTCAGCCGCCGCGACCGTCAGCACGAACAGCGCGAACACCTGGCCGACCAGATCGCCGAGCGCCGCCGAAAAAGCGACGAAGTTGATGTTGACCGCAAGCAGGATCAGCTCGACCGACATCAGGATGACGATGACGTTCTTGCGGTTCAGGAAGATGCCGAACACGCCGAGCGTGAACAGAACAGCCGATACGGTCAGATAATGTGCGATACCGACGACCATCTCAGACTCCTTCGCCCGACTTGACCTTGCGGATTTCCATGCCGGTGGCCGGCGTGCGACCGACCTGGGCTGCGATCGACTGCCGCTTGATCCCTTCCTTGTGGCGCAGCGTCAGCACGATGGCGCCGATCATGGCAACCAGCAGGATGAGGCCCGAAATCTGGAAGTAGTAGAGGTAGTCGGTATAGAGGATGTCGCCGAGCGCGGCCGTGTTCGAGCGCGTGGCGAGATCGGGAATGGGCTTCGACACCGTCGCGGCCAGCTTCGGCGCGAATGTGTAGCCGCCGAGCACGACAATCAGCTCCGCCGCCAAGATCAGCCCGACCAGCGCGCCGATCGGCGCGTATTGCAGCGCGCCCTCTTTCATTTCAGCGAAGTCGACGTCGAGCATCATGACGACGAACAGGAACAGCACCATGACCGCGCCGACATAGACGACGAGCAGGATCATCGCCAGGAACTCGGCGCCGGTCAGCATGAACAGGCCGGCGGCGTTGAAGAAGGTCAGGATCAGGAACAGCACCGAATGCACGGGGTTGCGCGATGAAATGACCATGAACGCCGACGCCACGGCGACAAAGGCGAAGAGGTAGAAAAAGGCCGCCTCTAGTCCACTCAGCATTGGGGTTCCCCCGGGTTCCTATCCCAAACAGGACGTTCGTCCTGTTTGATTTTTGCGACCGCCTCCGGCCGGCAAGTTTCGTTGTGTCCTTAGACGAGGGCCCTCGCCTCGTCCATGCGTCAAATATCAGCGGTACGGCGCATCCAATGAGATATTGCGCGCGAGTTCGCGCTCCCACCGGTCGCCATTCGCCAGGAGCTTGTCCTTGTCGTAGTAGAGCTCCTCGCGCGTTTCCGTCGCGAATTCGAAATTCGGCCCCTCGACGATGGCGTCGACCGGGCAGGCTTCCTGGCAGAAGCCGCAATAGATGCACTTTACCATGTCGATGTCGTAGCGCACCGTGCGGCGCGTGCCGTCATTGCGGCGCGGGCCGGCCTCGATGGTAATTGCCTGCGCCGGGCAGATGGCCTCGCACAATTTGCAGGCGATGCAGCGTTCCTCGCCATTGGGATAGCGGCGCAGCGCATGCTCGCCCCGGAAGCGCGGGCTGACCGGCCCCTTCTCGTGCGGGTAGTTGATCGTCTCCTTCGGCGCGAAGAACTGGCGCATGGACAGGAAGAACGCGCTGACGAAATCTTGCAGCAGCAGCGATTTTGCGGCCTGGGACAAAGCGGACATCACGCAAACCCCGTGATCTTGAGGAAGGCTGCGGTGGCGACCACCATGAACAGCGAGATCGGCAGGAACACTTTCCAGCCCAGCCGCATCAGCTGGTCGTAGCGATAGCGCGGCACGAAGGCCTTCACCATCGAGATGCCGAAGAACACGAAGCAGACCTTCAGCACGAACCAGATGACGCCGGGCACCCAGGTGAAGGGCGCGAAGTCGAAGGGTGGCAGCCAGCCGCCGAGGAACAGGACGGTGGCCAGCGCGCACATCAGGACGATGGCGACATATTCGCCGAGGAAGAACAGCAGGAACGGCGTCGACGAATATTCGACCATGTGGCCGGCGACCAGCTCCGATTCGGCTTCGACCAGGTCGAAAGGCGGCCGGTTCGTCTCGGCCAGCGCCGAGATGAAGAAGATGATGAACATTGGGAACAGCGCCAGCCAGTTCCAGTCGAGGAAGGTGTTGGGCAGGCCAAGCCTGGTGCCAAGCCCACCCTGCTGCGACAGCACGATATCGCTGAGGTTGAGCGAGCCGGCGGTGAGCAGCACGGTGACGATGACGAAGCCGATCGAGACTTCGTAGGACACCATCTGTGCCGCCGAACGCAGCGCGCCGAGGAACGGATATTTCGAGTTGGACGCCCAGCCGCCCATGATCACGCCGTAGACCTCGAGCGAGGAGATGGCGAAGACATAGAGGACGCCGACATTGACGTTGGCGATCGCCCAGCCCTGGTTGACCGGAATAACCGCCCAGGCCGAGATCGCCAGCACCGCCGACACCAGCGGCGCCAGAAGGAACACGCCCTTGTTGGCACCGGACGGGATGACCGGCTCCTTGAAGACGAATTTCAACAGATCGGCAAAGGCCTGCAGCGTGCCCCAGGGGCCGACGACGTTCGGACCGCGGCGTAGTTGCACGGCCGCCCAGATCTTGCGGTCGGCGTAGAGGATGTAGGCCACGAAGATCAGCAGAACCACGATCAGTACGACCGACTTCAGAAGGATCAGGAGCGCCGGCAGCACGTAGAAGGAGAAGAAGGTGTCCATGCTTATTCCGCCGCCTGCTTGAAGCCGCTCTTGGCCAATGCCGAACATTCCGCCATCACGGCCGATGCCCGCGCGATCGGGTTGGTCAGGTAGAAATCCTTGACCGGCGAGGTGAAGGTGCCCTTGTTCAGCCGCCCGCCGAGCTTCGCCACGCCGCCGATGTCCTCGGCATTGCCGGCCGCGACCTGATCGATGCGGGCCAGATGCGGGTACTCGCCATAGAGTTTGGCGCGCAGCTGCGGCAGCGAATCGAACGGCAGTTTCTTGCTCAGCACATCGGACAGGGCCCTGAGGATCGCCCAGTCCTCGCGCGCATCGCCAGGCGCGAAGCCGGCGCGGTTGGTCTGCTGCACACGCCCTTCGGTGTTGACGTAGGTGCCCGACTTTTCCGTGTAGGCAGCCGCCGGCAGGATGACATTGGCGCGGTGCGCGCCGTGGTCGCCATGGGTGCCGATATAGACGACGAAGGCGCCGCCGGTCTTGCCCATGTCGATCTCGTCGGCGCCGAGCAGGAACAGCACGTCCGTTTCGCCCAGCATGCCGGCGACGTCCTTGCCGCCCTCACCCGGCACGAAACCGAGATCGAGGCCGCCGACGCGCGCCGCCGCATTGTGCAGCACGGCAAAGCCGTTCCAGTCGGCGCGAGCGGCATTGACGGCAGCGGCGAGCTTCGCCGCCTGGCCGAGCACGGCCGCGCCGTCGGCCCGCGCCAGCGCGCCCTGGCCGATAATGATCAGCGGATGCGTCGCCTTCTTCAGCGTCTGGAAGAACTTGCCATTGCCGTCGGCCAGATCCTTCAGCGAATCCGGCCCGGCGCCGAGCAATTCGTACTCGTAGCGCGTGTCGCCGATATCGCCGATAACGCCGACCGGCAGATTGCCGACCCGCCAGCGCTTGCGGATGCGGGCATTGAGCACCGAGGCCTCGAAGCGCGGATTGGCGCCGATGATCAGCACCGCGTCGGCCTGCTCGATGCCTTCGATGGTCGGGTTGAAAATGTAGCTGGCACGTCCGAGCGCCGGATCAAGCGCGGCGCCATCCTGGCGGCAGTCGACATTCTTGGAACCCAGCGAAGCCATCAGCAGCTTCAGCGCGTAGATTTCTTCGACGGCAGCGAGATCGCCCGCAATGGCGCCGATCTTCTCGGGCGTCGTCTTCGACACCGCGTCCTTGATCGTCGCGAAGGCTTCGGCCCAGCTTGCCGCAACCAGTCTGCCATCCTTGCGCACATAGGGGCGGTCGAGGCGCTGCGTGCGCAATCCGTCCCAGATGAAGCGGGTCTTGTCGGAAATCCACTCCTCGTTCACCTGCTCGTTGACGCGCGGCAGGATGCGCATCACTTCGCGGCCACGGCTGTCGATACGGATCGCCGAGCCGACCGCATCCATCACGTCGATGGATTCGGTCTTGGTCAGTTCCCAGGGCCGCGCCTGGAAGGCGAAGGGCTTGGAGGTCAGCGCACCGACCGGGCACAGATCGATGACATTGCCCTGCAGTTCCGAGGTCATCGCCTGTTCGAGATAGGTGGTGATCTCGGCGTCCTCGCCGCGGCCTATCAGGCCGAGTTCGGAAATGCCGGCGACTTCCGTGGTGAAGCGGACGCAGCGCGTGCAATGGATGCAGCGGTTCATCACCGTCTTGACCAGCGGCCCGATATACTTGTCTTCGACCGCCCGCTTGTTCTCATGATAGCGCGAGGAATCGACGCCGAAGGCCATGGCCTGGTCCTGCAGGTCGCACTCGCCGCCCTGGTCGCAGATCGGGCAATCCAGCGGATGGTTGATCAGCAGGAACTCCATCACGCCTTCCCGGGCCTTCTTGACCATCGGCGTGTTGGTGAAGATTTCCGGCGGCTCGCCATTGGGGCCGGGGCGCAAATCGCGCACGCCCATGGCGCAGGACGCCTGCGGTTTGGGCGGCCCGCCCTTCACCTCGATCAGGCACATGCGGCAATTGCCGGCGATCGACAGCCGCTCATGGAAGCAGAAGCGCGGCACTTCCGCGCCCGCGTCTTCCGCCGCCTGCAGCAGCGTGTAGTGGTCGGGTACAGTGATCTCTTTCCCGTCGACCTTGAGCTTTGCCATTCGCTTCAAACCCCTGCGGATTTCCCGCAATCTCATTTCCCGGGCGCGACAGACGCGGCGCCCGGCATTGCATTCACTTCTTCGCGGCCAGCACAGCCGCCTGCGCAGTCCAGTCGTCACGGCCGATTCGGCCGTTGAACGACAGATAGTCGTCGACCCAGGCGATCTCCTGCGGCGACCAGGCGGCGATCTGGGCATAGGTCCAGATGCCGAGCCCATTCAGCACCTTTTCCAGCTTCGGGCCGATGCCCGATATCGCCTTGAGGTCGGACGGTTTCGCCGGCTTGTCGATCGCCTTGG
The DNA here is from genome assembly GCF_007003935.1 of Mesorhizobium sp. WSM4310. Lineage (NCBI taxonomy): Bacteria > Pseudomonadati > Pseudomonadota > Alphaproteobacteria > Hyphomicrobiales > Phyllobacteriaceae > Mesorhizobium > Mesorhizobium sp. WSM4310. The sequence continues at coordinate 112,724 of NZ_VFTA01000003.1, forward strand.
GCTGCCTGAAATCCTCGGGCAGCAGCACATCGGCGGCCTCACTCGTTGCCGGAGCGACATTCACCGCCGGCGCCGTGGTCGCGGCTTCCTTGGCGGCGATGTCGGTGACCTCCTGCGCGAAGGACTGCGCCTCGGCAATCATGGTCTTGGCCGTCGCCCGCGCCCTGACGGACGACGAACTCGCGTCGTCGAATTGCTCGACGCGTGCCTCGAAATCCTCGATCAGCGGCTGCATGAGGCGCTGTGATGCCTCGGCGGCGCCCGAAAGCGCGCCCAGCCAGACGCCGAACGCATGATTGGCAAACCCAATGCCAAGCGCCGACATCGCCGCCGCGCCCGCGACAGGGTGCACGAAAAGGTTGATGGCGCTGGCCATCTCCTTCGGCATCATCCTGGTCAGGTCCTGGTTCATCTTCTCGATCTGGTCCAAATTGGGCATCAATGGGTAGGGTGTCGAATACGGCGCCATAGAGTTCTCCCGGTCGTTTCTTCGTTCGGCCCGCCCCGTTATTCCAGCATTCAAAAATCTACTATTCCGCCGCCACCATCACCGGTTCGGCCCGATGCGCGTTGCGCGAAAACTCGTCGATGCGCCGCTCCACCTCGCCGCGGAAGTGCCGCATCAGGCCCTGGATCGGCCATGCCGCCGCGTCGCCCAGCGCGCAGATCGTGTGGCCCTCTACCTGCTTGGTGACGTCGAGCAGCATGTCGATCTCGCGCTTCTGCGCCTCGCCGCGCACCAGCCGCTCCATCACCCGCCACATCCAGCCGGTGCCTTCGCGGCACGGCGTGCACTGGCCGCAGCTCTCATGCTTGTAGAAGTAGGACAGCCGCGCGATCGCCTTCACGATATCGGTCGACTTGTCCATGACGATGACGGCGGCCGTGCCCAGGCCGGATTTGAGGTCGCGCAGCGCGTCGAAATCCATCGGCGTGTCGATGATCTGCTCGGCCGGCACCAGCGGCACCGAGGCGCCGCCGGGAATGACTGCCAGCAGATTGTCCCAGCCGCCGCGAATGCCGCCGCAATGCGTCTCGATCAGCTCGCGGAACGGGATCGACATCGCCTCCTCGACGGTGCAGGGGTTGTTGACGTGGCCGGAGACGCAGAAAAGCTTGGTGCCGACATTGTTGGGCCGGCCGAAGGACGAGAACCAGGCAGCCCCACGGCGCAAGATGGTCGGCGCCACCGCGATCGATTCGACATTGTTGACCGTGGTCGGGCAGCCATAGAGGCCGACATTGGCCGGGAATGGCGGCTTCAGCCTGGGCTGGCCCTTCTTGCCTTCCAGGCTTTCCAGCAGCGCCGTCTCTTCGCCGCAGATATAGGCGCCGGCGCCGTGATGCATGTAGACGTCGAAATCATAGCCGGACGTGTTGCCCTTGCCGATCAGCTTGGCCTCATAGGCCTCGTCGATGGCGCGCTGCAGCGCCTCGCGCTCCCTGATGAACTCGCCGCGCACATAGATGTAGGCGGCGATCGCGCCCATGGCGAAGCCGGCGAGCAGCGCTCCTTCGACCAGCGTGTGCGGATCGTTGCGCAGGATGTCGCGGTCCTTGCAGGTGCCGGGCTCGGATTCATCGGCGTTGATGACGAGGTAGCTTGGCCTGCCATCGCTCTGCTTGGGCATGAACGACCATTTGAGGCCCGTCGGGAAGCCGGCGCCGCCGCGACCGCGCAGGCCGGACGCCTTCATCTCGTTGACGATCCATTCGCGGCCCTTGGCGACGATGCCGGGCGTGTTGTCCCAGGCGCCGCGCGCCATCGCGCCGGCCAGCGACTTGTCGAAGAGGCCGTAGATGTTGGTGAAGATGCGGTCTTTATCCTGAAGCATTTTTCGTCCCTCAGACCGGCTTCTTGCCGAAGACGCGGATGTATTCGGCAACGCCGCCCTTGGCGAGCGCCGTGGCCTGCTTGACCCAGTCGTCGCGCTCGATACGGCCCTGGAAGGAGAGATAGCCGTCCACCCACTCGCGCTCGGCCTTCTTCCAGGAAGCGACCTGCGCGAACGTGAAGATGCCCAGCGTATGCAGGACGCCCTCTATCTTCGGGCCGACGCCGGAGATCAGCTTGAGATCGTCCACCGCGGTCGGCCTGTCGATCCCGGCCGGGCGGTTCTTGTCTTCCAGCGACGGTTTCGCCGGCTTGGCGGCCGGCGCCTTGGCTTCCGGCGCCTTGAAGGCAGCGGCCGGTTCGGCCTTGGATCTGGGCCCATTGCGCTGCTTGGAGACCTTCTCGACTTCCGGCGCTGCCTTATTGGCATTGGCGGCCGAATGCAGCGGCGCCGAAACGCTCGCCGCCTTTTCCGCCGCCGGTGCCACCTTGGTCTTTGAGGGTGTCTTCAGCGCCGGGCTGGTCTCGAGCGCGTCGGTCTTCGGCTTGCTGGCTTTGGACGGCGCGACCGGAGCGGCAGCGGGCGCCGGAACGGGCGCGGCGATGATCGCGTCGGGTGCCGCCTTGGCGGCCTTGGCTGCTTCCCTGGCCTCGCGGTCGCGGGTCGACTTGAGGATCGCCTTTTCGCTTTTCAGCGTCGTCAGGCCGGAGGCCGGCTCCGAGCCGGTGCGGCCGTTCTGCGGCCCCGGCACCACCGAAGCGCCCTTGCCCGCATCATAGAGATCGATGATTTCGGCCAGCCGTTCCGGCGTCAGGTCCTCGAACGTATCCTTGAAGATCATCACCATCGGCGCGTTGACGCAGGCGCCTAGGCACTCGACCTCTTCCCACGACAAGGTGCCCTTGTCATTGGTGTGGAACTGGTCGTGATGGATTTTCGAGCGGCAGACATCCATCAGCGCTTCCGAGCCGCGCAGCATGCAGGGCGTGGTGCCGCAGACCTGGATGTGCGCGCGGATGCCAACGGGATTGAGCTGGTACTGCGTGTAGAAGGTCGCGACCTCGAGCCCGCGAATCCTGGGCATGCCGAGCATGTCTGAAATCGTCTCGATCGCCGCCTTGGTGACCCAGCCTTCCTGCTCCTGCGCCAGCATCAGCAGCGGAATGATCGCCGACTGCTCGCGGCCCTTCGGGTACTTCTTGATCCATTGCTTCGCCGCTGCCGCGTTCGCCCGGTTGAAGGCGAAGGATGCTGGCTGGACGCTGGCTTCTGCGAGACGGCGGACTGACATTTAGCGATCGACCTCACCAAACACGATGTCGAGGGAGCCAAGAACGGCGGTGACGTCGGCCAGCATGTGGCCGCGGCAGAGGAAATCCATGGCCTGAAGATGCGCGAAACCGGGCGCGCGCAGCTTGCAACGGTACGGTTTGTTGGTGCCGTCGGAAACGAGATAGACGCCGAACTCGCCCTTCGGCGCCTCGACGGCCGCATAGACCTCGCCGGCCGGCACGCGATAGCCCTCGGTGTAGAGCTTGAAGTGGTGGATCAGCGCTTCCATCGAGCGCTTCATCGCCTGACGCTTGGGCGGCACGACCTTGCCGTCGAGGTTCGACACTGGGCCGGTGCTTTCCTTGCCGAGCAAGAGATCGACGCATTGCCGCATGATCCTGGCCGACTGGCGCATTTCTTCCATGCGCACGAGGTAACGGTCGTAGCAGTCGCCGTTCTTGCCGATCGGAATGTCGAAATCCATTTCCGAATAGCATTCGTAGGGCTGCGACTTGCGCAGGTCCCAGGCCGCGCCGGAACCACGCACCATGACGCCCGAAAAACCCCAGGCCCAGGCATCGGCCAGCGAAACAGTACCGATATCGACATTGCGCTGCTTGAAGATGCGGTTGCCGGTCAGCAGTTTGTCGAGGTCATCGATCGATTTCAGGAACGGGTCGATCCACTTGCCGATGTCCTCGACCAGCTGGCGTGGCAGGTCCTGGTGGACACCGCCGGGGCGGAAATAGGCGGCATGCATGCGCGAACCGCTGGCGCGCTCATAGAACACCATCAGCTTCTCGCGCTCGACGAAGCCCCATAGCGGCGGGGTCAGCGCGCCGACGTCCATCGCCTGGGTCGTCACATTGAGGATGTGCGACATGATGCGGCCGATCTCGCAGTAGAGCACGCGGATCAGTTGGCCGCGCTTCGGCACCTCGATGCCGAGCAGGCGCTCGGCGGCCAGCGCGAAGGCGTGCTCCTGGTTCATCGGCGCGCAATAGTCGAGCCGGTCGAGATAAGGGATGGCCTGCAGATAGGTTTTTGCCTCGATCAGCTTTTCCGTGCCGCGGTGCAGCAGCCCGATATGCGGATCGACGCGATCGACGACCTCGCCATCGAGCTCCAGCACAAGGCGCAAAACGCCATGCGCCGCAGGGTGTTGCGGGCCGAAGTTGATGTTGAAATTGCGGACGGAGGTTTCAGCCATTCTGGCGCCTCAATTCGTCTTGGCTTTTTCATCGCCCGGCAGGACGTAATCCGTCCCTTCCCATGGCGAGAGAAAATCAAAATTGCGGAATTCCTGCTTGAGCTCGACCGGCTCGTAGATGACGCGCTTGGCTTCGTCGTCGTAACGCACTTCGACAAAACCGGTCAGCGGGAAATCCTTGCGCAGCGGGTGGCCTTCGAAACCGTAGTCGGTCAAAAGGCGACGCAGGTCGGGATGGCCCGAGAACAGCACGCCATAGAGGTCGTAGGTCTCGCGCTCGAACCAGTCGGCACCGGGATAAACGCCGGTGATCGAGGGCACCATCGTCTCCTCGTCGGCCTGCACCTTGACGCGGATGCGCACATTCTGTTTCGGCGACAACAAGTGATAGACGACGTCGAAGCGCTTGGCCCGCGACGGATAGTCGGCGCCGCAGACATCGATGATCGAGATGAACTGGCAGCGCGCATCGTCGCGCAGGAAGGTCACGACTTCGATGAGGTCGCGCGGCTCGACATGGATGGTCAGCTCGCCATAGGCGAGCACCGCGTCATTGACGCGACCAATCAGCCTTTCGCCGAGATAGGTCGACAGTTCGCTAAGGGATGCGGCCATGGATTTACCGTTCGATCGTGCCGGTGCGGCGGATTTTCTTCTGCAGGAGAAGAATGCCGTAGAGCAAAGCTTCGGCGCTCGGCGGGCAGCCGGGCACATAGATGTCGACCGGCACGACGCGGTCGCAGCCGCGCACCACCGAATAGGAATAGTGGTAGTAGCCGCCGCCATTGGCGCAGGAGCCCATCGAGATGACGTAGCGCGGCTCGGGCATCTGGTCGTAGACCTTGCGCAGCGCCGGCGCCATCTTGTTGGTCAGCGTGCCGGCGACGATCATGATGTCGGACTGGCGCGGCGACGCGCGCGGCGCGACACCGAAGCGCTCCGAGTCATAGCGCGGCATCGAGGTGTGGATCATCTCGACGGCGCAGCATGCCAGACCGAAGGTCATGAACATCAGCGAGCCGCTGCGCGCCCAGGTGATCAGCGCCTCGGTCGAGGTGACCAGGAACCCCTTGTCGGCGAGCTCATTGTTGATTTCGAGGAAGAAGGGATCGTCCTCCCCCACCGGCCGACCGGTGTTGGGATCGATGATGCCCTTCGGCTTCGGCGCGACGAGGGTGCCTGAACTGTCGTTCAATCCCATTCCAGCGCTCCTTTTTTCCATTCATAGGCAAAGCCGATGGTCAGCACTGCCAAAAACACCATCATCGACCAGAAACCGAGCATGCCGATCTTCGAGAAGGACACGGCCCAGGGAAACAGGAAGGCCACCTCCAGATCGAAGATGATGAACAGGATCGACACCAGGTAGAAGCGGATGTCGAATTTCATGCGGGCATCGTCGAACGAGTTGAAACCGCACTCGTAGGCGGAAAGCTTTTCGGGATCGGGATTGCGGTAGGCCACCAGGAACGGTGCGGCCAGCAGCGCCAGGCCGACGACCAGCGCCACGCCGATGAACAGGACGATGGGCAGGTACGAACTGAGAAGTGCGTTCATGCAGCGGCTTTCCGTTGGCGCCAATCCACTTTGATTACAGCACCGGACCTTAATGCGGAAGCGTGACAGATTAACCGCTGAACCGTTTTAAGGGGCCTATGCTGCAACGCGGCGAGGGTTAGCGCAGCACTTCCAGCGAAGCAAGTCAAACCTTGTTCAAAACGCCGACCTGGACGGCATATCCGGAGAAACTGGTCCGATCCGCTCCTGTTTGATTTCCTTCGCCTTCTACTCCACTTTTCTCTCCTGACAGGGTTGCCGCAAAAACCCTGCTAGCATGGGCTGGAATCACCCGCCGGACCTCGGTCGAAACGCCCTTAGAGTGACAGCTGCATGAAGGAAAAGATCTCGCTTGCCGCCGCCCGGCGTATTGCGCTCGCCGCACAGGGATTTCTCGATCCCCGCCCAAATGGCACACCCGATCGCCGCCACTTTGCCCGTGTGCTCTCCCGCACCGGCCTGCTGCAGATCGATTCCGTCAGCGCGGTGGTGCGCGCGCATTACATGCCGCACTATTCGCGGCTCGGCCCCTATCCGCTCGCGCTGCTCGACAATGCCGCGGTGACGCGCAAGCGCACGGTCTTCGAATACTGGGCGCATGAGGCCTCGTTCCTGCCGGTCGAGACCTACCCGCTGATGCGCTGGCGCATGCAACGCGCCGAGCAGGGCGACGAGATGTATCTGGGCCTGGCCAAATGGGGCCGCGAGCATGCCGCGTACATAGAAGAGATCTACCGCGAGGTCGTCGCGCGCGGCCCGATCGCGGCTTCGGCGCTGGAAGGCCAGAAAGGTTCGGGCGGCTGGTGGGGCTGGAGCCATGCCAAGCACGCCTTCGAATGGCTGTTCTGGGCCGGCCGCATCACCACGGCGCACCGCCGCGGCTTCGAGCGCTTCTATGATCTGCCCGAGCGCGTGCTGCCGCAGGCGATCCTCGATCTGCCGGTGCCGGCCGCCGAGGACGCGCACCGCGAATTGCTGCGCATTTCCGCCCGCGCCCACGGGGTGGCGACATCAGGCGATTTGCGCGACTATTTTCGGCTGTCGCCGGCCGACATGAAAGGCCGGCTGGAGGAACTGGTCGAGTTGGGTGAACTGCTGCCGGTGCGCGTCGAAGGCTGGGACAAGCCGGCCTACCTTCATAAGGACGCCCGCCTGCCCCGGAAGATCGAGGCCCGCGCCCTGCTGGCGCCGTTCGACCCGGTCGTCTTCGAGCGCTCGCGCTCGGAGCGGCTGTTCGATTTCCACTACCGCATCGAGATCTATACGCCCGCCGAGAAGCGCCAATACGGCTACTACGTCCTGCCTTTCCTGCTCGGCGACAGGATCGTCGCGCGTGTCGACCTCAAGGCCGACCGGCCAGCCAGCGTCCTGCGCGTCCACGCCGCCTACGCCGAGCCCAAGGCACCGCCCGAGACCGCCGCGCAGCTCTCCGAGGAACTGAAGCAGATGCAAGGCTGGCTCGGCCTTGAACGCATGGAAGTGACGCCTGCCGGCGATTTGGGCCTGGCGCTTGCCGACATCGCCATGTCGTAGCCGTGCGTTGACACCGCTGCCTGCAAAAGCCTAAATCCGCTCCAGACGGTCCCTTGCCCGCAACGGCAGGGGCTAAGAGGGAATGCGGTGAGAGGTGAAAAATCTCAAATCCGCGGCTGTCCCCGCAACTGTAAGCGACGAGCCAAGGCCGAAAGCCACTGGGATGTTCCCGGGAAGGCGGCACCCAAGGCGATAACCCGCGAGCCAGGAGACCTGCCGTCTGCGACAAAAGAATCCGATCGCCCGGCGGGTTTCCGGGCAAGGAGCCCGGTTTTTTGGACCAGAACGGCAGTTTTTCGGCTGGCACAGAGGACAATTCGTCCGCCGACGGCGAAGCCTTGGCCGGCGTCACGGTGATCGTCTGCGCCTCGTGCCGCGACGAGACTGGCTCCGACGCCCATCCCCGCGCCGGCGAACTCTTGGCTGACGACACACGCCGCGCCGCATCTGATGGAAACATCCGCATCCACACGGTCGAATGTCTCGGCAATTGCAAGCGCCGGCTGAGCGCCGCGATCCTGCGAAACGGCTGCTGGAGCTACGTCTTCGGCGACCTGACCGTGACCAGCGGCGCCGACCTCGTCGCCGGCGCCAAACTCTTCGCCACCTCGACGGACGGCCTCATTCCATGGCGCGACCGGCCTGCTTCCCTCAAGTGCGGCCTCGTTGCCCGCATTCCTCCCCTCGACCTGTTGAAGGACTGATCATGAGCGCTTCCGTCACCCGCGTCCCCTGTACCGTCGTCACCGGCTTCCTCGGCGCCGGCAAGACGACGCTGGTCCGCCATCTCCTGGAGAACGCCGGCGGCAAGCGCATTGCGATCATCGTCAACGAGTTCGGCGACATCGGCATCGACGGCGAGATTTTGAAGGGCTGCGGCATCGACACCTGCCCGGAGGAAAACATCGTCGAACTGGCCAATGGCTGCATCTGCTGCACCGTGGCCGACGATTTCGTGCCCGCGCTCGACCAGATCCTGTCGCTGACGCCGAAGGTCGATCACATCCTGATCGAGACTTCGGGCCTCGCCCTGCCCAAGCCGCTGGTCCAGGCGTTCCAGTGGCCGACGGTGAAGAGCCGCGTGACCGTCGACGGCGTGATCGCTGTGGTCGATGGTCCCGCACTGGCCGAAGGCCGTGTCGCCAACGACATGGACGCCTTGCAGGCGCAGCGTGCGCAAGATGACAGCCTCGATCATGACGACCCGGTCGAGGAACTGTTCGAGGACCAGATCGCCTGCGCCGACCTGATCATCCTGTCGAAAAGCGATCTGATGAACGCCGCCGGCTCGGCCCGCGCCAACGCCATCATCGGCGAACACTCCGCCCGTGCCGTGAAGATCGTGCCGACCTCGCATGGCGAGGTCGATCCCTCCGTGCTGCTCGGACTTGGTCTCGCCGTCGAGGACGACATCGAGAACCGCAAGTCGCATCATGACGGCGCCTTCGACCACGAGCATGACGACTTCGACACCTTCATCGTCGACATTCCCTCGATCGCCAATCCGGACGAACTGGCACAGCGCGTGGCCGCCGCCGCCGAACAGGAAAACGTGCTGCGCGTGAAAGGCTTCGTCGAGGTCGGCGGCAAGCCGATGCGGCTCTTGCTGCAGGCCGTCGGCCCGCGCGTCAATCATTACTACGACCGCGCCTGGACCGCCGAGGACGACCGCCGTTCGCGCCTGGTCGTCATCGGCCTCAAGGGGCTGAACCGCCCGGCAATCGAGCGTATACTCGCCGGCTGATTTCAGACACGGGCCGCGATGCATATCCTCACCACGACCTCCGCCTCGCTCGACGATCTCGCCGAGCCGGTCGATCTGCGGCAGACGCCGGCGGATATCGTGGCCCTGTCCTTCACCGACAGCGATCTCGCGGGACTGGCGGCCGCCTGGAAGGCGGATGCCGCCCGCCTGCCCTCGATGCGGCTGGCGGCCCTGCGCGACCTGCGCCACCCGATGTCCGTCGACCTCTGGATCGACAGCGTCGCCCGCCACGCCAAGATCATCCTGGTGCGTATCCTCGGCGGCTACGACTGGTGGCGCTATGGCTGCGACCAGCTGGCCTCGATCGCCCGCGAGCGCGGCATCAAGCTGGCGCTGCTGCCGGGCGAAAGCCATGACGAGGATATCAGGCTGATCGAAGCCTCGACGCTGCAGCGCCGGGAATTGGACGCGCTGCTCGGCTATTTCCGCGAGGGCGGCCCGGCCAATATGGGCGCGCTGGTGCAAAGGCTGGCCAGACTGGCTGGACAGAATGCGGCCGTTGTTGAGCCGGTGGCGGTGCCGAAGGCCGGCTACTACGAGCCAGGCCGCGGCGTCGTCCCCCTCCCCCTCGAGGGCGAGGGAAAGGTCGTGCCCATTCTCTTCTACCGCTCGATGCTTCTCGCCGCCGACGTCGCTCCGATCGACGCGCTTTTTGAAGCGCTGAGCGCGCGCGGCATGACGCCTGTCCCCATCTTCGTCTCCAGCCTCAAGGACCCGACATCCCTGGCCTTCGCGGAAACCGCGCTCGCCACGCTCAGACCCGCCGCCATCATCACCGCGACCGCCTTCGCCTCCGGCGCCGAGCCCGGCGTCGAAACCCTGTTCGACCGCGCCGGCGTGCCGGTCTTCCAGGTCATCGTCGCCACCACCCGCCGCGACATCTGGGAGAACAACCAGCGCGGCCTGGCGCCCGCCGACCTCGCAATGCATGTCGTCCTGCCAGAGTTGGACGGCCGCATCCTCGCCGGCGCGATTTCCTTCAAGGGCGAAAGCGATGTCGATCCCGCGCTTGGCCACCGCGCCTTCGCCAACCGGCCGGAACCGGATCGTGTCGCGCAGGTGGCTGACCGCGTGGCAGCCTTCATCAAGTTGCAGGACACGCCCCGCGCCGAACGCAAGCTGGCCATTCTGATCCCGGATTACCCAAGCGCTCCCGGCCGTACCGGCTATGCTGTCGGCCTCGACGTGCCGTCGAGCGTGTTGGCGATGCTGCATGACCTGAAGGAACAGGGCTATGCGGTTGAAGGGATCCCGCAATCGCCGCGCGAACTGCTGGATTTGCTGGAGCGGGGCGATGATGGGTTGGAGGTGGATGAGTATCTCGACCTGTCGCGAGACCTGCCTGTCGAGGCAATGACTGCTGTTGAGGCGGCGTGGGGGAAAGCGGAAGACAAGACAGGTTTGCGCGAGGCGCCCCCCTCTGTCCTGCCGGACATCAGGACAGAGGCCCCCCCCCCCCCCGCCAACCTTCACAAACGACCTCAGCAAGCTTCCCCTTCCGCGCCGCCGCCTTCGGCAACATTACGGTCGCCCTCGCCCCAGACCGCGGCCGCTCCGCCGATCGCCGCGCCGACTACCACGATCCAACGCTGCCGCCGCGCCACGCCCTGATCGCCTTCGGCCTGTGGCTGCGCGAATCGCTGGGTGTGCATGCCCTGATTCATGTCGGCGCTCATGGCACGCTGGAATGGCTGCCGGGCAAGACCGTTGCGCTGTCGCAAAGCTGCTTCCCCGAGATCGTCACCGGCGCCCTGCCCGTGATCTATCCCTTCATCGTCTCCAATCCCGGCGAGGCAGCACAAGCCAAGCGACGCATTGCCGCCGTGACCCTCGGCCATCTGCCGCCGCCGCTGACCGGCGCCGCGCTGGACGAGGATCAGCACAGGCTCGAACGCCTGGTCGACGAATACGCCCAAGCCGACGGCCTCGACCGCCGCCGCCGCGACCGCCTGGCCAAGCTGATCGTCGACACGGCGCAAAAGACCGGCCTCGCCGCAGAAGCCGGTGTCGCCGGGACCGACGCACCCGACGAGGCGCTGCGCCGCATCGATGCCTGGCTCTGCGACCTCAAGGACTTCGCCATCAAGGACGGGTTGCATATCTACGGCCGCGCGCCCGACGATGAGGCCGACGCCAAGCGCCGCCAAAGTGCCGAGGCTGAAAGGTCAGCGCTGGTTGCCGCGCTGGACGGCCGCCACGTCAAGGCCGGCCCGGCCGGCGCGCCGACGCGTGGCCGCTCCGACGTGCTGCCCACCGGCCGCAATCTGTTCACGTCGGATCCCCGCACCATGCCGACGCCGACCGCCTATGATCTGGGCAAGGCGGCGGCCGAAGAAGTGGTGCGCGGCTACCTGCAATCGCATGGCGACTGGCCGCGTTCGCTGGTCATCGATCTCTGGGGCTCGGCCTCGCTGCGCACCGGCGGCGAGGAGATCGCACAAGGCCTGGCGCTGATGGGTTGCCGGCCGCAATGGGATGCCGCCACCGGCCGCATCACCGGCATCGAAGTGCTGCCGCCGGCCACGCTCGGCCGCCCGCGCGTCGACGTCACCTGGCGCATATCGGGCCTGTTCCGTGACATGTTCCCGACCCAGATCGCGCTGATCGACGCCGCTGCCAACGCGGTCGCCGCCCGCGACGAGGATGATTCGGAAAACCCGCTCGCGGCCCGGACCCGAGCGGACGGCAGGATTAGCCCGCGCATTTTCGGCACCTCGCCCGGCACCTATGGCGCTGGCGTCGAGGATCTCCTGTCCAGCGGCGACTGGGCAGCGCGCGAAGAGATCGGCCGCGCCTATCTCGACGCCACCTCGCATGCCTATGGCGGCGCCGGCGGCGAAGGCATCTCGGCGCCGGGCGCGTTTGAAACCCGCATCGCCGAAGCCGATCTTCTGGTCCACACCGGCGACGACCCCGGCCGCGACATTCTCGAAGGCTCCGCCGACGTCGCCTTCATCGGCGGTTTTTCGGCCGCGCTTGCCGCCCTTGGCCGGAATGCCGATGTCATCGTGCTCGACACGACGGACGCGCAAAAGCCGAAGCCGCGGTCGGTCGGTGAGGCCGTATCTCGCGTGGTGCGCGCCCGCGCCGTCAATGCGCGCTTCATATCAGGCCAGATGCGGCACGGCCCGCGCGGCGCCTCCGAATTCGCCGAGACGGTCGACCGGCTGGTCGGCTTCGCCGAAACCACGCATGCCATTTCAGGCGCGCTGATCGAGGCCGTGCACGATGCCTATGTCGGCGACGCGGAAGTCCGCGCCTTTATCCTTCGGGAAAACCCGGCGGCCGCGAAAGTCATTGCCGAGCGTTTTCTCTCGGCGCGCCGGCGCGGCCTCTGGCATCCCTTGCGCAATTCCATCGACGACGATCTCGCCGCGCTGATTGCCGAGGCCGAAGCGCTGGGAGTGGCGGCATGAACGCCTTCTCACGTCGCGGCGCCTGTCCGGCCCTGTCGGCGCCGATGCAGACCGGCGATGGGCTGCTGGTGCGGCTCAACCCGGTTGCCGGAGGCCCATCTTCTGAAGGATTGTCGCCGAAGCTGTTGATCGGTCTGGCCGAATCCGCCCTGCGGCATGGCAACGGTGTCATGGAAGTGACAGCGCGTGGCAGCTTGCAGATACGTGGCTTGACGGAGGACAGCGCAACGCTGCTGGCAGCGGAAGTCGATGCGCTGGGCATTGCGGTGCGGACCGGCGTGCCGGTCGAGACGGGGCCGCTGGCGGGGATCGACCCGCAGGAGATCGCCGATCCGCAACCGCTGGCTGGGCGGGTCAGGGCGGCGATCGAGGATGCTGGGCTGACGCCAAGGCTGGGACCGAAAGTGTCTGTCGTGGTGGACGGCGGCGGGCAGCTGACGCTGGATGCGGTGACGGCCGATGCGCGGCTGAAGGCGGTGCGGAATGGTGCCGAGGTTCGGTGGCAGGTGTCTGTTGCGGGTGATGGACAGAATGCGAAGCTGCTCGCCACCGTAAGCGACGACGCCGCGCGCGACATTGCCGTTGCAGTGCTGAGGATGGTCGCAGAGAAAGGCCGCGAGGCTCACGCAAGAGACTTGTCGGAAAGGCAGTTGGTGTCTCTTGCGGATTGGCTATGCTTGCCAGGTTTGCGCGAGGCGCCCTCCTCTGTCCTGCCGGACATCTCCCCCTCGCGCAAACCTATCGGCCGTTTCCCATTAGCCGGCGACACTTTCACCCTCGGCATTGCACTCCCCTACGGCAGCATGCCTGCCGACAAAATCATCGTTCTCACCCAAAGCGCCGTCACCCTCGGCACCACCGAAATCCGCCTCGCCCCAGGCCGCGCGATGCTCTTCCTCGGCCAACCCTCGGACACCGATCCGTCTCTCCAAGCCACTGCCGCCAGCCTCGGCTTCGTCACCTCCCCCGCCGACCCGCGCACGCGCATCGCCGCCTGCCCCGGCACGCCGGCCTGCGCCTCCGGCCGCATCGCCACCCGTGACATCGCCGAGACGATCGCCGCCGAAAACGCCGACATCCTCGACTTCACCATGCACGTTTCCGGCTGCGCCAAGGGCTGCGCGCATCCCGGCCCGGCGGCGCTCACAATCGTCGGCGGCGAAAATGGAGCCGGACTTGTCGTGAACGCGACGGCAAAGGCTCTTCCTGCCGGCTACAGGCCGGGCTATGACGCCGCGCGCGGCATCGGTCGCGTCGCGGCGGTGATCCGCAGCGCACGATTTCAGGGCGAGACCGCCGCTGCTTGCCTGACAAGGCTCGGGCCGGCGGCCATCGCCGAGATTTACCGACAGGCCCAAACTAAAAAAACGGAAATGAGCATGGCCGCCTACGACTACATCCACGACGGCACGGCGATCTACGAGCGCTCCTTCGCCATCATCCGCGACGAGGCGGACCTTTCGCGCTTCTCCGAAGCTGAGGCCGATGTCGCCATCCGCATGATCCATGCCTGCGGCCAGGTCGAAGCATCGAGCCATTTCGTTTTCTCGCCTGACTTCGTCACCGCCGCGCGCAGCGCTCTTGCCGCCGCCGCGCCGATCTTCTGCGATGCGGAAATGGTTTCGCACGGTGTCACCCGCGCCCGGTTGCCGGCCGGCAACGAGGTGATCTGCACACTGCGCGACCCGCGCACGCACGACATTGCCAAAGCCATCGGCAACACCCGCTCCGCCGCCGCGATCGACCTGTGGGGCGAACGCATGGCCGGCTCCGTCGTCGCCATCGGCAATGCGCCGACCGCACTCTTCTATCTCCTGGAGAAACTACGCGACGGCGCACCGAAGCCGGCGGCCATCATCGGCATGCCCGTGGGCTTCGTCGGCGCCGCCGAATCGAAGGATGCGCTGGCCGAGAATTCCTACGGCGTGCCCTATGCCATCGTGCGCGGCAGGCTCGGCGGCAGCGCCATGACCGCCGCCGCGCTCAATTCCCTGGCGAGGCCCGGCCTGTGAACGCGCTTCCCAAAGGCAAGCTCGTTGGCGTCGGCACCGGTCCCGGCGACCCCGAACTGTTGACTCTGAAGGCCGCGCGGGCCCTGGCCGAAGCCGATGTCGTCGCCTATTTCGCCAAGCGCGGCAACAACAGCAATGCGCGGGCCATCGTCGAGGCGCGCTTCCGCCCGGATATGCTGGAACTGCCGCTGCTCTATCCCGTCACCACCGAGATCGACAAGGATCACGACGACTATCGCTCGCAGATTACCGGTTTCTACGAGGAGTCGGCGCAAAAGGTCGCCGAACATCTCGAAGCAGGCCGAATGGTTGCCGTCCTGTCCGAAGGCGACCCGCTGTTCTACGGCTCCTACATGCATCTGCATGTGCGTCTCGCCCATCGTTTCCCGACCGAGGTCATTCCCGGCGTCACCGCTATGTCCGGCTGCTGGTCGCAGACCGGTGTTCCGATCGTCCAGGGCGATGACGTGCTGACCGTGCTGCCCGGCACGATGAGCGAATTCGAGTTGACCCGTCGGCTGGCCGACACCGATGCCGCCGTCATCATGAAGGTCGGCCGCAATCTGCCCAAGATCAGGCGTGCGCTGGAAGCCACCGGCAAGCTGACCCGCGCCGTCTATGTCGAGCGCGGCACCATGGCCGGCAGCGTCTCGATGAAGCTCGCCGACAAACAGGACGACAAGGCGCCCTATTTCGCCATCATATTGGTCGCCGGCTGGTCCGGCCGGCCCGGGGCGTTGGGAGCGCAGGCATGAGCGGCCGTCTCACCGTCATCGGTCTCGGGCCCGGCAATGCCGACCAGGTCACCCCTGAAGCCAGCCGCGCCGTGGCCGAAGCGAAGTTCTTCTATGGCTACAAGCCCTATCTCGACCGGCTCGAACTGCGCCCGGACCAGGCTCGTGTCGCGTCCGACAACCGCGAGGAACTCGCCCGCTCCAAGGATGCCTTGATCAAGGCCGCCGAGGGCCACGACGTTGCCGTGGTTTCCGGTGGCGATCCCGGCGTCTTTGCCATGGCCGCGGCCGTCTGCGAGGCGATCGAGGCCGGCCCGGCCGAATGGCGCGCGGTCGATGTGGCCGTCGTGCCTGGCATCACCGCAATGCTCGCTGTCGCCGCCCGTATCGGCGCCCCGCTCGGTCATGATTTCTGCGCCATTTCGCTGTCCGACAATCTGAAGCCGTGGGACCTGATCGAGCTGCGCCTGCTGGCGGCGGCCGGCGCCGGCTTCGTCATCGCGCTCTACAACCCGATCAGCAAGGCGCGCCCCTGGCAGCTTGGCCGCGCCTTCGAGTGCCTGACCGCGATCCTGCCCGGAACCACGCCAGTCATTTTCGGCCGCGCCGCCGGCCGTCCGGACGAGCGCATCGAGGTTTATCTGCTGGCCGATGTCGACGCGCAAAAGGCCGACATGGCGACCTGCATCATCATCGGCTCGCCGGAAACCCGTATCATCAAGCGCGGCGACAAACCGGCGCTGGTCTACACGCCACGCTCGGCAGCGGGCTCGACGAAATGATCCACCATCGCGGCGAGCTCATCGACGGTTTGAGCCGAAGGCACCTCCGGCAGATCAGGCCTGCGGACCATGATCACCTCGATGCCAAGCGATCGCGCGGCGGCAATCTTGCCGTACGTGGCAGCGCCGCCGCTGTTCTTGGAGACGACCACGTCGATGCGATGCTTTTCGAGCAGCGTGCGTTCTTCCGCCTCGCCAAACGGCCCGCGCGCCAGCAGATAGGTCGCATCCGGCACGGCCAGCTGCGGCTCGACCGGATCGACGCTGCGAATGAGGTAGTGATGCCGGGGGGCTGCTTCGAAGGCAGCAACCTCTTGCCGGCCAAGCGCCAGGAAGACGCGCCGCGGCGCCGGGCCAAGCGCTCGCACGGCATCGCCTGTTGTATCGACCAGCGTCCAGCGGTCGCCTTCGACTGGCTCCCAGCCGGGGCGGAGCAAAGCAAGGATCGGCACACTGGTCAGCCGCGCGGCTTGCGCGGCATTGGCGGAGATTCGCGCCGCGTAAGGATGTGTGGCGTCGATCAGCAGATCGGTGCTGGTCTCCCGGAGATAGGCGGCCAGCCCCTCGGCGCCGCCAAAGCCTCCACTTCGCACGGGCACGCCTTGCGCGATCGGGGTTTCCGTGCGGCCGGCCAGCGACAGCGTGACCGAGGCGCGTACCGCCAGTTTGCCGGCCAGTTGCCGGGCTTCCGTGGTGCCGCCGAGGATCAGAATGCGGTGGGTCATCATGCCTGCTGAAAGTTCGCGCGGCGCCAGGCCGAAATGGCTGACGGTGATCGGCATCGGCGAGGACGGTTTAGCGGGTCTCGGCGACGAGGCCAAGCAGAGGATTGCCAAGGCCGAGATCATCTTCGGCGGCAAGCGGCATCTGGCGCTGGTCGAGTCCTTCGCCAAGGGCGAGCCACGGCCCTGGCCGGTGCCATTCGATGCCGGGATGGCCGATGTGCTGGCGCTTGCCGGCAGAAACGTCTGTGTGCTCGCTTCCGGCGATCCTTTTTTCCACGGCGTGGGCGCCACCCTCGCCCGCAAGGTCAAGCCGCGGGAGATGCATGTCATCCCCGCGCCGTCGGCGGTTTCGCTGGCCGCCGCCCGGCTTGGCTGGGCGCTGCAGGATATCGAGATCGTCTCGCTGCATGGCCGGCCATTCGACCTGATCCGGCCGTTGCTGCAGCCCAATGCGCGCATCCTGGCGCTGACATCTGATGCCGAAGCGCCTGATGCAATTGCCCGCCTGCTCACCGAACTCGATTTCGGCGCCTCGCGGTTGACGGTTCTTGAGGCGCTGGGCGGGCCAAAGGAGAACCAGCGCGCCGCCCGCGCGGATGCCTTCGACGTCGAAAACATCAATCCACTCAACGTGCTGGCGATCGAAATTGATTCGAACCCGCAAGCCCGCGTCTTGCCGCTCACGGTTGGTCTTGCCGACCACCTGTTCGACCATGACGGCCAGATCACCAAACGCGAAATCCGCGCCATCACCCTGTCGTCGCTGGCGCCGAGGCGCGGCGAATTGCTGTGGGACATCGGCGCCGGCTCGGGCTCCATCGGCATCGAATGGATGCTGGCGCACCCCTTGATGCGCACGATCGCCATCGAAGCCGATCCGACCCGCGCCGCCCGCATCCACCGCAACGCCACCGCCTGTGGCGTTCCCGGCCTTGTCGTGGTGGAAGGCAGCGCGCCCAAGGCGCTGGC
Source organism: Mesorhizobium sp. WSM4310 (assembly GCF_007003935.1). Classification (NCBI taxonomy): domain Bacteria; kingdom Pseudomonadati; phylum Pseudomonadota; class Alphaproteobacteria; order Hyphomicrobiales; family Phyllobacteriaceae; genus Mesorhizobium; species Mesorhizobium sp. WSM4310. The sequence continues at coordinate 130,534 of NZ_VFTA01000003.1, forward strand.
CAGACTGGACACGCCGGACGCGATCTTCATCGGCGGCGGCGGCAGCGATACCGGCGTGTTGAACGCTGCCATCAAGGCGCTGCGTTCCGGCGGCCGGCTCGTCGCCAACGCTGTGACGCTGGAGATGGAAGCCTTGCTTCTCGCGCAGCACACAAAGCTCGGCGGCTATCTTACCCGGATAAACATCTCTCGCGCATCTCCGGTCGGCTCGATGCAGGCCTGGCGGCCGGCAATGCCGGTCACCCAATGGAGCTGGGTGAAGCCATGATGGTCGCAGGCATCGGCAGCCGCAAAGGCGTGAGCGCTGAAGACGTGCTTGCCGCGATTGAAACCGCTCTCGAAGCGCATGGGCTGGCCGTGACGGCGCTTTCCGCACTGGCAACTGCCGCACCGAAGAAGGATGAAGCGGCGATTGCGGCCGCCGGCCGCGCGTTGAACCTTCCGCTCATCATCGTCGATGACGCGGCCCTTCGTGGCGCCGCAGGGGACACGCTGAGCCACTCCGACCTGTCGCAAGCAGTCGCCGGCACGCCCTCGGTTTCCGAGGCATCCGCCCTTGCCGTGGCCGGCACCGGCGCAAAGCTGCTTGGCCCCCGCATCGTGCTCGGCCCGGTCACCTGCGCCATCGCCATCAGCGGAGACGCGCCATGACCGTTCATTTCATCGGCGCCGGTCCGGGTGCCGCCGACCTCATCACGCTGCGCGGCGCAAGGTTCCTGGCAAGCTGCCCGGTCTGCCTGCATGCCGGCTCGATCGTCGCGCCTGAATTGCTGCAGCATTGCGCGCCGGGAACGAAACTGATCGACACCGCGCCGATGTCGCTCGACGAGATCGAAGCGGCCTATGTCGAGGCACACAAATCGGGCCATGATGTCGCCCGCCTGCATTCCGGCGACCTGTCGGTGTGGAGCGCCGTTGCCGAACAGATCCGCCGGCTGGAAAAGCACGGAATCCCCTACACGCTGACGCCGGGCGTGCCCTCCTTCGCGGCCGCGGCCGCAGCACTTCGCCGCGAGCTGACCATTCCCGAAGTCGCGCAAAGCCTGGTGCTGACCCGCGTTTCCGGACGTGCTTCAAAAATGCCGCCGGGCGAAACGCTGGCCGGCTTCGGCCGCACCGGCGCGACGCTCGCCATTCATCTGGCCATCCACGCCATCGACCGCGTCGTCGCCGAATTGACGCCGCATTATGGCGGCGATTGTCCGGTGGCGATCGTCTTCCGCGCCTCCTGGCCGGACGAGCGGGTGCTGACCGGTACGCTGGAAACGATCGAGGCACGGCTTGCCGCCGATCCGATGGAGCGCACCGCGATCATCTTCGTCGGCCGCTCGCTGGCAGCGGAAGGTTTTGGCGAAAGTTCATTGTACGACGCCCATTACCAGCGGCGTTTTCGCGGACGGGACGGATTGTGAGCGGCAACACCAAAAACAACGGCGGCAACGCCACGCTCGAACGGGCCTTTTCGCGGCTGAATTTCAAGCCGCACCCGCTGGAGCCGGGCCATGTCTGGCTGGCCGGGGCCGGCCCCGGCGACCCCGGCTGCCTGACGCTGGAAGTGCTGGCGGCTTTGGCCGAAGCGGATGCGCTGGTCTACGACGCTCTGGTTTCACCTGACGTCGTCGCCGTTGCCGCAAGCGCCGAGCTGTTCTTTGCCGGCAAGCGCGGCGGCCAGCCCTCGATGAAGCAGGATGACATCACCGCTCTGCTGGTCCGGCTGGCGCGCGCAGGCCGCCGCGTTATCAGGCTCAAGGGCGGCGATCCCTATATTTTCGGCCGTGGCGGCGAAGAAGCCTTGGCACTCGCACGCGAAAACATCCCCTTCCGCGTGCTGCCGGGCCTGACATCCGGCCTCAGCGCGCTCGCCGCAACCGGCATCCCGGCCACCATGCGCGGCATCAACAAGGCTGTGATCCTGGCGACCGGCCACGCCGCCGGCACTGACGACGATATCGACTGGGCGGCGATCGCCCGCACCGGCCAGCCTGTCGTGGTCTATATGGGCATGGCCAATTTGCCTTTGATCGCGGCAGCTCTGCTCGATGGCGGGCTGGCGCCGTCGACGCCGGCGGCGGTGATCGTCGCCGCCACCACGCCGCAGGAGCGGACCGTCGTCGCCACGCTCGCCACAATCGCCGAGGAAGCAGCCGCCGCCGGGCTGACCTCGCCGGCGCTGATCGTCGTCGGCGGCATAGTCGCCATGCGCGCCGCATTGACGGGGCAGGCATGACCGCCCGCGCCATCATCATCGGCGCGCCGCGCTCCGGCTCGGGCAAGACTAGCGTCACCATCGGTATCTTGCGCGCGCTCGCCCGGCGCGGCCTGAAGGTGCGCGGCGCCAAATCCGGCCCCGACTATATCGACCCCGGCTTCCACACCGCCGCCACCGGCCTTTCCGGCGTCAATCTCGACAGCTGGGCGATGCCGCCGTCGCTGCTCAATGCGCTGGCCGCGCAACAGGCCGACGACACCGATTTCGTCATCCTCGAAAGCGCCATGGGCCTGTTCGACGGCATTCCGGCCGCGCCGGGGCGAACCGGCTCTGCCGCCGACCTTGCCCGGCTCTATGGCCTGCCGGTGCTGCTGGTCCTCGACGTGTCGGGCCAGTCGACCACGGCGGCCGCTGTCGCCAAGGGGTTCGCCACCTACGATCCGCATGTGCGCATGGCCGGCGTCGTGCTCAACCGGCTGGGCAGCGAACGCCATCGCAAGCTGTCCGGCGACGCCATCGAGGCGATCGGCCTGCCCGTTGTCGGCGCCATTTTACGCGACCCTACGCTGAACCTGCCCGAGCGCCATCTCGGCCTCGTCCAGGCCGGCGAGTATGATGATCTGATGGCGCATCTCGACCGGCTGGCCGACATGGCGGAGAAATCGCTCGACCTCGATGCCGTGATGAGGCTGGCGACGCCCCTCGCCCCGGCGGCCGGCGATTTTGGCGATGCGCTGCGGCCCCCCGGTCAACGTATCGCGCTTGCCGAGGATGCCGCCTTCACTTTCCTCTACCCGCATGTCGCAGCCTATTGGCGCAAGGCCGGCGCGGAGATCGTTCGGTTCTCGCCGCTTGCCGATGAGGCGCCCGACGATAGCTGCGATGTCTGCTGGCTGCCCGGCGGCTATCCCGAGCTTCACGCCGGCAAGCTTGCCGCCGCTGCGAATTTCCACACCGGAATGGCGCATTTCGCCGCGACCAGGCCCGTCCATGGCGAATGCGGCGGCTTCATGGTGCTTGGCGAAGCGCTGGAGGATGCTGCCCGCGAAACGCATCGCATGCTCGGCCTGCTCGGACACGCCACCAGCTTCGCCAAGCGAAAGATGAATCTCGGCTATCGCGAGGCGCGGCTGCGCGCCGATTGCCCGCTGGGGGTTCAAGGCGCGCTGATCCGGGGCCATGAATTCCACTATGCGCAGATGACGGCCACCGGCAATGACGAGCCTCTGGCCGACCTTGCCGACGGCCAGGGCAATCCGATCGGCGCTTCCGGCTACCGGCGTGGTCGTGTCAGCGGTACCTTCTTCCATGCGATAGCGAGGGCCAGCGCGTGAAGCTCCCGAATTTGACCCTTTCGCCCAGGCAAATCCTCGACGACATCGCGCTTTGCCTGGTCTTCTTCACCCGCCTGCCTTTGCCCGACCTCGACTTTCGCGGCCGCGGCCTTGCCGCCGCGATCTGGGCCGCACCGGTCACCGGCCTCGTCGTCGGCCTGATCGGCGCCATCGTCTTTGCCACAGCGGAACGATTCGGCCTTGCCATGGGGCCGGCGGCAGCACTTGCCCTCGTGGCAACCGTGATCACCACCGGATGTCTGCACGAGGATGGACTGTCCGACGTCGCCGACGGCTTTGGCGGCGGCAAGTCGCGCGGCCGCAAACTCGACATCATGCGCGACAGCCGCATCGGCGCCTATGGCGCCATGGCGCTGGCCCTGTCGCTGCTGATTCGCTGGAACGTGCTTTCGGAACTGGTGGATCCCACCCAGGCGCTCTTTGCCCTTGTTGCCGCGCACGCGGCATCGCGGGGCGTACTGGGCGCCTTCATGCATCTGTTGCCGCCGGCGCGCACCGACGGCCTCTCGGCCGGCGCCGGCACCGTCTCGCTTGAAACCGCGATCGCCGGCGCCGTGCTTGGCGCGATCCCGCTCCTCTTGCTCGGGGCCGGCGGCGCCATCGCCGCGCTGATCCTGCTCGGCCTGTTCTTTGCCGCCTTCCACGCCCTTTGCCTCAACCAGATCGGTGGCCAGACCGGCGACACGATCGGAGCCTTGCAGCAGGTCAGTGAAATCGCGGTGCTTCTCGTCGCCTCCGTTGCGCTTTCCTGATTCCCTTCGACTTGATTCCCTTCCGGAGACCTTGCCCCCATGCCTTTCAAATCCCTCGATGAATTGCGCGCCGCCTGCCTCGACCTGCCTGCCGGCAGCGATACAGCCGCCAAAGCCGTTGCCAGCCGCCAGGACACGCTGACGAAGCCGCAAGGCAGCCTCGGCCGGCTGGAAACCATCGCCGCCTGGCTGGCGCGCTGGCAGGGCCGTGACATGCCCAAGCTCGACCGGGTGAAAATCTTCGTCTTCGCCGGCAATCACGGCGTCACCGCTCAAGGCGTGTCGGCCTATCCCTCCGAGGTCACCGTGCAGATGGTGGCGAACTTCGCCGGCGGCGGTGCCGCCATCAACCAGCTTGCCCGCATCGCCGGCGCCGAGCTCGATGTCATCCCGCTCGACCTCGACCATCCCACCGGCGACTTCACCCAAGTGCCGGCAATGGACGAGAAGGCCTTTCTCGCCGCCGTCTCAGCGGGCTATGACGCCGTAACGAAAGACCTCGACCTGGTCTGCTTTGGTGAAATGGGCATCGGCAACACCACGCCGGCGGCCGCCATTTCGGCGGCGCTATTCGGCGGTGGGGCGGAAAAATGGACCGGGCGCGGCACCGGCGTCGACGACGCCGGCCTGAAGCGCAAAGTGGTCGCCATCGAAGCCGGCCTCAAGCGGCACGCCGCAGCCCTCGCCGATCCGCTGGGCATCGCCGCGGCACTCGGCGGGCGCGAACTCGCCGCCATCCTCGGCGCCACGCTGGCCGCCCGTCATTTGGGCATACCCGTGCTGCTCGATGGCTTCGTCTGTACGGCTGCCGCCGCCCCGCTGGCCAGGCTGCATCCGACTGGCCTCTCCCACACCATCGCGGCCCATGTTTCGGCCGAATCGGGCCATCGCAGCCTGCTCGAAGCACTCGGCCTGCCGCCGCTGCTCGATCTTGGCATGCGGCTCGGCGAAGGCTCCGGTGCCTGCCTGGCCGTCAACATCGTCCGCTCGGCGCTGGAGTGCCATGCGAGGATGGCAAGCTTTGCCGAGGCGGGGGTGTCGGAGAAGTAATCGCCGGCTCCGGTGCGGACAACGCCCAAGCACAGACGCCGGTGTGATCGGCATCTTCCTGCGGTTCGGATTCTGGAATAGATTTGGAGGATGAAAAAGCTTCATCCCGTTGCAGCTGCGGTGTCTATCGCCGTAGCGGTCGCTGCTGTGCTTCGTCACAGCGATATTCAAGTTATGGCCCGATCGACACTGCCATTTTCGTTGTTTTCCTGGTCTTCTTCTGGTGGCTCATCAGCGATTTCTCGGGCAGCAAAGGCGAAATTGATGCCAACGAAGCTGCAAGCGTGGAAGAGACCATCGGTTTTCGATTCGGCAGGTCTCTGAGCCGCATTTTTCGACGCGGTTAGATCGCCACGAGAACCAAGCACCGCCGCCGGTTAAAGGACCGCAGTCACGCGCATGGCCCGAGACGCGCCAAACGCATCTCGCTTTCAGGGTCTTTCCACCAAGTCTTCAAGGAATTTGGTGGGTGCGCACAGGATTGAACTGTGGACCCGCTGATTAAGAGTCAGCTGCTCTACCAACTGAGCTACGCACCCACTCGGCCGGCAAAAACCGGCGTTGGCGGGCATATAGCCGCCACCATCGGTCATGTCTAGCCCTGCCGGAATCATTTCCCGACAAATCGACAAACCCTTCCTGCGATCAGACGAACAGCCTGCCTTCCGCCACCTTGACCGCATGGCCGCCAATGCGCGCCGAGGCCAGTTTTCCGCCCTGCACGGTCAGTTCCAGGCGGATGCGCGACGGCCGGCCCATCTCCAGCCCCTGCTCGATCCACAGCTGCGAAATGCCATCCGTCGGAGCATCGAAATGCATGATGGCGCCGGCAAAGGCCGCCGCTGCCGAACCGGTCGCCGGATCTTCATAGGAAGGCGTGCCCGGCACGATCATGCGCACATGGAAGGCGCTTTCATGGTTCACCGTCTCGCGGCAATAGACATAGGGGCTGGCGAACGCCCATTCGCTCTTGCGCGGCGCCAGTTCCGACCAGGCCTGGTTGTCCAGCCGGATGCGGCCCGCCGCTTCGAGATTGGCGACCGGAATGGTCACATAGGGCACGCCCGCCGACCAGAAGGCAACGCGGTGATTCTCGAAGCCGATCTCATGCGGCGCCAGGCCGAGGGCGGCGCCGATCGCCTGCGGATCGGCCTCGAGCTTCAACGGCTCCGGCAATTTCGCCAGGTCGAATTCGGCGAAAGCGGCGCCGTCATGCCTGCTGATGGCGCAGCGTACCGGGCCGATGTTTTCCTCCAGCACGAAGATGCCGGCCCCGCTTTCGCCATCCAGGTCGGCCAGCGCGATTGCCGAACCAACTGTCGGGTGGCCGGCGAACGGCATTTCATAGTCCGGCGTGAAGATGCGGATGCGGTTTTTATGCTTGGGATTGTCCGGCGGCAGCACGAAGACTGTCTCGGACAGATTGAATTCGCGCGCGATGGCCTGCATCGCTACCGTGTCCAGACCTTTGCAATCCAACACCACGGCCAGCGGGTTGCCGGCCAGTCGCACGGTCGCAAACACATCGTAAAGCAAGTAGTTCCGGGTTTGCATTCCTGCCTCAATCCCAACATGGGCGAAATTTAATTTGATATTTGAACCGGTAACCCTGATCTGTGCACAGATAGGGACATTGCGCATCATAGGGGTCCGACGTGGACCAGATTGTCAATCTGCCAAAGACGGAATCGGATTCCGCCATCGCGACGGCGCTCGGGCTCGACAAGAAGGGGCGGAGCAAGACGCGCCGGCGTGGCTGGCTCTATGTGTTGCTGGCCCTGACCGTGCTCGCCGCCGGTCTTGGCCTCTATCAGTGGTATGCGGGCACGCCCGCCAGGATCGACTACACCACGGTGCCGGCCGCCAAGGCCGACCTTACCGTCCAGGTCTCGGCAACGGGCACGCTGCAGCCGCTCACCCAGGTCGATATTTCCAGCCAGCTCTCCGGCATCATCCGCTCGGTCTCTGTGAATGAGAACCAGCAGGTGAAGAAGGGCGACGTGCTGGCGGCCCTCGACACCACCAAGCTGCAGGTGCAGATCGAGCGCGCCGAGGCTTCCGCCAAGGGCGCGGCCGCCAATGTCGAGGACGCCACGGTGACGCTCGCCGAGAACGAGAGCGCGCTGGTGCGCGCGGCCGCCTTGACCAGGCGCGGCATGGCGACCGACCAGTCGCTGGAGGCGGCGACGGCGACGCGCGACCGCTCGAAGGCCGCGCTTGATAGCGCTCAGGCCAATCTCGCCATCGCCAATGCCGATCTGAAATCGCAGCAGACCGACCTTGCCAACAGCACCATCTATGCGCCGATCGACGGCATCGTGCTGACGCGCTCGGTCGACCCCGGCCAGACGGTCGCCTCCTCGCTGCAGGCGCCGGTGCTGTTCATCATCGCCGCCGATCTGCGGAACATGGAGCTGGTGGCGGCGGTCGACGAGGCCGATATCGGCGCCGTCAAGACTGGCCAGCATGCGCGCTTCACCGTCGACGCCTTCCCCGAGCGGCCGTTCGACGCCGAGATCCGCGACATCTCCTATGCCTCGGTCACGACGGACGGCGTCGTCACCTACAATGCGCGGCTCGAGGTCGACAACAACGAGTTGTTGCTGCGCCCCGGCATGACCGCCACGGTTTCGGTCGTCACAAGACAGGCCAAAGATGTGCTGACCGTGCCCGCCAGCGCCTTCCGCTATCGCCCGACGCAGCAAGCAGCACGCGCATGGAGCTTCAGCGACCTGTTCACCGGCCGCATGGGCCGTCCGGGCGGCAATCGCCAGCGCCAGGCCGCAACGGCCCCCACCGACGGTTCGCGCACGCTCTATGTGCTGGAGAACGGACGGCCGCGTGCGGTCAACGTCAAGATCGGCTCGACCGATGGCGAACTGACCGAGATCACGTCCGGCCTGGAGGAAGGCGCGCAGGTCATCACCGCCTCGCAGTTGCGGAGCTGAGGCCGTGGCCGCGGGCGCGCCTCTCATCACCTTCGACAAGGTCTGGAAGAGCTACGGCCAGGGCGAGGCCCGGGTGCACGCGCTGGCCGGCGTCGACCTTGCCATCCGGCGCGGCGAATTCGTCGCCATCATGGGCCCGTCCGGGTCGGGCAAATCGACGGCGATGAACATCATCGGCTGCCTCGACACGCCGACGGCCGGAACCTACTCCTTCTTGGGCGTCGACGCCGGCCGGCTCGACCGCAACCGCCGCGCCATGCTGCGTAACCTCTATGTCGGCTTCGTCTTCCAGGGCTACAATCTCCTGGCGCGCACCACGGCGGCGGAAAATGTCGAACTGCCGCTGATCTATCGCGGCGTGGCCAGCCGCGAGCGTCGCGACCTTGCCATGCAGGCGCTCGCCCAGGTCGGCCTGGTCGGCCGCGAGCATCACACGCCGGCCGAGCTCTCCGGCGGCCAGCAGCAGCGCGTGGCCATCGCGCGCGCCATCGTCACGCGGCCGATGCTGCTCGTCGCCGACGAGCCGACCGGCAATCTCGACACCGCCCGCACGCATGAGATCATGGAACTGCTGACAAAGCTCAACAAGGAGCTCGGCCTGACCGTCACCATGGTCACCCACGAGGCCGATGTCGCCGACTATGCCGAGCGCACCATCCGCTTCCTCGACGGCCATGTCGCCTCCGACGACGTGAACTTGGAAACGACTTAGCCATGACCCCGAAAAGTGGAATCCGGTTTTCGGCCAGGATCATGGCCAAACAGGAAGATAGAGCCCCATCCCGGCTCTTTCGGGGTGGGTCAGGCTCTATATCATGATCTGGGAAACCGTCCGCCTCTCGCTACGCTCGATCCGCCGCAACGTGCTGCGCTCCTTCCTGACGCTGCTCGGCATCGTCATCGGCGTCGCCGCCGTCATCGCCATGCTGACCATCGGCTCGGGCACGACGCAGAAGGTCAAGGCCGACATCTCCAAGCTCGGCAGCAATCTTCTGGTCGTCCGCGCCGGACGCCCGGCAGGCCCTGGCGGCCCGGGCGGGCTCGACCAAGTGGTGCGGCCGCTCGCCGAGAAGGACCTCGCGACGCTGGTCGCGCATTTGACCGGCGCGCGCGCCATTTCGCCGGCCTCGCAAAAGCAGGTTCGCGTCATCTTCGGCACCGAGAGCCTGACCTCGGGCGTCACCGGCACCGACAGCGCCTATCTCGATGCGCGCGACTGGAAACTGGTATCGGGCCGTCCGTTCAGCGATTCCGAAACCCGCTCGGGCACCGGCGTCTGCCTGATCGGCGAGACGGTGCGCCAGCAATTCTTCGGCGCAGGCGATCCCGAAGGCGAGATCATCCGCGTCAACCGCACCTCTTGCAAGATCATCGGCCTGCTCGAACCCAAGGGCTACACCGGCTTCGGCCAGGACCAGGACAATGTCGTCCTGATGCCGCTGCACGCCTATCAGCGCCGCATCGCCGGCAATCTTGACATCGACAACATCTACATCGCCGCCGACGACCGCACGCCGACCAGCGAGTTGCAGCCGCGCGTCGAGGACATTTTGCGCGATATCAGGCGCATCACGCCGGATCGCGAAAGCGATTTCGCCATCCGCGACATGACGCAGATCGCCGACGCCATGGCCAGCGCCACCACCACCATGACCGGCATGCTGGGCGCGGTCGCCGGCGTCAGCCTTCTGGTCGGCGGCATCGGCATCATGAACATCATGCTGGTCTCGGTCACCGAGCGCACGCGCGAGATCGGCATCAGGCTCGCCATCGGCGCGCACGAAAAGCACATCCTGATTCAATTCCTGGTCGAGGCGACGGTGCTGTCGCTGCTCGGCGGCATCATCGGCATCCTGATCGGCCTGGCGCTCGCCGGCCTGGCCTCAGCGACGCTGACCATCCCCTTCGCGCCGAGCCCGGCGGTCATCCTGCTCGCCGTCGGCTTCTCGGCGCTGATCGGCATGGTGTTCGGCTTCTTCCCGGCCCTGCGCGGTGCGCGCCTCGATCCGATCGACGCGCTGAGGCACGAGTAAAAGGCCGGGCCGGCTCCGCCACGACTGCGGCCATCCCCAACCTTGGACGCTCGCCTGCATCGACAGCCCTGTCGCCCGCTGGTCGACGATGCTAAGGCAAGACATCTCCGGGTGAGGGAACGACGCATGAGCAAGAAGACACGACTGATCGTGACGATGGTGATCATCGAGGCCGCCCTGGCAGGCATCTGGTGGTATCTCGCCCGCTTCGGCATGGCCAATCCCGATCGCGTCACCTCGGATTTCCAGGCAGTCGTCGGCCAGACCATGGGAATGGCCATGGGTGGGTTGCTGGGCATCGGCTTTATCTTGTTCCTCGTCGCGGCCCGCAACGACCGCAAGGCGGCGCAGGAGAAGACGCGCCCTTAATCCACGCCGGAAAAGTGCCACTCGATCAGCGGCTTCATATACGATGTCAGCCCGTCCGGCAGGTCGCCGGCATGGCGTATGACCACCGGCCCTTGGATCTCCGGATCGGTTTCGCTGGCGACGAAGGCTGAGATTCGCCGCGCGATCTCATCAGCCGGCGCCGGCGCGTGATAACGGCGGAAGATCACCGTGCCGCTGTTCGTCGACAAGGCGTGATAGCGCTCGCCGCGCTCAGCAGCCGACAGGTCGAGGCCGGTCTCCTCGCGCACCTCGCGGATCATGTTGAAGTCGACATCGACCAGCCCATCGCGGAAATCGACCGGCTCGAACGAACCGGCGGCGAAATAGACGCGGCCGGCATTGACCGTGTGACGTCCCATGCGGATCGCCACCAGCGCATTGTCGCCGGCCACCAGCATGGCATGGGCATAGGCATGCTCGGCTCCGGAATTCTCGCGCTGCTTCCGCCAGAGCATGAAGGTGGAGTAGTTGACCGCATGGCAGCGGCCGATCAGGCTGTTGTCACGCCAGGCAAGCTGCGACAGCAGCACCACCGTGCCGTCGAACAGCGCCGGATTGGCTGCTATCTCGCGCTGCCAGTTCTCGGCGATCGCCGCGGCATTATCCCTGGCGAAGGGATGCGGGCCGGGATCGAGCCGGACGTCGACGGCATCGACGGGCAGGATGACATTGCGCGGAAGATCGAAACTCATGCGTCTAAGCCCCAATGTCGCCTATCGAGCCCGATTATGCTTATCCAACCATGTCCAGCGTGATCGCCACCGGGCAATGGTCCGATGCTTTCGGCCGGTCCCAGCCGGCGCGCGGAAAGCGCTCGACTTCCTGGCCAGCCGGAAAGATCGTGCGCCAGGGCTGGCCATTGCGGATGATGTCGGGAACAGCGGTGGTGTTCTTCGCCGCCAGCCCCCTGGACAGCAGGATATAGTCGAGCTGGCAGAGATGCCGCTCCTCGGGTCCGCGCGTGTGATAGAAGGTCCAGCGGTTCATTTCCGGCCGACGCTCGATGACGTTCTCGCAGAAGCCGCCGGCGGTCAGCACGTCGATGCAGGACCGCGCCTCGTCGATCACCTCGAAATGGTAGCCGTCGACATCATCGCCGGCGATCTTCACGCGCTGGCGGTAATCGTTCATGTCGCCACAGATCGCCCAGCGCTTGTCGGCGGCATGGTCCTTGCCGAAACGCTCCTCGATGATCCGCCGCACCGCTTGCGCCTCGGCGATGCGCACCGGCATCGTCGCCTCGCGCCCGTCGAGCCCGTTGCGCGGCGAGCCCATCGACTTGAAATGCACGAGATAGAGCGTCAGCGGCACGCCGCCGACGGTGATGTCGACTTCCAGGCAGTCGCGCCGGAAGATGCGTTCATTGGCCTGGCTGCCGAGGGCCGCCAGTTCAGGCGTGTGCAGCCCGAACTGCTCGTAGGTGACGTAGGCATGGCTGGTCATGCGCACGAATTCGATCGGCTGTCCCTGCGCGGTCTCGTTGCGCATCATCACGGCGACATCGATGCCGCGCGAGTCATTGCCCGAGGTTGTGTATTTCTGCCGATAGCCCTGCCCCACCATCTTGAACAGATAGCCGTATTCGAAGGCCTTCAGCGCCTCGATATTGTCGACCTCCTGCATGCAGATGATGTCGGCCCGGGTGGCGGCGATCGCCAGCGCCGTCAGCTGGCGCGTGTCGTCGGACTGCGCGATGGCGCGGGCCTGCTCCAGCATCTTGTATTCGGCTTCGCTCTGTATATCGAACAGCGCCAGCGTCCGATCCTCGTTGAGCTGGTTGCGATAGCCGGAAAAGTCGAACCTGTTCATCAGGTTCTCGACATTGAAGGTGGCAAGGCGCAGCGACATGCCCTGACCTTTGCCTGCAAGAGCGCCGGAACACAAGATCGCAGGACCACAAGCCAAGATCGTTTGGACCTGACGGCATTCGCGCCATGGTTGACGGAACCTTTCCGTTCATCCGCCGTTCAGACGCAAAGATCCACAGTGGGCCCATTCCAGGGTAGGCGTGGGGCCTTTAGCTCTTGGAGAGTGTTATGAACTCGCTCTTTTCATCCACGGTAAAATCGGGGCTTGTCGCCCTGGGCGTCATATCAGGCATCACGGCGCCATCAGCTGCCGGACCGATCATGCAACCGGATCTGTCGCTTCCCACAAGCACGGCGGCGCCAACGGTCACGCCGGTTCGCGACGAGTGGGCGGGCGGCAATGACCGCCAATTCAACAACGACAATTGGAGATGGCGCCGGTCAGGTAACTGGAACGGTGGTCGGCACTGGAACGGTGGAGGCAACTGGAACGGCGATCGGCACTGGAACGGTGGAGGCAACTGGGACGGCGGCGACAATTGGCGCTGGCGCCATGGTCGCCGGCACTATCACGGCGGCTACAATGACGATGGCGCAGCCGCGATCCTTGGCCTTGGCCTCGGGCTTGGCCTCGGCAGCATGTACAACAATTACAACAACTACGACTACTATGCGCCGGCACCGCGCCGCTACTACCGCGCCGGGCGGCTTTCCAACGCCCATGTCCGGTGGTGCAATAACCGCTACCGGTCGTACCGCGCCTGGGACAACACGTTCCAGCCCTATGGCGGCCCGCGCCAGCAATGCTGGTCGCCCTATAGCTGAGCTGTAGGTCAGACCGAACAAGGTAAAATGAAAACGGCGCCGCGCGGCGCCGTTTTTTGTTTTGATCGGGAAGAACGGATTTCGCTCAGCTCTTGGCCTTGTCGACCAGCTTGTTCTTCGAAATCCCCCGCGTGCCCGCAGGGCGCAGCCCGAGGACGCGCAAAGGCAATAATGGGGATTTCGATCAGTTCTTGGCCTTGTCGACCAGCTTGTTCTTCGAAATCCACGGCATCATCGCGCGCAGCTTGGCGCCGACTTCCTCGATCTGGTGGCTGTCGTTCATGCGGCGGATGCCCTTGAAGCGAGACAGGCCGGCGCGGTATTCCTGCATCCATTCCGAGGTGAATTTGCCGGTCTGGATGTCCTTCAGCACGCGCTTCATCTCGGCCTTGGTCTCGGCGGTGATGATGCGTGGGCCGGAGACATACTCGCCCCATTCGGCGGTGTTCGAGATCGAGTAGTTCATGTTGGCGATGCCGCCTTCATAGATCAGGTCGACGATCAGCTTGACCTCGTGCAGGCACTCGAAATAGGCCATTTCGGGCGCGTAGCCGGCTTCCACCAGCGTCTCGAAGCCGGCGCGGATCAGTTCGACCAGGCCGCCGCACAGCACGACCTGCTCGCCGAACAGATCGGTCTCGCATTCCTCGCGGAAATTGGTCTCGATGATGCCCGAACGGCCGCCGCCGACGCCGCAGGCGTAGGACAGTGCCAGGTCGAGCGCATTGCCCGAGGCATCCTGGTTGACGGCGACCAGGCACGGCACGCCGCCGCCCTTCTGGTATTCGCCGCGCACCGTATGGCCCGGGCCCTTCGGCGCGATCATGACGACGTCGACGGTCGACTTCGGCTCGATCAGGCCGAAATGCACGTTGAGGCCGTGCGCGAAGGCGATCGCCGCGCCGTCGCGGATGTTCGGCGCGATCTCGTTCTTGTAGATGTCGGCCTGCAGCTCGTCGGGCGTCGCCATCATCATCAAGTCGGCCCATTTGGCGGCGTCCGCCACGCTCATCACCTTGAGCCCGTCGGCCTCGACCTTCTTGGCGGTCGCCGAGCCGGCCTTGAGGCCGATGGCGATTTCCTTGGCGCCGGAATCCTTGAGGTTGAGCGCATGCGCCCTGCCCTGGCTGCCATAGCCGATGATGGCGACCTTCTTGCCCTTGATCAGGTTGAGATCGGCATCACGATCGTAATAGACGCGCATTTTTACTTCCTTCCCGTTTCTTGAGATCAGAGGCCCTGCGGCCCGGTTTTTGCTCCGAAAAGAGCGAGAAACTGCTGCGTCGCCCGCACGGCATCGCCGCCGATCGTCGCCTCAGTCAATTCCAGCCGGTCGCCGAGCAGCAGACGGATCTGCACGTCGCGGGCGACCAGCCCGAAAAAGCTGCGGAATGCCGTCTCGGCATCCGCGAAATCGAGAAGCCCGGCCTGGCGCCCTGCCTCGAGCACCGGCTTCAGGCGCCTGGCCAGCGCGAAGCGGCCATTCTCCAGCACGACGGCGCCAAGGTTGTCCTTGCCAGAACCGGCATGGCCGACCGCCACCCGGTTGAGCGCGATCGAGGTGTCGCTGGAAATCACCTTCAGCCAGTCGGAAGCAAAACGCTCGAGGCTCGCCGTCAGCGAGGCAAGGTCGAGCCCCTTGCCGTCGACGGGCGCCACGCGCACCTTGGAGGCCTGCCACTGCACGGTCGCCGTCAACAGCCCGTCGCGGTCGCCGAACCATTTGTAGAGCGTTTCCTTGGAACAGCTGGCCCGCCGCGCCACCGCGGTCATGGTCAGCTGATCGCCCTCCTCGACCAACAGCCGCAACGCCGCGTCCAGAACGGCCTTCTGCCGCTCCGTCAGCGTCTCGCTGGTGTCGATCTCAGGCACGATGTGCAACACGCTCTTCCCTCGCGGACAGCCAAGCCAATCATCCTGGCAAGCCGTACCGTACGTTACGGTTCGGCATATTGCGCAATCCGGCCCGGCGCGCAAGGGGGCGGCGCGGAAAAAGATCGACGGCCGCGAGCGCCAACGCTTTCATTGAGGCATCGCGGCACAGCGGCCAAGATCAGTCGAGGACAGGCGGATCACGCAGCCGGCCAAGCAGCGTCGACATCATCTTCAGCTCATCCGCTGAAAGTTTGCCGCCAACCAGTTCGGCGATTGATCGTCCATAGACGGCCCACATCAGCCGGCGCGTCTCACGCCCCTTGGCCGTGATGCGGATCGTCTGCCCGCGACCATCGTCGGCCACCGGCAGCTTCTCGACCAACCCGTCCGCCTCTAGCCGGGCCAGCAGCCGCGAGATGTTGTACTGCGCAAACAAGGTGCGCTCGATCAGTTGAAACGGCCGCAGACCGCCCTCTCCCGCTTCGGCAAGCTCGTGCAGCACGTCGTACCAGGCAAGCGGCGGCAGGCCGCCCTCCTTCAGCGCGTCTTCGACGCTTTCCACAAGCTGGCGCGAAACCCGCATCAGGCGAGCCCAGGCCTTGATGGCTTCCGGCGAAGGCGTGGTTTTCTCGGTCATGGCCCACCCTAGACGATAGATGCAAATGCATCAAGCTTGACGGTAGATGCAATTGCATCTATATGCATGCAACTGCATCAACATCGGACCCAAATCCATGAACGCCCTCATTCTCGTCAGCCACCCTCTCTGCCCGTATGTCCAGCGTGCGGCGATCTCGCTGACCGAGAAAGGCGTGCCGTTCGAGCGCGTCGACATCGACCTCGCCGACAAGCCGGACTGGTTCATGGCCATCTCGCCGCTAGGCAAGGTGCCGCTGTTGCGCGTCCAGCGAAATGGCGACGAAACGACAATCTTCGAATCCGCCGTCATCCTCGAATTCCTCGAGGAGACGCAGGCCAAGCCCCTCCACCCGGCCGACCCCTACGCCCGTGCCCGGCACCGTGCCTGGATCGAATACGGTTCGGCCGTGCTGAACACCATCGGCCGGCTCTATTCGGCACCGACCGAGGCCGGTTTCCGTGCCGAGTCCCGCGCGCTGTCGGGGATGTTTGACCGCCTTGAGGCCGAACTGGCGGACGATGCCTTGCGGAGCGCGCCATGGTTCGCCGGCCACCGCTTTTCGCTGGTCGATGCGGTGTACGGCCCTGTCTTCAGATATCTCGACGCGTTCGACCGCATCGGCGATTTCGGCATCCTGGACGCCAAGCCGCACGTCCAGTCCTGGCGGAAGGCGCTGAATGATCGTCCGTCGATCAAGCACGCCGTCGCGCCGGACTATCCGCAGCGTCTGCATGCTTTCCTGCAAGCAAAGGGATCCTTCCTGTCGAGCCTCATCCGCCAAGGCGATCAAGCCGGACCTTTTGCTTTGGCACGATCGGCTTGAACGCACGGATCGCGAGCAAGCATGTGCTTCGAGTGGCCTCAGTTCTCGAACATGACAAAGGCGGCCCAGACCCGCGGATCCTGGGCGCCTGATATCTTGCCGTCGCGGGCATCGCGTCGGGTCTGGCGCAGCGCTTCCGGATAGGTTTGTCCCGCGGCAAGATGGCCGTAGAACCCTACCATGAAAGCAGCGGTTCCGGCGTCGTCCACGGGCCACAGCGTCAACAGCGAGCGTTTCGCGCCGGCAATGTCGATTGCCGTCGGCAGGCCGCGCAAACCGCCGACGAATGTCTCCTGGCCGCGAGCCGTCTCACAGGCGGACAGGACAAGCAGGTCGAGGCCCGACAAATCCCAGTTCATCAATTCCATGCCATAGAGCCGACCGTCATCGTCATCACGTTTCATCGACTGCCGGTCTCCCGACTGCGACAGCACGACCTGGCTCTGCCAAAGCGCGTTGACGGCGCCCACGCCGCCCTCTTTCTCATCACGGTAGGCGCCATGGGTGGCCAGATGCGCAATCGTCGCCTGCTCCATATCCTTGCGCAGCATCCGCTCGCTGGCCGCTGTGCCGGTGAGCATTTCGACCGAATAGTGATCGGCGCCCAGGATCGAGGCGATCGCGTCGACCTCCTTGCGGGTGCCCGGCAGCGGCTCCGCCCCTTTTTCCGAACCGCGCGCATAGTCCAACCCGCCGGCCAGCAAGGCTCTGCCCGTCTTGGGAAAACTCTGATCGACGCCGGCATTCAACAGCGATTCCGGCCGCGTCAGCACGCGCACCACGAAACGATCATCGAGCGACGCCCCCCTGCCGTCCTGCAGCAAGGGGAATGGCACCGAAAACAGTTTTCCGTCCGGCACCACGAAAAGCGTATCGGCGCCACCAAGCGACGGCTCCAACGGCGCGATCAGACCGGAATAAAGCCCGGTGAATGTGGCGTTCAGATCGATCAAGGTCACGGCGCCCCGTTCCTGCGCGGAGCGCGTCGACCTCAGCTTCGCGATGCGTGTTTCGCGGGCGGCCGGGATGAGCCGGCGGGGATCGCCGAGATCATAGAGAGACGGCTGCCGATCCTTGCGGGTGACGATCGCATAGAGGCGCTCGTCTTCCAGCGGATCGGCACTCTCCCGATCCGCCCGCCACTTGCGGGTGATGAAGTAGTCGATCAGCGCCTCGTTTGGCTTCAGCAGGGCGCCGGCCGACGGCAGCGGCTTGTCCACCACGCCCTGGCTGAAACTGTATTTGGCCATGACTCTGGCCGTGGCCTTTTGGTATGCCGCTTCAACCTGCTCCGGCTGCACTGCCCCAGGATCGTCGGAACTGTCACCGCTGGAGGCCGCCTCCTGATAGGCCAGGGACATCCGGATCCCGGCCTGGATCAAATACCGCGTCTCCGTATCGTTCGGATCGATCAAGCGGGACAGTCTGCGCAACAGATCGCGTTTCTCGTTTTCAAGCGTCGGCCAGCGGCGCACGGCTTCGGCAAACGCCGGCACCGCCGATGCATTGTCTTTTGCGAGGCGCGCATAGTCGTACAGCATGTCGTCGGCGAGGGCGCGGCTGGCCTCGGCCACGATTGGATTGCCGGCCGTGCTCACCTGGAACCAATTCCAACGCAGCATGTCTTCGTCGAGAGCCGCGAAATCGGCAGCCGCCTTCTCCGGGTTCGTCTTCGCCTTGAGATTTGCGATGGCCTGCCGCGCGGCAAAGGTCAGCGGGTGCACCACCCCGTACGTCGCTTCGGCGATGCTTTGGGCTCGCTCAAGCTGGCCCATGCCGTTTTCCCTGTCGCCCACTGCGACGAAATGCGCGGCGAGCAGGTTGGCGATCTTGATTGCCAGTATTTCGGGATAGTTCGGGTCGGTGGTCAGTTGTTGCAGCCTTGCCAGCGTCGGCTGATCGAGCGGCTGCGCGCTAGAGAGCGCCCTGGTATAGAGCAGCCAGGCATCGGCCTGTTCGACCAGATTGCCTTCCTGCTTGAGAACGACGGCAATGTCTCGATCCTGCTGGAAGTAGCGCAAGGCCTCGTCGTATTTGCCAAGGTCCAGATAGTCCTGTGCCGTGTTATTGGCGCTGACCAAAACGTTGAAGTGATCCGAGCCGTAGTAGCCGATCCGCTTCTCCAGCACGGCCAGATCGTATTGCAAGGCGCGTGTCGGAGCCCCCATCTGGCGCAGCATGTCGGCCAGATTGTTCTGCAGCTTCCAGATGAAACGATCATCGGTACCGGCTACCTGCGCCGCCAACTTCAGATTACGCTGTTCGATATTGATCGCCGACGCGATTTGACCGAATGCGGCGACCCCAGTCGCCAACACATCGTTGGCAAACAGGAGTTCCTGGGATTCCTTGCCGTGGTATTGGGCGTATAGATTGGTGGCTGTCGCGCACATGGAAACGAAGCCCTGATAGTCCTTCTCGGCCTGCTTCAGCATTGCGTAATTGAGATAAAAGTCGCCGCGCTTCTCGACATCCTGCTGCATCGCCCGGGTTTTCAGGCCTTCGGCAAAAATCGCTTCGGCGTAGTCGAGGATCTGGTTGTTGAGGAAAGTCGCGCCGGCGTTCGAGTAGCTCTCCACGGTGAAGTCGTAGAGGTCGCTTCTGGCGGCATCGAGCAGCGTTGCGCGCAATTGCGCATAACCTTCATCGAAGCGTCCTGCGTCCATCATCAGCTTGTAGGCCGCGTCAATGCGGGCTTTCAGCGCCACTTCGGTGTCAGCCGCCCCCTGCTGGCTGGCTTGGCCCGGCGCCTGGGCTTGCGCCTGCGATGAGGGAAACGCTACCGCCAGCATCACTAGGATAGATGCAACAACGCGCATCAGATGTTGCGATTCTCGCGTTCTGAACATGGCGTGCATGCGAACCGGCATGGGCGAAAAACTCTATGAAGAGGTCGTATCATGACCTGAATTTTGACCGAAGTCCCATCGCGCTTCCGTCAATCCTGCCCGCCTGAACGGGTCGATCACCGTGCCGGCGACCATCGAGGCAAGAAACTGCGGCGCCGGCGGAATTTTCGCGACGGTCGCCACCAGCCTGTCGCGGATGAAGGGCAGTGCCACCGAATCCGATTGGTAGAACGGCGTGAATGCCAGCGACAGCGCCTGGAAGACACGCACGTGCCAGCGCCGCGCCTTGGCATAGGCTTCGAGCGCTGCCTCGATGCTCTGCGTGCGCGCCAGCGCATGGCTGAGCGCCGCGGCATCGAGCAGCGCCATATTGGCCCCTTGCCCAAGCTGCGGGCTGGTCGAGTGCGCGGCGTCGCCGATAACGGCAAGCCTCCGCGCGACCGGCATCTTCATCGTGTGGTGGCCGTAGCGGGCCAGCGACAGCTGGTCGAAACTGTCGATCTGACTGGTGAACGCTTCGCTTTGCGGCCACAGCCGCACCACCCTTTCCTTCCAGGCGTCGATGCCGACAGCGCGCACCGCGTCGGCATCATCAGGCTTCAGGCTCCAGAAGAAGGCCGCCATCGTCTCGGCGCCCGGCTCCGGCCGGCCGATCGGCAGCACGCCGATCATCACGCTGGCCTTGTCGTAGCGCTGCGACAGCGCGTGCTCGTCAAAACCTTCGCCACGCCAGCCGAGCGATGCCCAGAACGCACCATAAGTCAGAGGGCGCGGCGCGCCCGCAGCGCCAACGCATTGCCGCAGTTTCGAGCGCGAACCGCTGGCGTCGACGACCAGATCGAAGGGCCCTGCCTTTGGCCCATTGCCTCGGACCAGCGTCGCCCGTTCGCCGGCTTCCACTGTCTCGATCTCGACGCCGGTCTCGATGGCGATGGCCTCGCGCCGAGTGGCGCGGAAGAGCACGCCGAACAGCGCCGCACGGTGCACGGCCAGGCCGAAACGGCGGCCGCGCTGGGCGTCGTAGCGAACGTCCAGCACGGTGCGACCGGTCGAGGCATCGGCGCCCTGCAGCCGGTCGATGCGGGCGCCGAGCGCCAGTATGTCGTCGAGCAGGCCGAGATCGGCCAGAACGGTCAAGCCGGTCGGCTGCAGGATCAACCCGGAGCCGACGGGCTTCGGCTCCTCGAAGCGCTCGAAGATGGTGACCCTGTGCCCTGCCCGCTTGAGATACAGCGCCACGGCCAGCCCTGCCGGACCGGCGCCTGCAATTGCAATGTCGTAGGAAATGCCGATGCCCCCAAGCCGAACTGGCCGGGACAATCCTTCAGCCGCCTGATGAAATCAAGTCGCGCCGCCGAACGCCGTCGCGCTGCTCAAGCCTGCGCTGCGTCGAAACCGGCGCGCGCCTCACGCACCGCATCGTGGTTGAGTTCGGCCCATTGGATCAGGTGATGCACGGCGCCGAACATCGAGCGTCCGAGGTCGGTGAGGCTGTATTCGACGCTGGGCGGCTTGGTCGGGAACACTTCGCGATGCACATAGCCGTCGCGCTGCAGGTCGTGGAGCGTCTGGGTCAGCATGCGCTGCGAGATGTCGGGCACCAGCCGCCGCAATTCGCCGAAGCGATACGGCTGTTCGGCGAGCGCCGCCATCAGCAACGAGCTCCATTTGCCATTGAGCCCCTGGATGACCTCGCGGACCGGACAATCGGCAAGGTTTCCGCCACCGGTCATGGCTTTGTAGACGTCGAGTTTGGACCTCAGATTGACGATCCGGCTGTCCATGGCTGGTTCCTTGCGTGTGCCTACCTCCCGAAAAACTGCCTTCTTTACGGCACCGGGTCAATTCCTATTTTAGTGCTGGTCTCTTTTTGAGACCATTAAGAGCACCCGCCATGCTGGCGCAAAATCAGGATCTCCCATGACCGAAACCCTTCTCGTCACCGGCGCTTCCGGCCAGCTCGGCCGCAGCGTCATCCGCTATCTCCTGGACACGCACAAAGTTCCGCCGGGAAAGATCATCGCCACCACCCGCAACCCGGAAAGCGTCGCCGATCTGGCGGCGCGTGGCGTCGTTGTCCAGGCCGCCGACTTCAACGATGCGACCTCGCTGGAAAACGCATTCAAGGGCGCCGACAGGGTGCTGATCATTTCGACCAGCGATCTCGATCTCAAAACCGGCAGGCGTCTGAAGCAGCATGAGGCGGCGGTGGCGGCTGCGAAGAAAGCAGGCGTTTCGCATCTGCTCTACACCTCGATGCCCAATCCGGAGCCGGTTTCGCCAGTGCTGTTTGCCGGCGACCACTACGGCACCGAGCAGGCGATCAAGGCCAGCGGTATCGCCTATACGATCTTCCGCAACGGCTGGTACCAGGAGAACCTGTTCATGGCACTGCCGAACGCCATTGCCTCGGGGCAGTGGTATACGTCCGCCGGCGACGGCCGCATCGCCCATGGTGCACGCGACGACATGGCCGCGGCCATCGCCGCTAGCCTCTCCTCCGGTTCGGCCGACAGCAAGACCTACACGCTAACCGGGCCGCAGGCCTATACGACAGCCGAAATCGCCGCCCTGGTGAGCGAAGTCACCGGCAAGCCGCTGAACGTCATTCAGCTGCCCGACGAGGCCCTGACCGAAGGCGTGAAGGCGGCCGGCGTCCCCGAGGAGTTCGCTCGCGTCATCGTGTCTTTCGACGCCAACACGCGGTCCGGCCGCATCGCCATGGCAACGGACGCGGTCGAAACGCTTTCCGGCAGGAAGCCGCGAACGCTGAAACAGTTCCTCGAAGCCAACAAGGCCGCACTGGCTGGTTGAAAGGTGCGCGGCGGGAGGTCTCCCTTCCGCCGCGCTACGTCTTGAGCAGGCCGAGCCGGATCAGACTCTCGCCGGTGGCGGCCAGCGCGTCTTCACGCGAGCGCGGCGCCCAGCCGAGCACATGTACCGCCTTGGCGTTGGTGGTATTCTTGACCTTGCCCAGTTTCGTCACCAGCTGCGCGGCTTCAGGGTTGAACAGTCCCACGATCCGCACCAGCCAATCGGGAAGTTCCCGGGTCTTGACGCGCGCCGCCGCCTCGCCGAGCCGCGTCTTCAAGGTCTGCGCGATTTCCCGCACAGTCATGAAATCACCCGATACCGCCAGGAAGCGCTTGCCTTCGGCGGTTGGATCGGCCATGGCGCGCACGTGCAGGTCAGCCACGTCGCGTGCGTCGACCACGCCGAAGGACAGGCGCGGCAGCCCCGGCATTGCACCGTTCATCATGCGCTGGACGAATTCGGTGGAGGTCGAATGGTCGGAGCCGAGCACAGGCCCGAAGATGCCGACCGGATTGACGACCGCCAATTCCAGCCCGCCGCCTTCGGCGGCAATGAAATCCCAGGCTGCGCGCTCGGCAAGCGTCTTCGACTTCACATAGGCGCTGACCTTGGCCGTCGGATCGGTCCAGCTTTCCTCGGTAAAGGGCCGGCCGTCGGGCGGCATCTTGCCGTTGCCGATGGTCGCGAAGGACGAGGTCAGCACGACCGTTTGACACCAGCGTCCCGCGCCGCCCGCAGCGCCCCCTCGCGAGCCGGGATGATCAGGTCATCCTCGTGCTTCGGCACGCCGGGTGGAAATGGCGAGGCGACATGCAGCGCATAATCACAGCCTGCGACCGCTTGCGGCCAGCCGGCGTCGATCATGAGGTCGGCGACGGCAAAGGACAGCCGACCGCCCGGTTCGGCACCGCCAGCCTTGAGCATGGCCAGAACATCGGTTTCACGCCTGGCGGAGCGCACTGTCGTGCGCACGCGGTAGCCCGCATCCAGCAGGGCAAGGACACAGTGGGCGCCGAGGAAGCCCGATCCGCCGGTGACAAGCACCACTTCACCGCTCATGCCCGCCTCCGCACCTTTTCAGGTAAAGGCGATCGAGCTCGTCAGATCGCCACCTGTGTGCCGATCTCTACCACGCGCCCGGTCGGGATCTGGAAATATTCGGTCGCGTCCGCCGCCGTGCGCGCCAGGCCGATGAAGAGGCGGTCCTGCCACACCGGCATGCCGGAATTGGGCGAGGCCTTGAGCGAGCGCCGCGACAGGAAGAACGACGTCGTCATGATGTCGAACTTCCAGCCCTGCTTGCGGCAGATTGCCAGCGCGCGCGGAATGTTGGGCTGTTCCATATAGCCGAAGGTCAGCGTCACCCGCATGAACAGCTCGTTGACCGTCTCCATCTTGACCCGGTCGCTGTCGGACACCACCGGCTGCGGCGCCGTCACCACCGAAAGGATGACGTTCTGCTCATGCAGCACCTTGTAGTGCTTGAGGCTGTGCATCAGCGCTGTCGGCGCGCTGAGCGGATCGCTGGTCAGGAACACCGCGGTGCCGGACACCAGCTGCGGCTTCTTCTTCAAGAGATTGCCGGCGAGGAAATCGAGCGGAATCTCGTTGCGGCGGGTCTTGTCGAACAGATAGCGGCTGCCGCGCACCCAGGTCCACATGGCCATGATGATCGCGAAAGCTACCGCCAGCGAGGCCCAGCCGCCCTCGAACACCTTGACGATGTTGGAGGCAAAGAAGCCGATGTCGATCAGGCCGAACAGCGCCGTCAGCGCAATTGCCGGCCAGAGATTCCACTTCCAGATGCGCGTCATGATGACGAAGAGCAGCGTGGTCGTCACCAGCATGTTGCCGGTGACCGATATGCCATAGGCCGAGGCCAGCCTGCTGGACTCGCCGAAGCCGACCACCAGCAGCATCACCGCCAGCGCCAGCAGAAGGTTAACGCGCGGCATGTAGATCTGGCCGGACTGTTTTTCCGAGGTGTGCAGGATTTCCAGGCGCGGCAGCATGTTGAGCTGCACCGCCTGCCTGGTCAGTGAGAAAGCGCCTGAAATCACCGCCTGGCTGGCGATCACCGTCGCCGCTGTTGCCAGCACGACCATCGGGATCAGGGTCCAGCCCTCGTTCATTTCGAAGAACGGATGGCCGACGACGCCGCCATTCGCCAGCACGAAAGCGCCCTGTCCGGCATAGTTGAGCAGCAGGCAAGGGAACACGATCGCCAGCCAGGCCAGCACGATCGGCTTGCGGCCGAAATGGCCGAGATCGGCGTAGAGCGCCTCGGCGCCGGTGACGGCGAGGAAGACCGCGCCGATCGTCACGAAGGAAACGTCGGGCGAATTGATCAGGAAGGCAACGATATAGTGCGGGCTGATCGCCCACAGGATTTCCGGGTCGGCGATGATGTGGTTAAGGCCGGAAAGGCCAATGGCCAGGAACCAGACCGCGGTGATCGGACCGAAGACCAGCCCCACGCCGCCGGTGCCGAAGCGCTGCACCGCGAACAGCATTGCGAGAATGACCAGCGTCAGCGGCACGACATAAGGCTGGAAAGCGGGCGTGACGACATTCATGCCCTCGACTGCCGACAACACCGAAATCGCTGGCGTGATGACGGCGTCGCCGAAAAACAGCGAGGCGCCGACGATGCCGATGCCGAGAATCAGTGCCGAGCGCTTCGGGAAACTGCCGCGCGCCAGCGCCATCAGCGACAGCACCCCACCCTCGCCGCGGTTGTCGGCGCGCAGCACGAACATGATGTATTTCACTGTCACCGTAATCGTCAGCGACCAGATGATCAGCGACAGCACGCCGAGAATATCGCCACGGTTGGCAACGTTGCCGCCGGACGAGGCATGCAGAGCTTCGCGTAACGCATAGATCGGGCTGGTGCCGATATCGCCATAGACAACGCCAAGCGCACCCAGCATCAGCACCTTCGTGCTGTGCTGCTCGATTTCGGGATGGCTCGATTGGTCGACGGGTTCTGCCTCACTACCAGCATTGGCAAGGGCCATATACGACACTCCGGTAAACGCGCGGTGCTCTACTCTTGCTGCGATGCAATATCAAGTACCGTCGCGTTATGGCTGCCATGCTTACCGCGCGAGGCTGCCGTCATTTCCACCCGCAAGCCCTGAGGAACCGGCCCACCGTGCCGGCCATGCCATACTCCAACGCGTCGGCTGTCAACCCATGTCCGATCGATACTTCGGCCAATGCCGGAATGCGCTTGGCCAGGGCCGGCAGATTGCCCACCGTCAGATCGTGCCCGGCATTGACCTGCAGACCGGCGGCGAGTGCAGCGTCGGCCGTTTTTCCCAATCGTTCCAGTTCCTTGGCGGCTTTTGCGGAATCGGAATGGTAACTGCCATAAGGGCCGGTATAGAGCTCGATCCGGTCGGCGCCGGTATCGCGCGCGGCTGTCATGCCGGCGGAATCGGCGTCGGAAAACAGCGAAACCCGGAAGCCGCCCTTCTTCAGGCGCCTGACGATAGGCGTCAGCAACGCCGCATCGGCGACGAAGTTCCAGCCATGGTCGGAGGTCGCCTGCGCCGGATCATCGGGAACCAGCGTCACCTGTTCGGGCTGATGCTTTTCCACAAGCGTCAGGAAATCCTCGCTCGGGTAGCCCTCGATGTTGAATTCCGCCTGCGGAAACTCATCGTCGATCAGCGCCCGGATCTCGGGCAGGTCGGAATGCCGCGTATGACGCTCGTCGGGACGCGGATGCACGGTCAGCCCATGCGCCCCGGCGGCAAGCGCAAGCCGGCCGATGCCGGTGACACTGGGCCATGGCAGGTCGCGCCGGTTGCGCAGCATGGCGATGGCGTTGAGGTTGACGGAAAGCTTTGCGGGCATGTCTGGTGTCCGTGAAATCAGGCGGTTAGCACGCGCCACACCTATCCATTCAGCCGCAGCGCGCTTGAGACTGGGCATCTATAGCGCCTTTGACGGGAACAGATAGGGGTTTCCGGTGTTCCAGAAGACGGAC
The DNA here is from genome assembly GCF_007003935.1 of Mesorhizobium sp. WSM4310. Classification (NCBI taxonomy): domain Bacteria; kingdom Pseudomonadati; phylum Pseudomonadota; class Alphaproteobacteria; order Hyphomicrobiales; family Phyllobacteriaceae; genus Mesorhizobium; species Mesorhizobium sp. WSM4310. The sequence goes on from NZ_VFTA01000003.1 coordinate 156,902, forward strand.
GCCGTTTTTGCGCAAGGAGGCCCATTCGTGAATTTCCTGCAATCCGTGCCGACGATCCGTCGCATCGACACCGATCGCGACGACCTGTTCGCCATCGACGTGGTCGGTCATGTCTCGGCGGCCGATGCGGAAAACCTGTTCGGTCTGCTGGAGGCGGCCTACGCGCTGCATCAGCGAATCGACGTGGCCGTGCGCATCGTCGATCACGACGGCGTCGACTGGACCGACATATCCGACGAGACCCTGAAGCAGGGCACCATCCATGCGCTGGAGCATATAGGTCGCTGCGCGGCGATCGGCACGCCGGACTGGACACCGGACGCGCGACACGCTTTGCCCGCATCGTCGCCCATCGAATTCAGGCATTTCAAGGCCGAGGACGAAGAAGAGGCCTGGGAATGGCTTGGGGTCCGGCGGGTCGGCGTACGAGAGAAGCCGGCGTCGTAACTCTATCGGACAATGGTCAATCGTTCGGCCGCGCGGGTGATCGCGGTATAGAGCCAGCGCTGGCGCGTTTCCTTGAAGGCCCAGCTTTCGTCGAACAGCACGATTTCGTTCCACTGCGAGCCCTGCGCCTTGTGCACGGTCAGCGCATAGCCATAGTCGAAATCATCAAAACGCTTCTTCTGCTGCCAGGGGATATCGGCGTCGGGATCCTCGAACGCCGCCTTGAGCAGCTTGATCTTGGCGACGCCGCGGTCCGGATCGTCCTCTTCCGGCGAAACCAGGAGGTTGATGCCGGGCTTCACTGTCTCGCGCGACGAGGTCATAACTTTCCACAGCGAGCCGTTGAGCAGGCCCTTGGCCGGGTCGTTGCGCAGGCAGACCAGCTTGTCGCCGGCCTGGGGATAGTCGGCGTTGAAGCCCTTGAGTTCGCGCAGGCGCTGATTGTAGCGGCGGCGCGTGCGATTGGTGCCGACCAGCACCTGGTCCGCCTTCAGCACCAGTTCCTGGGTGACGTCTTCCTTGCCGATCACCTGCGCCGTGCCATAGTCGCCGCGCATGAATTCGCGGCCTTCGCGCACGTCGAGCGCCAGCCGCAGGATCGGATTGTCGCGCGCCTGCCGGTGGATTTCGGTGAGCAGGACGTCGGGCTCGTGATCGGTGAAGAAGCCGCCGCCCGAGATCGGCGGCAACTGGCCGGGATCGCCCAGCACCAGGATCGGTGTGCCGAAACTCATCAGGTCGCGGCCGAGTTGCTCATCGACCATCGAACATTCGTCGATGACGACCAGTTTCGCACGCGAGATCGGGCTCTGCCGGTTGAGCGAAAAGGTCGGCGACATCGATGTCTTGCCGGTCACCTCGTCTTCCACCGATTCCTCGCCCTTGGGCCTGTAGATCAGCGAATGGATGGTGCGGGCGTTGACCGCCCCCTTGGAGCGCAGCACCTGGGCGGCCTTGCCGGTGAAGGCGGCGAACTGCACCTGACCGTCGACATGTTCGGCGAAATAGCGTGCCAGCGTCGTCTTGCCGGTGCCGGCATAGCCGAACAGCCTGAACAACTGCGGCTTGCCGGCCTGCAGCCAGCGGGCGACCGCTTGCAGCGCCTCATCCTGTTGGGGAGAAAATTCCATCTGATCGTGTGACCGGATTCGCAAGGGAAAGACAAGATAGGCGCCACCATCGATACAAACGGCGGCTAACTCCCACACGCAGACTATCAGGCGCAACCAAGAACGTAAAGGGAACAAACGTCGTTCCGCCCGTGATCATTGCGCGGCGTGCGGATCGTTCTCCAGCAGGATCGGCTTGCCGTGCGGCGTGGCATGAGCCGCGCGCCCCCAGGCCTGCGCCATCGCATCGACATCGGATTTGGCGGCCAGCCCCTTTGAGGCAAGCAGGCTTTCCAGCGCCGCGAGCCAATGTTCGTAATAGTCATGGCCGTCGCTTGCAGCGCCCGGCTTCTTGACCTCGGCGGACAGGGCCTCCGCCCATTCGCTCCACGAAAACAAGCCCTTGTCGTGCAGTGCCACCGTCATCGCAAAGGCTTCAGCCTGCCATGGTTCTGAAAATACCGGTTCGTCGAACGGCAAGGTGCCTTCATGCCGGCTCAAGATAGCTCTCCCAGGCATCGATCGAAACGGTCAGCGTCGGATCGGCGCCCTCGCCCCAGATCTCCTTACCTTCGAAAACCACCGTATAGACCCATTGCGGGTTTTCGCCTTGCCCATGCGCGTTGCTGTCGGGAAAGACGAAGCCCTCGCGCACCGCCTCGATCTTGCCTTGCCTGCCACGCGCATAGCGCGGCAGCCTTGTGTGGCCGGTCGGGTTGAAATTCTTCGCCCGCACGGCGTCGCCGGCCTTGAACCGCGCCGGCTCCGCCATCGGCCGGTTGCAGGGACCGCCCTTGGCCAGCACGGCAGGCACATTTTCCGCCTTCAGCACCCGTTTCGGGGTCGCCGCCGCATCGATCGCTTCGCCTGCCTCGAGATCGCGCTCGCTGACGAAACCATGGCGCTTGAGCAGCGTTTCCAGCGCCTTGATCCAGATCTGGTAATAGCTGGAGGAATAATAGTCGGCCGGATGCAGCGATTCCCGCGCATGCCGGCTCTCGTCGATGGTCCAGGCGCCCATGGCGCCGGCGCACAGCGTGACGCCGAGCGCCCGCCTCTCCCATTCGGCGTGGAAATAGGGCTCGTCCTTTTCGGGCGCGACCGGCCCGAACCCCATTTGTCCGCCGAGATCCTGCGGCCCGTTCATGCCGGCGCCCCCTCCGGTGCTTTGGCCAGCGCGGTGCCGATCATCGCATCGCGGCTCACCAGTGCGGCCAGCCGTTCCTCGCTCCAGCCTTCGGTACCCTTGGGGCGCATCGGCACGACGAGATAACGCAGTTCCGCCGTCGAATCCCAGACGCGTATCCTGGTGGTGGCCGACAGCGCCAGCCCGAATTCCTCGAGCACGCCGCGCGGATCGATCACCGCGCGCGACCGATAGGGCGGCGCCTTGTACCAGACCGGCGGCAAGCCAAGAACCGACCATGGATAGCAGGAGCACAGCGTGCAGACGACGAGGTTGTGCGTCTCCTCGGTGTTGAACACCGCCTGCATGTGCTCGCCCTGGCGGCCGGTATAGCTCAACGATTCGATCGCCGCCGTCGCATCGCGCTTGAGCCAATCCGCATAGGCAGGATCGCTCCAGGCCTTTGCCACCACCCTGGCGCCGTTGCGCGGGCCGATCTTGGTCTCGTAGGTATCGACGATGACGTCGATCGCCGCCGGATCGATCAGCCCCTTGCGGGTCAGGATGGTCTCCAGCGCCCGCACGCGGGCGGCAAAAGGATCGAGCTCGTTGTCGTGGTCATGATCATGGGACATGGCCGCAAATTACGGTCGCGAGCCGCCGGTCGCAAGCATGACGACTTGGGCCAGCGGAAATCAGCGCCTGCTGGCCGGCTATTCGGCCGCCGTCTTCTGCGGCTCGGCCGGGATGTCGTCGTTGATGCCGAACAGCGAGGGCTGTTCGGCATTCCCGACCGCGGGCAACTCGGCCTTGCGCTTCGGCATGAGCCCGGCGAGCCAGCCCGAGAAATTCTCCATGTAGACGTAGATCACCGGTGTCACGAACAGGGTGAGCGCTTGCGAGGCCAGCAGGCCGCCGACAACGGCAACGCCCAGCGGCTGGCGCAGTTCGGCGCTGGCGCCGGTACCGAGCGCGATCGGGAACGTGCCCATCAGCGCCGCAAGCGTCGTCATCATGATCGGCCTGAAACGCATCAGGCAGGCCTTGTGAATGGAGTCCTTGGCCGACATGCCCTCTCGTCGCAATTCAAGCGCGACGTCGACCATCATGATGCCGTTCTTCTTGACGATGCCGATCAGCATCAGAATGCCGATCACCGCGATAACCGACAGATCCATGCCGGCGAAGCGCAAGGCAACGACCGCGCCCAGCACCGCCGACGGCAGGCCGGTGAGGATGGTGAGCGGATGGATGAAGCTCTCATACAGGATGCCGAGCACGATATAGATCGTCAGGATGGCGCCGCCGATGAGCAGGCCCTGATTGGCAAGCGAATCCTGGAAGGTCTTGGCGGTGCCGGCGAAGGACGTCGAGATCGCCGTCGGCATGCCGATCTGCTCCTTCAGCGCGCTGATGCGAGCCGTGCTGTCGCCAAGCGCCACGCCTTGCGGCAGATTGTAGGAGATGGTCACGGCCGGAAGCTGGCCGAGCTGGTTGACCGTCAGGGCGCCCGCCGTGCGATCGACGCGGGCGAAGGCGCCAAGCGGAACCAGGCTGCCGCTTGCCGTCCGCATCTGGATGGCGAGCATCCGCTCGGGCGACCATTCGATCTTGGGATCGAGCTCGGTGATGACTTCGTAGCTGTCGGCCGAACCGAAGATCGTCGAAACCTGGTCGGTGCCGAAGCCGCCATAGAGGGCGGAGCGCAGCGTGTCGGTATCGATGCCAAGCTGGGCGGCCTTGTCGCGATCGACGACCAGCGATGCCTGCAGCGCATTGTTCTGCAGGTCGCTGGTGACGTCGGTGAAGGTCGCATGGTCGGCCGCCATTGCGTCATTCAGTTTCTGCGCCCAGATATCGGTCTGGACGGTATCGAGGCCTTGGACCACCAACTGGTAGGCGCTAGCGGACGACCGCGAACCCAATCTTAGGTTCTGCACTGGCTGCATGTAGGTTTCGATACCCGCCACGCCGGCCAGCTGCTTGCGCAGATCCGCCTGTACCTTCTCGATGTTGGGTCGCTGGCTCTTGTCCTTCAACTGCACATAGAGCTGGCCCTGGTTCAATGCATTGTTGCCGCTGCCTGCCGACCAGGCCACATGCGATACATAGGGCGAATGGGAAAAGACGCTTGCCACCTGGCCCTGCAGCTTTGCCATGGCGTCAAAGGAAATGTCCTGACGCGCGATGGTGGTCACCGAGATCTGGCCGATATCCTCTTGCGGGAAGAAGCCCTTTGGCGAAATCTCGATCAGCCATACCGACGCTGCCGCGGTGCCGATGAAGACGAGGAACACCAGGAAAGTCTGGCGCAGGCAAAAGCTCAGGACCCGGTCGTAGCCGCGCGTGACGAGGTCCCGCTTGTGGCCAGGGGCGTGTGCTTCGCGATCGGCCTTGGTGACCGACAAGAGCCGCGAGCACAGCATCGGCGTCAGCGTCAGCGACACGAACATCGATGCCAGGATGGCGACCGTCACGACCACGGCGAACTCGTTGAAGATGCGCCCGATGACACCGCCCATCAGAAGCACGGGGATGAACACGGCCACCAGCGAGATCGAGATCGAGATGATGGTGAAGCCGATTTCGCGCGCGCCCTTCAACGACGCGTCGAAGGCCGACAACCCATCCTCCTCCATGTGGCGGAAGATGTTTTCCAGCATGACGATGGCGTCGTCGACGACGAGGCCCACCGCCAGCGTCAGACCCATCAGCGATATGTTGTCGATGGAAAAGCCGAACAGGAACATCGCAGCCAGCGTGGCAATCAGCGAGATCGGCACCGCCACGGCCGGGATGATGGTCGCCGTCACCCGGCGCAGGAACACGAAGATCACCATCACCACCAGGGCGATGGTCAACAGCAGCGTGAACTGCACGTCGTCGACTGCCTGGCGGATCGAGGTCGAGCGGTCGTTGAGCAGCTTGATCTGGGCAGCGGCCGGCATCTGGTCCTGGAAGGACGGCAGCATCGCCTTGACCTTGTCCACGACGTCGACAGTGTTGGCATCGGGCTGGCGCTGCACGGCCATGATGATCGCGCGCGTGCCGTCATACCAGCTCGCCGTCGTCGTGGTCTGCACCGAATCGACGACGCGGGTCACCTCGCCCAGCCGCACCGGATGGCCGTTCTTAGTGGCGATGATGAGGTTGGAGAACCCCGCGGCGTCGGTCAGCTGGGTGTTTGCGGTGATGGTCAACTGCTGCTTGTTGTTCTGCAGCACGCCGAGCGGCGTATTGCTGTTGGCCGATGCGACCGCCGCCTGCAACTGGTCGATCGAGATGCCGCGCGCGGCAAGCGCTGTCGGATCGATCTGGATGCGCACGGCATATTTCTGCTGGCCGAAGATCGAGACCTGCGCCACGCCGTCGATGGTCGACAGCGACGGCGAGATGACGTTCTCGGCAAAGGCGTCGAGGTCGGTCAGCGGAACCGTGTCGCTAACCAGCGACATCAAAAGGATCGGCGCATCGGCCGGATTGACCTTGCGATAGCTGGGTGGCGACGTCATCTGCGGCGGCAGCGATTTTTGCGTTCGCGCGATCGCGGCCTGCACATCCGCCGCCGCTGCGTCGATATCCCTGTTGAGCACGAACTGGATCGCGATCGAGGTCTGGCCGAGCGAGTTCGTGGTCGAAATGGAATCAATGCCGGCGATGGTCGCGAACTGCTTGATCAGTGGCGTCGCCACCGATGTCGCCATGGTTTCCGGCGAGGCGCCAGGCAGCGAAGCCGAGACGTTGACCACCGGGAATTCGGCGCTGGGCAGTGCGGCCACCGGCAGGAATTTGTAGGCAAACAGTCCGCCCAGCACCAGGGCGAACGACATCAGGAGGGTGGCGACGGGCCTGCGAATACAGAATTCGGAGATCATCGGGCCGCCTCGCCGGCATTGGTTGCCTCAGCCACCTTGGGCGCTGCGGCCGCGGCGCCTTCGTGCACGGCGGCGCCATCCTTCAGCCTGGTCTGGCCTTCCGTGACCACTTTCTCGCCGGCTTTGAGGCCTTGGCTGATGGCACTGTTTTGGCCTTCTGTCAGCGCCACCTGGACCGGCCGCATCTCGACCGTGTTGTCCGGCTTAACCACATAGACGAACGGCCCCTTCTGGCTGGGCTGCACCGCAACGGTGGGAACGGAGGTCATCTGCGGCATCATGCCGGCGTCGAGCACGACATTCACATACTGGCCCGGCCACAGCGAAAGATCCGCGTTCGGTATGCTCGCCCGCGTGGCGATCGTGCCCGAGGCGGTATCGACGCTGGAATCGACGAAATCGAGCGTGCCCTTGCCGATCGGCGTCGGCTCGCCATCCTTGGTCAACGTCACCGCCCCTTGCTGCGGATCGGCAAGCGCCTTGTGCAGCAGCGCAAGGTTGCTTTCCGGCAAGTTGAAGTTGACCTGCAACGGGTCCATCTGGGTGATGGTTACCAGCGGCGTCGAGGTGCTGCTGTTGCCATTGCTGGTGGTCACCAGATCGCCGACGGCAACATTGACCGCACCCAGCCTGCCCGCGATCGGCGCCGCGATGGTGGCAAAGCCAAGCTGGACATTGTCCGCGTCGATCGTCGCCTTGTCGGCGTCGACAGTCGCGGCCGCCGCCTTCTGTGCGGCCACGGCCTGATCATAGGTCTGCTGCGTGCCGGCCTGCTTGGCGACAAGGTCCTTGGCGCGCTGAAAATCGGAATTCGAACTGGCAAGCAGCGCCTGGTCCTTGGCGAGCGTGGCCTGGTCCTTGGCGAGTTGCGCCTTGAGCGCCCGGTCGTCGAGCGAGAACAGGATGTCGCCCGCCTTCACCATCTGCCCGTCCTTGACGTCGATCGACACGATCTGGCTGGAGACCCGCGCGTTGATGCTGACCACGGCGGGCGAAGAGACGAAGCCGATGGCGTAGCGCCGGATCGGGAAGTCGGCCGTGGTCGCCGTCGCCGAAACGATCGAGGCCGAACGGACGCCGCCGCCGGCCCCCTGCTTGCCCCCGGCTGCCTGCTTGTTGGTTGCCGCCTTGTCCGACGCCGCGACCTGCTTTGCGCCGATGAGTTGCTCAATCTTGCCCAGCGTGTCCGGAGACAGATAGAGCCAGCCCGCGCCCGCACAGGCGACGACAAGCAATGAAACAATGACTTTTCCACGCATCGACAAAGGCCTCTCCGTCCGACACGCCGTAGTCTGGTGGTCGTATTCTAGCGCAATCCACGGCTCGTTGCCGCGATTTCGCCGAATAGATAGGACACGCATTTGTTGGAAAAGGGCCAAAACACGGCATTACGAAGATTTAATGTGCACTGCACAATCGGTAGGCAGGCCCGCTATCGCCGCGAGCCGAAGCCCGTCGAACCTTCGGGGAACCCTATTTCAGCATCGGCCAAAGCGTGGCCGCCAAGAGCACGCCCATGGCGATGTTGAACCATTTCAGCCGCACCGGATCCGATAGAAAGCCCCGCAGTGCCGTGCCGAATCCCGCCCAAACCGAAACGCTCGGCAGGTTGACGATGGTGAAGGCGATCGAGATCAACACCACTGACAGGAACGGGTGCTCGGCATTGGCATAGACAGCCATGGCGGTGATCGCCATCACCCAGGCTTTCGGATTGACCCACTGGAATGCGGCCGCATCGATGAAGCGCATGGGCCGCGCTTTCGTGTCACCCTTGCCGGTCAGCGAGCGCGACATGGCGATCTTCCAGGCGAGATAGAGCAGATAGGCGCCCCCGGCGATCTTCAATCCAGTGTGCAGCGCCGGAAACGCCGTCAACACAGCGCCAAGGCCAAGGCCGACGGCAAGCAGCAGCACCAGGAAGCCCATGCTGATGCCAAGCATGTGCGGAACGGTTCTGGTAATGCCGAAATTCACCCCCGATGCCAGCAGCATGAGGTTGTTAGGCCCCGGCGTGATCGAGGTTACGAAGGCATAGACGAGCAGTGCGAGGAATGCGTCGAATGACATGTTATCCCCCCCCCCCGATATGTCAGCATTATTGTCTCTATTTTGCTGGCCGCACAAAGGCCAGCGCCCGGCCACCGATCGAACCAGGCGTTGTAGCGACGGATTCCTTGCGCGGTGGCGTGTCTACATGCCCTGCGGGCCGCGGTTCATGGCCGCCACGCCGGTGCGGCAGATTTCGACCAGGCCAAGCGGCTTCATGATGGCGATGAACTGGTCGAGCTTGGACCCCTTGCCGGTGATCTCGAAGATGAAATGCTCGGTGTTGGCGTCGATGACGCTGGCGCGGAATGCGTCGGCCAGCCGCAGTGCCTCGACCCGGGCCTCGCCGGTGCCGGCAACCTTGACCAGCGCCAGTTCCCGCTCCAGCGGCCGCTCCTGTCCGAATTCGTGCGAGCGCACGGTGAGATCGACCACGCGGTGGACCGGCACGATGCGCTCGAGCTGATGCTTGATCTGCTCCAGCACATGCGGCGTGCCGCGCGTCACGATGGTGATGCGCGACAGGTGCTTTTCGTGCTCGGTCTCGGAAACGGTCAGGCTCTCGATGTTGTAGCCGCGTCCGGAGAACAGGCCGATGACCCGGGCGAGCACGCCCGGCTCGTTGTCGACCAGCACGGAGAGTGTGTGGTTCTCCGGCCGCTCCGTTTCCTTGGCGATGAAATAGGCGGAGCCGGTCGGTTGAAGGTGCTGTGCGTTCATGACATGGATCTCAAATTCTTGGTCTGATTGTTTGCTTGCGCACGGCTTCTTTCGACAAGCCCTGCCTTGGCCCGTCGATTACACCAGCTCCCTGCCCTTGGCGTCGATGGCATTGGCCACGGCCTCGTCGGTGGCCTCGTCCGGCAACAGCATCTCGTTGTGCGCCTTGCCCGACGGGATCATCGGGAAGCAGTTGGCGAGGTTCGCCACGCGGCAGTCGAACAGCACGGGCTTGCGGACCGAGATCATCTCGGTGATGGCGTCGTCCAGTTCGTCCGGCTTCTCGCAACGTATGCCATGGCCGCCATAGGCCTCCGCCAGCTTGACGAAGTCAGGCATCGCCTCGGTGTAGGAATGCGACAGCCGGTTGCCGTGCAAGAGCTGCTGCCATTGCCGCACCATGCCCATATACTGGTTGTTGAGGATGAAGATCTTGATCGGCGCCTTGTACTGCACCGCCGCGCTCATTTCCTGCATCGTCATCTGCACCGAGGCGTCGCCGGCAATGTCGATGACCAGCGCATCGGGATGCGCGATCTGCACGCCGAGCGCCGCCGGCAGGCCATAGCCCATCGTGCCCAAACCGCCTGACGTCATCCAGCGGTTCGGCTTTTCGAAATGATAATGCTGCGCCGCCCACATCTGGTGCTGGCCGACCTCGGTGGTGATGTAGGTGTCCTTGTCCTTGGTCAGTTCGTAGAGCCGCTGGATGGCGTATTGCGGCATGATCACGTCGTTGTTCATCTTGAAGGCGAGTGAATCGCGCGCGCGCCATTTGGCGATCTGCTCCCACCAGGGGTAGAGCGCCTTCTTGTCGGCCTTGGCGGTAGCCCGCCACAGCCGCACCATATCCTCCAGCACCCGGCCGACATCGCCGATGATCGGCACCTCGGTGTGCACGTTCTTGTTGATCGAGGACGGATCGATGTCGATGTGGATCTTCTTCGAGTGCGGCGAGAACGCATTGAGCCGGCCGGTGATGCGGTCGTCGAAGCGCGCGCCGATGCAGATCATCACGTCGCAGTCATGCATGGCCATGTTGGCCTCGTAGGTGCCATGCATGCCGAGCATGCCGACCCAGTTCTTTCCCGACGCCGGATAGGCGCCGAGCCCCATCAGCGTCGAGGTGATCGGGAAACCGGTGAGGTCGACCAGTTCGCGCAGCAAATGGCTCGCTTCCGGACCGGAATTGATCACACCGCCGCCCGAATAGATGATCGGCTTCTTGGCGGTGGCCATCAGTTCGACCGCGGCCTTGATCTTCTCCAGATCGCCCTGGACCTTGGGCTGGTAGCTGGTGCGCGGCGCGATCTGCGGCGGAACATAAAACCCCTTGGCGAACTGCACGTCCTTCGGGATGTCGACCACAACCGGACCGGGACGACCCGTGGTGGCGACGTGGAAAGCCTCATGGATGGTCGCGGCGAGCTCGTTGACGTCCTTCACCAGCCAGTTGTGCTTGGTGCAGGGCCGCGTAATGCCGACCGTATCGCATTCCTGAAACGCGTCGGAGCCGATGAGAGAGGTCGGCACCTGGCCCGTCAGGCAGACCAGCGGGATCGAATCCATCAGCGCATCCTGCAGCGGCGTCACAGCATTGGTGGCGCCGGGGCCTGATGTCACCAGCATGACGCCGGCCTTGCCGGTCGAGCGCGCATAGCCTTCGGCCGCGTGGCCGGCACCTTGCTCGTGCCGCACGAGAATGTGCTCGACCTCGTCCTGCTGGAAGATCTCGTCATAGATCGGGAGAACCGCGCCGCCGGGATAACCGAAGACATGCTTGACGCCATTGTCCTTCAGCGCCTGCACCACCATTTCGGCGCCCGTCATCTCGCGCCGCTCACTCTGTCCGTTGCTCATCGGTCTGGTCCCGTACTGTCGCCGCTTGGGCGTTGCCACTTGGGTGTTGTCGGTCGTTTAGTCGTGTTTCAGGCAATAAAAAAGGCCCCCGAGGGAGCCTGTGTGTTGCGCATGGGAGGTTTTCGCCCGGCGGTTACACCGCCTTGCCCACGCGCCTTCCTACGAGAATGAGTGCCTTTTTCATGGTCGCGGACACTACGGGCCGGCAAGGCGCCCTGTCAACGGCAAAAATCTCAACGGCAAAAATCGCGCCGGCGATCAAGGCGCTTTCCAATTCGACAAATGGCCCGTCACGATTTCGCGATGGGCGCCGCATCGTGCCGACACCGCCACCATCGCCCTTCGCAAGAGCGCTCCAATCCGGCTCGGAAACCGCTCTCTCCAGATAAGTCCTTGAAGCCACGCGAAACTATGGTGGGGCGTGACGAAGGCCGTCCTCTCTGCCGATACTTCATCGTCCGGCTTGCAAGTCGGGAGGAGCCACCATGACGGCCTGGATTTCACGGAGGAAAACTTATGCTCGACAAGGCCCCAAGCAAGAAACTGTCCGACCTGCTCGACCAATTCGGCGGAGCCCTCGCCGCCAATGACATCGACAGGGCTGTCGGTTGCTTCCAGGAGGATTGCTACTGGCGCGACCTCGTCACCTTCACCTGGAACATCAAGACCATGGAGGGCAAGGACCAGATCCGCGCCATGCTGAAGAGCCAGCTGTCGAAGACGAAGCCGTCACATTGGGCGCTCGCCAAGGGCGAGGACGCGACCGAGAGCGACGGGCTGATCGAGGGCTGGATCAGTTTCGAGACCGAAGTGGCGCGCGGCTTTGGCCACATCAGGCTGAAGGACGGCAAGATCTGGACGCTGCTGACCACCATGGTCGAATTGAAAGGCCACGAGGAACCGGCCGGCTTCGCGCGGCCGATGGGCGCCAAGCATGGCTCGGGCAAGAACCGTCCGACATGGAAGGAAGAACGTGAGAAGGAAGCCGCCGAGCTCGGCTTCAAGACGCAGCCCTATACGCTCATCATCGGCGGCGGCCAGGGCGGCATCGCGCTGGGCGCAAGGCTGCGGCAGCTCGGCGTACCGACCATCATCGTCGAGAAGAACGAGCGCGCCGGCGACAGCTGGCGCAAGCGCTACAAGTCGCTCTGCCTGCACGATCCGGTCTGGTACGACCATCTGCCCTATATCGATTTCCCGAAGAACTGGCCGGTCTTCTCACCCAAGGATAAGATCGGCGACTGGCTGGAAATGTACACCAAGGTGATGGAGCTGAACTACTGGTCGTCGACCGAGGCCAGGAGCGCCTCCTATGACGACGAGAAGAAGGAGTGGACCGTCGTCGTCCGCCGCGACGGCAAGGACATCACCTTGAAGCCCAAGCAATTGGTTCTGGCCACCGGACAGTCAGGCAAGGCCAATCTGCCAAAATTCAAGGGCATGGAGAGTTTCAAGGGCGATCAGCATCACTCCTCGAAGCACCCTGGCCCCGATGGCTATGCCGGGAAAAGAGCCGTTGTCATCGGCTCCAACAATTCCGCTCATGACATCGCGGCGGCCCTTTGGGAAGCCGGCGCCGACGTCACCATGGTGCAGCGCTCGAGCACCCATATCTGCAGATCCGACACGCTGATGGAGATCGGACTGGGTTCGCTCTATTCGGAGCAGGCGCTGCAGAATGGCATCACCACGGCCAAGGCCGATCTTATCTTTGCTTCGCTGCCCTACAAGATCCTGCACGAGTTCCAGATCCCGGCCTATGCCGAGATGAAGAAACGCGACGCGGCGTTCTACAAAGGGCTGGAGAAGGCCGGTTTCATGCTCGACTGGGGCGACGACGAATCCGGCCTGTTCATGAAGTACCTCAGGCGCGGCTCCGGCTATTACATCGACGTCGGCGCCTCCCAGCTGATCATCGATGGTTCAATCAAGCTCAAGAGCGGCGTCGACGTCGAAGAGATCAGGCAGCATTCGGTTGTGCTGAGTGACGGATCGGAACTGCCTGCGGACCTCATCGTCTACGCCACCGGCTACGGCTCGATGAACGGCTGGGCCGCCGATCTGATCTCGCGCGAAACCGCCGATAAGGTCGGCAAATGCTGGGGCCTCGGCTCCAACACCACCAAGGATCCAGGCCCTTGGGAAGGCGAATTGCGCAACATGTGGAAGCCGACGCAGCAGGAAGCGCTATGGTTCCACGGCGGCAATCTGCACCAGTCGCGCCATTATTCGCAGTTCCTGTCGTTGCAATTGAAAGCCCGGCATGCCGGCCTGCCGACGCCGGTCTATGGGCTGCAGGCAGTGCACCACAAGGGATAGAAGGCAACCTCGCAAGGCCTTTTGCCATCCCGCATCGGCGATCAGAAAAGGGTGACCCTGCGCGGCATGTCCGCCGCGCGGGGTTTTCGTGTCAGTCCCGCAAAGTCACGCCGGTCGCCTTGGCCCAGCGCTCGAGGATCTTGCGTTCGTCAGGCGTAGCCAGACGGTTGCCGAAACCGCGCACCTGCACCGCCCGATGCTGTGGATCGAGCTCGATCGTCAGCAAGCGTTCGATCTTGCCGAGCGCCTTGCGTCGGAGCGTCCAGATCGAGGCATATCCGGCAATGCATTTGGTCGCATAGGACGACACGCAGTGATGCATCGCCCTCGACTCGGCAACGAGATCCTCCGCCGTCTTCAACTGGCGGATAGAGAACCACTCGCCATGCGCCTTGGCTTCCTTGGGCGACGGATGCCATTCCCAGTCCTGCAGGCGCGAGCCGGCCCATGCATTGTTCTGCACCGGTGCGCAGGCGACGGGTTGAGCCCGCGCGACGGCACGCCGGCGCATCGCCTCGATGCGTTCGATCGCGGCAAGGTCGCGATGCCAATCCGACATCTGCCGGCTGAGCGAGGCGAGCGTGCGGCCCTTCAGGCTGTACGCCTTGTCACGCCGGTGCATGGCGGCGATATAGTCGCTGAGATCGTCGATCTCCTCCTTCGACGTTGGCTGCCCGCAGAAGAAGCGAGCCACCTCGCGCCAGAAGGCCAGATCGGCGCGCGGCGTGCGCGCGATCTTGGTGCGCGCCAGGCGAGCTGCCAGTCCGCAATCCTCGGTGTAGGAGCGAGCAATCGCGAACCAGAACGCCTCTTCGAAGGCAAAGTCGCCGGCCACGTTGAGGAAGCAATGCACCTCCTTGCGCGACAGCCACGCATTGGCGCCCGCCTTGTAGAGCGACCCACCACCTGCAACCGCGACGTACCAGGCAAGGCGAAGCGCGATCTCCTGGCCGTCCAGCCCCGATCGATCCAACCAGATGGCCTCGAGCGCGGCCGAAACCGGATAGCGCGCATAGAGATAGCGGGCAGCCGCCAGCCGCAGTCGCGCCGGGTCGCGCGTCTTCAGCTTTGGACGCCACAAAGCCCCGTCGCGGATCGCCATGCCGGCATGGCCTCGGCGTACCTCGTCGAGCGCCCGCTCGAAATCCGGAGCGGGGCGCGGCATGGCGCAAACCCGCCGCAGCGATGCTTGATATGCTTCAATGCGTTGGCGCTCGGCGTCCTGCCTGCGCTGGATCATGGACCTGGCCATGGCCGTTCTTCCCGATTGGAACCCTGTCAACCGCACGCAATTCCAGCGCCGGCACGGAATGTGTCGATCTGGATTGGCGTGACATCTGACAGGCCTCTCTGGGGATGACGGGTTGGAATGGGCGGGCTCTCTAGGCCCGCAGAAACTTTCGAGCAAGAGCCAATCTTTCAATATTTACAATGGCCTGAGTAAGTGTTGCAAAGGCGCATCTCAGGCCTTCAGGCAGCCGCCATCGTCGGCCGGGAGCATGTAGGCTCCCACCGTTTCATCGATCTCAGCGGCATCGATACAGCCGCGGACAACGACCGCGGCAACGCATCGCAGTTTGGCGGCCGTCAGATCGTCAGGAAATGGAATCCGCTGCGGTGCGAGTCAGCCCGTTCGACCGCCATGGAGGCGCGAAATGCGTGAACAAGCTCTCATCATGCCTCCTTCAACAGTGTGGTCGATACGGGTGCGGCAGATGAAAAAGGGCCGCATGTCGGGCGCGGCTAATACTCCGGAACCATCCCGACAGCAATATGGCGAACGTGGCCAGCGTCGGCCGGCCCGGTCGAAGCGACCGCGCCAAGCCGGCTTGGTTCGCCTTGGACAGGTCGTTCGGTGCCGGCGTCAGGCAAACGCTCGCGGCAGCTCTCCGGCCGGAATGCAGCTACCGCATTGTCACCGTCGAAGCAGAAACACATGGGTTGCCCCCTGCCTGATGGGTCGCGTCAGGCGTGATCGCTGAAATCGCGCACGACGCGCTGCAGCAACGGCACGTAATCGCGAAACGCTCGCGTCTTCATATTGGCGACCTTGCCGCCCTCGTCCCAGATACGGACCCGCACCGCCTCCTCGTGGAACGGGTTCTTGCGGAACTCGGCCACCTCGTCGGCGCTCATCGGTCCGCCCTGCAGCGACAGCGTATGGACCGAAGCCGGCGACAGTCTCGAGAAATAGGTCGGGTCGGTGGCGCAGAGATAGCGCTTGGCCGCGACATGCAGCCTCACGCATTCGACGATGATCGGCGGGAAGAACGGCGCCAGCACCTCGCCGCCGGCCTCGTCATGATGCTTGTCCTCGACATCGTCGGGCGAATAAGTGCCGAACTCGCTGGTGTAGTGGCCGATGTCGTGCAGCAGCGCCGCCGCCACCAGCACTTCGGGCGCACCATCCTGCTCCGCCAGCCAAGCCCGTTGCAGCATGTGCTCGGACATGGTGACGGGCTCGCCGAGATAGGATTCCGCGCCCCGGCGCTCGAAAATGTCGGCGATGAATTCGACGACATTGTCCGCGTTCAAATCCTGGCCGCTCATTCGGCGGCCTCCTTGAAGCTGTGCTCGATCGCCGCAAGCGTCGACAACAGGCCGTCCTTGTCGGCGTAGCAGCCCTGCAGCCAGCGCTTGCCGGTGCCCGAAAACGCCTTGCGGGCATGCATGACGCGCGTGTTGTCGACGATGAAGGCTTGGCCAGGCTGAAGCTTGAACGTCACTTCGAAGGCGGGATCCTCGATCAGCTCCGCGAACCGGCGATAGGCGGCATAGTAGGCGTCCATATCGGCGAACGGCACGTCGACGACAGGCGCCAGCGAACGGTTGTTGAAGCGGATGCAGATCAGCTCGCCATCCGGTCCGAGTTCGATCATCGGCCGCTTCGCCTGCAGCCGCACGCCGGACGAGCCGGCATATTCGAAGCGCGCCGGACAGGAACTCAGCAGCCGGAAGCCCTCAGGGTTTTCCGCCTGCAGCGCGGCCGCAACGGCAAAGCCGTCGACGACGCTGGACTCACCACCCTCCACCGTATTCTCGACACAGGCCAGGATCTGCAGCGTCGGAACCGGATCTCGATAGGGATTGTCGGTGTGCGCCTGGAGGCCGAGATTGGTGTAGGCGAGATTGTTCGGATTGACCTCGGCGCGCACTTCGAACCAGCGGCCGTAATTGGTCTCCCTGATATAGCCGAACAGGTCGGAGACCTTGCACAGCGCCCCGGACTCCGCCGGCAGTCCGTCCATCACCGCAAAGCCGTAGGTCCTCACCGCCGAAAGCCATTCGCGCAGGACGCTGCGGCCATGAAAGGCCGCCTTATAGCTGGCGCGCGGCACCGAATTCTGCATCGTCGCCTTGGTCCAGCGCTGGATGATATCGCCCGTCCAGCCGGGTTCGCGAAGCTCGTCGCGATCATAGGCGTTGGCTCTCAACCATTGAGCGGGAAAGCTGACCGTTTTTCCTTCCGGCACGAAGCTGATTTCCAGCGCGCCGCCCTTGATCCCGGCAGCCCCAATCCTCGTCTCGGCTGGAATGTCGAGGATGGTGATCAGGCGCTGGCCATTGCCGGCGCTGCGCGTCTTGTCGTCGAGCGCATTGTCGCGCAGCCACATGGCGTGAAAGCGGGTGCGCCTCCCACCCTGCCAGCCAAGTTCGATCGTTCTGCCTTCGTCGCCAATCAGCGCGTGGGTGAGCATGGATCCGTTCCTGTCCTCTACGCCCTGCGGCCCGGTCCGCAGGGTTTCGATTGCATGTTGGCCATAAGAAAGGCATAACTCAAATTATCATTTTTCGGTCAAAGGCCACAAATTTATAATGCCTCGGAAACCCATTCCCCCTCTCCCTCCCCTCGACTGGCTGCGCAGTTTCGAGGCCGCGGCGCGGCTGTCGAACTTCACGGCGGCCGCGGCCGAACTCGGCCTGACCCAGGCGGCCGTCAGCCAACATATCCGCCTTCTCGAGGAGCGGTTGAAGGCGCGCCTGTTCTCGCGGCTGGCGCGCGGCGTCGCGCTGTCGCCGGAGGGCGCCGCCTATCTGCCGCACATCCAGTCGGCCTTCGCCACCATCTCCAGCAGCACGACGGAACTGTTCGAGCCGCGCGCTGTCCAGACCGTCTCGATCCGGGTGCCGATCTCCTTCGCCTTGCTGATACTGGTCCCGGCGCTGCCCGATCTCGCCCAGGCGCTGCCGCGCATCCAGCTCGATCTGGTCACGATCCATCGGCCAACCGACTATGATTTGCCGGGCTCCGCGCTCGACATCCGTTTCGGCAACGGCTCCTTTCCCGGACGCGAGGCCGACAGGCTGACTGCCGAGCGGCTTGTGCCGGTGGCAAGTCCGACCCTCGCAGGTGGCGCCGACTGGACAGCTCTGCCGCTGCTTCTGGTCGCTGGCGCGCGCGAAATGTGGGCGGAATGGTTCACGGCTGCTGGACTGGCCGGCCACCCCCAGCGATCGCATCGCTTCGACAGTTTCGTCGCGGCGATGGAAGCGGCGAGCGCCGGCGCCGGCGTGCTGCTGGGGTCGCGGCCGCTTGTCGACGCAGCGCTCAGGAACAGGAGCCTGGTGCCGCTTTCCGATTTCGAGCTCTCCAGCAGCTCAGGTCATTTTCTGACCAGCGCATCGACCGCGCGCCTGACCAGTGCCGAACAGGAATTCCGCCAGTGGCTGCTGGGGCACCGGTCCAGAAAGGCCCCGGCGTGACCGGCACCGTCTGGCGCGATGTGGCGCCGACACGCTTCCAGCAAATCAGCGTGCCGGCCAACCCGCCATGCCGGCGTCAATCGAGACGGCGCACGCGGCGCCGCTTGCGCGCGGCCTTGATGGCGCTGATGCGCTCGGTGTCTTCTTCCCGGAGATGCCGTCCACGCTCGAGGATCTCGAGCGTGTATTCCTCATAGGTCAGGCCCAGCCGCTCGGCCTTGTCCATGCGCATCAGCATGACTTCACGGCTCGGCGCCTTCCATGCCTTGGCGTGCGCGGCCTGCCAGGCCAGGAAAATGTAGGGATCGCCCTTGCCCCAGGGCGGCCCCTTATACTCATCAAGAGGCGGCCCCCCGTTGTGGGAGCGCTTTGGCCGTCTCGCCATGATCTCAGCCCCTGACCAGCGCGACGAGATAGTCGGCGCCCGCCTCCAGGGCATGAAAGGTGCAGTCCGACGGCGCGCCGAGCGCCAGGCAGTCGCCGGGTTCGAGCTTGTGCACCATATCGCCCTCGGTGAATTCGAGCCGTCCGGAAATCAGCCAGATCTGCTGCTTGATGAAGGCGTAGGAAGCCGCCGGCAGACTGACCCTAGCGCCAGGCGGCAGATGCACCTTGATCAGTTCGAGCGGCATGTCGCCGGCAGGTGACAGATGCCGCCTGACATAGCCTGTATCGGGATCGCGCCACACCGGCTGATCGGCCTCGCGTAGCAACCCGCCGCCTTGCAATTCCGCGCGTGCGATGAGGGTAGACAGCGTCATGCCGAAAGCCGCCGCGATGCGCACCAGAAGGGCCGCCGTCGGACTGGTCATGCCGCGCTCGATCGTGCTCAGCATCGCCTTGGAAACACCGGACCGCTCGGCAAGCTCGGCAAGCGACCAGTCCCGCACGACCCTCTCGGCATGGATCCGCCTGCCGATGGTCGAAGAAATATCGTTCGCTATATCATCCATTCGTCCATCATAGCGAAAGACAAGGATTGGTGAAGAGCCATTTCGCGACAAATTTCGCCAGGCGCTTAATCCTCTCTACACCATCCGACCTCATCCGGCCTTAACCCCATTCCAGTAGGGTCTGATGTCAAGGGAAATGGGGATTGGCCTGTCCATGTATGTCGAACGCGAAGCTTCCGTCGGAGAACCGACATCGCAGGAGCGCCGCAACGCAGAGCAGAACGACCGGCGCATTCTGGGCAATGTCGTGCAATGCGACGGCGCGCGCGCCACGATCGCCGCCTATGCCGATGACGTCGACGGCGCGGTGACCGGCCTTTGGACGGTCGGCAAGATGATCTCCATCAATTTGGGCACGACGCGAACCGTTGGCCTGGTCTATGGCATCGGCAAGTCGGACCGCGCCTGGAGCAATGAAGGCCAGAACGCCATCGAGGTCAGCATCGAGCTGATCGGCGAAGTGCGCGATGGTGCCGAGCCCGGCGCCAAGCCGGTCTTCGACCGCGGCATCACCGCCTATCCGCATATCGGCGCGATCGCGCACCGCATCCGCAGCCGCGACCTGCAGGCCGTCTACGATCTCGCCGGCCGCCATTCCATCACCATCGGTTCGCTGTCGCAGGACGAGGCGATCGCCGCCAACATCGCCATCGACGACACGCTGGCGCGCCATTTCGCCATTGTCGGCACCACCGGCGTCGGCAAGTCCACCGCCGTCTCGCTGCTGCTGCGCAAATCGATTGCAGCGCGGCCTGATCTGCGCATCCTGATCCTCGACCCGCACAATGAATTCGCGGCGTCGCTGCCGGAATATTGCGTCAAGGTCGATTCCAAGACGCTCGACCTGCCGTTCTGGATGTTCAGGCTCGAGGAATTCGCCGAGGTGCTGTTTCGCGGCCGTGAAACGGTGCCGGAAGAGATCGACGCGCTGCGCGACCTCATTCCGCTGGCCAAGGGCCTCTACCGCAACCCGAATTCAGGCGCCTATATCAGGCGCGGCAACGATGCCCTGACCGCCGATACGCCGGTGCCTTACCGCATCGCCGATCTGCTCAAGCAGATCGACGAGCGCATGGGCATGCTCGAAAGCAAGAACGAGCGCCCGACGCTCAAATCGCTGAAGACGCGCATCGAATCGGCGTCCGCCGATCCGCGCTATCGCTTCATGTTCAGTTCGCGCCTGATCGAGGACACCATCCACGAGACGATCGGCAACATCTTCCGCGTGCCGCATCACGGCCGGCCGGTGACCTGCTTCGAGATGGCCGGCATGCCTTCCGAAGTGGTCAACTCCGTCTGTTCGGTGCTGGCGCGCCTGGCCTTCGACCTCGCTCTGTGGAGCGAGGGCAAGCTGCAGCTGCTGTTGCTGTGCGAGGAAGCGCATCGCTATATGCCGGCCGATCCGCGTCTCGGCTTCGCGCCGACCAGGCACGCGCTGTCGCGCATCGCCAAGGAAGGCCGCAAATATGGCTGCTATCTCGGCGTCGTCACCCAGCGTCCGGGCGAGCTTGACCCGACCATCCTGTCGCAGTGTTCGACCTTCTTCGCCATGCGGCTCGCCAACGAGCAGGACCAGGCGATCATCCGCTCGGCCATCGCCGACTCCTCCGCCTCCACGCTTGCCTTCCTGTCGTCCATGGGCCAGCGCGAGGCCATCGCGTTCGGCGAAGGCGTGGCGACGACCATGCGGCTGAAATTCGAGAAACTGCCAAGCCACTTGCTTCCCGGCACGGCCAAGCGCGAAGAGGCCGAGTCGCCAAGGGCCGGCGACGATGTCGACCTGGTGGCGATCGTCGAGCGGCTGCGCAACGTGCCGAAACCGACGCAGCAGGCTATGGCCTTCGCCGAAGTGGTCGATTCCGGCCGCCAGGCCGGCGACCCCGATTACCGCAAGCCGGCAACCGGCCGCGCGCAAGCGGACGACGATTTCGACATGCGCTACGGCCTGAAGCCCGCCACCTTCGGCCTGCGCCCCCAGAACGACTGAGCCTGCAACTCTCTGACGAAGAACGGCACCAGCTTCTAAGGGCTCGACATCGTCGAACCGGCGGGTAAATCCCGAAAGGGAATTCATCAGGCCGGATTGAATGGCGCGGTTTTCGAGAAGCCGGAGCGGAGCGGACACTCAGTCCGTGAGCACCGGAAGTCGAGAAAGCCGCGTCAGGCAACCGGCCTCATGAATTCTTCTTCGGGTTTTTAGGCGCAGACGCGGTTGCGGCCCTGCCTCTTCGCCTCATAGAGCTGGCGGTCGGCGCGGCGGTAGAACTCCTCGGCCGTTTCCTTGCGGTCCCAGACGGCAAGGCCGACGCTGGTGGTGATCTTGAGCCGGACGTTGCCCGAAAGGATCGACATGTTGGCTACCGCCTTGCGGATGCGCTCGGCGAACTTGGCCAGCAACTCCGCCTCCATGTTGGGCGTGACCACGGCAAACTCCTCGCCGCCCAGCCGTGCCACCACGTCGTGGAAACGTGTCATGTCCTTGAGGCAACTGGCGACGGCCCTGAGGACCTCGTCGCCGACATCGTGGCCGTGCGTGTCGTTGACCTGCTTGAAATGGTCGAGATCGAGGATCATCAGCCCGACCGGCTTTTCGATGCGGCGGAACTCCTCGAGATATTCCTTAAGCGCATCGTCGAAATAGCGTCGGTTCTGCATGCCGGTCAGGCTGTCCGTCAGCGCGGCGTGCTCGAGCGTTTCGGAGCGAGCGCTGAGCGAAACCGTCATGGCGCGCAGCTTGCCTTCTTCCGTCGCCTGTTTGCGGATCAGCGGATAGATGAAGAAGATGCCGAAAAACAGCGCGGTCGCAAGCAGCACCCCGGTCGCGAACAACAGCTTGTTGAGGTAGATGACCTTGTCCAGGCCCGACTGCGTATGGAGTTCCGTGGCGAAGGATTGCAAGAGCCCATAGGCGTGCAGCGTCACCAGGCCAGCGGCCAGGATCACGAAAATAAAGACGAAAAAAGCGGATTCCGCCTTATGGAAACGCATCTGCTCCCCAATGGAAAAGTGCCCATCGACCTTATGGCACGGACCGCCTTACGGAGCGTTAATCCCGGCAACTTCGGCGCGAACCCTTCCGTCATGGTCGACTTTTTAAGTTGCATTAGCAACAAGTGTTTGGATCGTGGTTTCGAGATTGTCACCGGGGCGCAATCTCTGCCATTCCGGCCCCAGCTGGTGGCGAAACCAGGTCGCCTGCCGCTTGGCGTATTGTCGGGTTGCAATCTTGGCGCGCTCGATTGCTTCGGCAAAGCTCAACTCTCCAGCCATCGCCGCCTGCAGGTCGCGAACGCCGATCGCCTTCATTGCCGGCAGATCCGGATCAAGGCGAAGGGCCGCAAGCTGCCTGACTTCCTCCAGCGCGCCCTTGTCCAGCATCTGGTCGAAGCGCCTCTCGATGCGATCGACCAGCGCGGCCCGATCCGGCTCGATGACCAGGAAACGCGCCGTCTGCCTGTCGATGAGCGGCCCGCCGCGCTCGGCCTGCCATTCCAGGATCGATCGGCCGGAGGCGTCGAGCACTTCGAGCGCCCGCACGATGCGCTGGCTGTCACTTGGCTTGAGCTGCATGGCGGCTCTCGAATCCTCGCGCAGCAGCAGGCCGTGCAGCTTGACCGCGCCTTGCTCCTTCAGCTCGTAGCGCCAGCGGTCGCGGATGCGCGGCGGAATGTCAGGCATTTCCGAAATACCCTCGGCCAGCGCGCGAAAATAGAGGCCGGTGCCGCCGACGAAGACCGGCCGCCGCGACAGTTCGCCATCGTCGATGAGTTTCATCACGTCGCGCAGCCACGCGCCCGTCGAATAGGCGGTCGCGGGATGGACGTGGCCGTAGAGAAAATGCGGCACGCGTGCGAGGTCGGCCGGCTCCGGGCGGGCGGTCAGCACGTCGAGCACCGAATAGCCTTGCATGGAATCGGTGTTGACGATGACGCCGCCTGCGCGTTCGGCCAGGTCGAGCGCCAATGCCGACTTGCCGCTGGCGGTCGGCCCGGCTATCAGGATCGCGTTCTTCACGCGACCTTCGCCCGCATCCGTGCCGGAATCCTCTATGCCGCTCATTGCCACGCTTGTTTCCCGTCCCGCTGACCGCGCAGTATCGCCGTCGCTTGCGAATATGGCCTCGCGGTCGGTGGGCGCAAGCACTGTCGTCTGGCTGGCCGAAGGCATTGCCTGCGATCTAGCCCTGCCGCAAGCGGCCGACACCGCCAATACCACAGCTGCCCTGCGTGCCGCATTGGCCGCGGAACCGGTCGACGTGATTGTCCAACAGGCCGAAACGCGCCGCAAGAAAATCCTCATCGCCGACATGGATTCGACCATGATCGACCAGGAGTGCATCGACGAGTTGGCCGACGAGATCGGCCTCAAGGAGCACGTCGCGGCGATCACCGCGCGATCGATGAACGGCGAGATCGCCTTCGAGCCGGCCCTGCGCGAACGCGTCGCGCTGTTGAAGGGGCTCGAAGCCGCCATCGTCGACCGCATCGTCGCCAATCGGCTGACATTGGCCTCGGGCGGCCGCACGCTGGTGCAGACCATGCTTGCTAATGGCGCCTGGGCGGCGCTCGTCTCGGGCGGCTTCGAAGTGTTCACGACCCGCATCGCGGCCATGCTCGGCTTTCAGGAGAACCGCGCCAACCGCCTGCTCGAACAGGATGGGCGCTTTACTGGCCTGGTCGGCGAGCCGATCCTCGGCCGCGCTGCCAAGGCCGACGCGCTGCTCGAAATATCCGCACGCCTTGGCCTGACGCCAGCCGACGCCATCGCCGTCGGCGATGGCGCCAACGACCTCGACATGATCCGCCTCGCCGGCACCGGCGTCGCGCTGCATGCCAAGCCGACCGTGGCGGCGCAGGCCAAGGTTCGCATCGACCATGGCGACCTCACCGCATTGCTCTATCTGCAGGGCTATCGCCAGGAAGAGTTCGTCCAATGAAACCCATGCGCACCGAACGCCTCATCCTGCGCAATTGGGAAGAGCGTGACCGCGAGCTCTTCCATCGCATCAATTCCGACGAGCGCGTCATGGAATTCTTCCCGTTCCGTCGTGACCGTGCCGCCGCGGACGCCAAGATGGACGAGGTCCGCGCATGGATCGATGACGACGGCTATGGCTTCGCCGCGGCCGAGATTGCCGCCACGGGCGAGTGCATCGGTTTTGTCGGCCTGTCTGGAACAGAGGATATCGACGTCCTGCCCGCCGGCACCATCGAGATCGGCTGGCGGCTGGCGCCCGAATTCTGGGGCAAGGGCTATGTCACCGAGGCGTCGCAAGCCTGGCTGGCTTACGGTTTCGAAACATTGGCCGTCGAAGAGATCGTCTCCTTCGCGGTCGCGGGAAACCACCGCTCGACCGCCGTCATGAAACGCCTCGGCATGACAGCCGATCCGGCGGCCGACTTCGACCATCCCGGCATTCCCGACAGCCATCCAAAGCTCAAGCGGCATGTGCTCTACAGGCTTTCACGCGAGGACTGGCAGGCAAGAAAAAAGGCGGCCGGTTAGAGCAATTCCAGGAAAAGTGCGAAGCGGTTTTCCCGGGAAAAGCGCATAGCGCTTTCCCTTGGGAATTGCTTCAAAACAAAAGCATAGAGCATTTCACCGTTTCCGTGTGAAATGCTCTATCCGCCTTTTTGAAAATCACCGGATTGAAATCTCAATCCATCCGGATCGTCACGAAGCGCAACTCGCCGGTCTTCGACGCCAGCATCAGGAGCGCGTTCTTGCGGCCCTGCTCCTTCAGCGCGCCGATCCGGTCCATGACGTCCTTGGGCGTGGCGACCGATTCCTGCGCGATCTCGGTAATCACCTCGCCCGGCTGTATGCCGCGTTCGGCGGCGGCCGAATCCTTGGCCACGTCGGTGATGACGACGCCGGAGACATCGGCGGCGATGCTGAACTTCTTGCGCGTCTCGTCATTGAGTTCGCCGACGGTCATGCCGAGCACCGAGGCGGTCGAAACGGCCGGAGCCTTGTTGCCCTTGTCCTGGTCGGTGTTGCCGTTCTCGCCGCTGGCAAGCTTCTCGCCATCCTCGAGCCGGCCAAGCGTCACCTTCACCGTCTGCTCGACGCCCTTGCGCACGATCAGCACGTCGACGGCCTTGCCGACGGGGCTTTCGGCGACGACGCGCGGCAGGTCGCGCATTTCATGGATGTCCTTGCCGTCGAACTTGATGATGACGTCACCGGCCTGGATGGTGCCGTTGTCGACCGGGCCGCCTTTGATGACGCCGGCGACCAGCGCGCCCTTGGCGGTCGCCATGCCGAGGCTTTCGGCGATGTCGTCCGTCACCGGCTGGATGCGCACGCCGAGCCACCCGCGCCGCGTCTCGCCAAACTGGCGCAACTGGTCGACGACGCCCGCGGCAAGCTGCGAGGGAATGGAGAAGCCGATGCCGATCGAGCCACCGGACGGCGAAATGATCGCGGTGTTGATGCCGATGACTTCGCCGGCGCTGTTGAACAGCGGTCCGCCCGAATTGCCGCGATTGATCGCCGCGTCGGTCTGGATGAAATCGTCATAGGGACCGGAATTGATGTCGCGGTTGCGCGCCGACACGATGCCGACCGTCACCGTGCCGCCGAGGCCGAACGGATTGCCGACAGCCATCACCCAGTCGCCGACGCGCATCTTGGTGGAATCGCCGAACTTCACCGCGGTCAGCTTGTGGCCTTTCGGATCGACCTTCAGCACCGCGACGTCGGTCTTGGTGTCGGTACCGACCAGCGTCGCCTTCAGCGTCACGCCATCGGAGAAGTTGACCTCGATGTCGTCGGCGTCGGCGATCACGTGATTGTTGGTGACGACGATGCCTTGCTCGGCGTCGATGACGAAACCGGATCCCAGCGACTGCACTTTCTGCGCGCTATTGTCCTTGTCGCCGCCGCGGTTCTTGAAGAAATCGTCGAAGAAATCCTGGAACGGCGAGCCCTCGGGAAGCTGCGGCATCGGCACCGCGCCTGGCCCCTCCGTGCCCTTCACCGTCTGCGAAGTCGAGATGTTGACCACCGCGCCGAGCACGCCCTGCGCCAGGTCAGCCACCGAAGCAGGCCCATCGGCCGCGAAGGTCGGCGCCACGAAGGACGGGACGGCGACGGTGCCGACGAGCAGCGCTGCCGTGCCGGCGATCAAGGTCCGCCGCGCCGCGCGCAAAAGGAGTGTGGATGTCATCGAGAAGCCTCCCGGTCTTTCTGAAAGAGAAAGCGCAACGGCGAAAACACCGCGTTGCGCTATGTTGGCAAAAAATACGGCACGTTTGCGGCTACGACTATCGGCAGAGGATTAATCCTCCGTTTTGCCGCGGACGAATAACGGCCATCTCATCCGCCCCGCACCAGCCAGACGATGCCGACACCGATGGCGATCGCGACCAGCCCGGCGATCCGCAATGCGTTCTCCGGCATCGACAGCACCTCGCCGGCGAGCTTCCGCGCGAAGCCGGGAAAGCCGCCATAGACCAGGCCCTCTATGACGAGGACCAGGCCTATCGCCGCGAAAAAGTCCTGCACCCGCTATTTCTGGCCGGTGCTGGGTTGTGTCGTCGGCGCGGCGGGCGCCGTTGCCGGTGCCGCGGGTGCCGCCGGTTTCGCCGGCCCTTCCTTGCTATCGGGATCGCGGAAGTAGCGGAAGAACTCCGAACTCGGCGACAGCACCATGGTCGTCCCGGTGTTGTCCAGCGCCGTGCCGTAGGCATTCATCGACCGGTAGAAGTCGAAGAAGGCCGGGTCGCGCTTGTAGGCGTCCGCGAAGGTAGCGCTGCGCTGGGCTTCGCCCTCGCCGCGCAGGATCTCGGATTCCTTCTGCGCTTCGGCAACGATCTCGACCACTTCACGATCGGCGCGCGCCGTAATGCGCTGTGCCGCCTCATTGCCGCGTGCCCTGAGCCGGGCGGCCTCGGCCAGACGTTCCGCCTTCATGCGATCGTAGGTCTGCTGTGAAACCTCGGCCGTGAGGTCGGTGCGGCGGATGCGGACATCCTCGATCTGCAGGCCGAGCGAGGTGGCGTCGGGCCGGAGTTGATCGCGCACCTCACGCATCATCACGGCACGCTGTTCCGAGAGTGCCGCCTCGAAGTCGCGCAGGCCGTAGACGCGGCGCAAGGCAGCGTCGAGACGCGTCCTCAGCCGCGCCTCGGCCAATTCGATCTGACCGGACACGGCGGCACGGAAGACGCGCGGATCCGAGATGCGATAGGCGATGAAGGCATCGACCTCATAGAACTTGCCGCCCGACACCTGGACGCGGATGTTGTCGAGGTCGAAGCGCAGCACCCTGTTCTCGATCAGTTGCACCGTATCGGCGTCGAAGAACGAGAACGGCGCCTTGAAATAGATGCCGGGCTCGGTCTTGACGTCGACGATCTCGCCGAACCTCAACACCAGCGCCTGCTGGCGCGCATTGACCACGAAGACCGAGGAATAGATCAGGAAAAGCACGACCGCCGCGATGACGACGAAAATGGGAAGACGGTTGGCCATCACTGTGTACCTCCCGTGTTCGCGGCAGGCGCGGCCGGAGCCGGCGGTTTCGCCTGCAATGCCGGCAACGGCAGATAGGGCACGACACCTTGTCCGTTGCCCTGCTCGACGATGACCTTGCTCGAGTCCTTCAGAACCCTCTCCATGGTTTCCAGATAGAGACGCTTGCGGGTTACATCCGGCGCCTTGGCGTACTCGTCATAGACCGAGATGAAGCGCTGGGCCTCACCTTCGGCTTCCTGCACCACACGGTTCTTGTAGGCGGCCGCGTCTTCGCGGATCTGTGCCGCCTGGCCGCGCGCCTGGCCGAGCTTCTGGTTGGAATACTGGTTGGCCTGCTCGACGAACTTGTCCTCGTCCTGCTCGGCACGCTGCACCTCGTCGAACGCATCGGCCACTTCGCGTGGCGGCGCTGCATCCTCGATCGATACGGCGTTGACGTTGAGACCGGCCTTGTAGCCGTCCAGCGTCGACTGGATGATTTCGCGCACCGACGCCGCTATGCCCTGGCGGTCGTCGCGGAAGATATCCTGTGCCGGCCGGCGGCCGACGGCTTCGCGCATGGCGCTTTCGGCAACCTGCCGCAGCATGCCGTCCGGATCCGAGACGTCGAACAGATAGGCCCGGGGATCGGAGACCTGGTAGGCCACCGAAAACTGCACGTTGACGATGTTCTGGTCGCCCGACAGCATCAGGCCGTTGCCGCTGGTATTGCCGCCGCCAATGTCGACGAGCTGCTCGGAAATCTTGGCCGTCTCGACGGTTTCAAGCGGCCACCAATGGAAATGCAGGCCAGGTTGTGAGAGTTCGGGCTTCGGCTTGCCGAAACGCAATTCGACGGCGACCTCGTCGGGCTGCACCGTATAGACCGCCTGGAATGCCCACAGAACGACCAGCACCGCGGCAATCAGCCCGAACACTGCCGGACTGGCGCCACCGCCGCCGGGCAGAGCGCGCCGCAGCCGGTCCTGGCCGCGGCGGATAATGTCTTCGAGGTCCGGGGGCGAGCCCTGTGGGCCGCTTGGCCCCTTGGGCCCCTGCCCCCAGGGCCCCTGATTGTTACCGCCGCCGCCCCACGGGCCGCCGCCTCCGCCACTCTTGTCGTTCCAGGGCATGAACGTCCTTTCGCTTGGAATTCCCTCAAGCGCCGGAGTTACGGCGCAAATCCAGTGTTGTTCTTCTATAGGGACGCCACAGCACGCTTTCAACGCGATGCGCCGCCGACATCATCCGTTTTGGGCCGGTAGCGACCCTTTGTCGTCCTTCAATGCACTTTTTTTGTCTATCAAAGTATCGGGCGGCGGCGCTCATAAACCGAATAGCGTGTTGCGTGGCTGTCCTTTTCCCCGGCCGGAACCCCCTGCGAACTGACCACGCGCCATGTCTCGGCGTCGATCGGCGGGAAATGCGCGTCGCCGTCGACGGCGGCCAGCACATGGGTGACGTGCAGCCTGTCGGCCAGCGGCAGCGCCTGGGCATAGATCTGACCGCCGCCGATCACGCAGGCCTCGTCGATGCCGGCCATGCAGCGCGCGCGCACCGTTGCCAGCTGAATCGCGGCCTCCAGCGTATGCGCCACCTCGACGCCCTCGGCGCGCCAGCTCTTGTCGCGGGTGACGACGATGTTGAGCCGGCCCGGCAGCGGACGGCCTATGCCTTCATAGGTTTTGCGGCCCATGATGATGGGCTTGCCCATCGTGTCGGCCTTGAAGCGCTTGAGATCGGTGGAGAGCCGCCATGGCAGTCCGCCATCCCGCCCGATCACGCCGTTCTCGGCAATGGCGACGTAGATTGCCACATGCATCAGTTCGCGTCCCCGCCATTGCTGTCCGACGGTTCGAGCAGCAGGATATCGATGTCGTGCTCTGGGTAAAAATCGTTCGCGGTCATCTCGAAACTCGTCGGCCCGACCTTTTTGACATTGTCGCCGCAAAACGAGACCAAGTCTTTCGGATTGCCCTTGTCGACGGTCAGCTTGAACTTACCGATGGTGCCCGCCGCCCAGTTGCCGCCGGTGGTCAGTATATAGGCGATGCGGCTTTCATAATATTTGGGATAGCCTTCCGGATTGTCCTTCGCCGCCTTGCGCACCGCGTTCTCGAACGTGTCGTCCATGCAGTAGCGGGTCTTGTATGTCGCATATTGCCCCTGGAACTGGCCGTCATAGAAGAAGCTGACCGACGACGTGCCGCCGACGCTCGGCTTGTAGCGATGGGAAACGTGAACGTCCTTGTTGGCCGGAAAGGTCGAGCGCCACCAGTAGGTCGAGCGCAATTGCCAGAACGGCGCATAGGAGGATTTCATGCCGCTGCCGTCATCGGCGGTGTCCTCGATGATGATGCCGCGGTTGACCCAGTCCTCGGCCACCGCTTGCGGCAGCTTCGCCAATGCCGCCTTGGCCGCATCGCCGAACGGGTTGAACGGCACATTCTGCGCCTTGAGATCGGCACCGATGTCGATGCCGAGCGCGAACACCTTCTGCTCGAGTTGAGGCTTTGCCGCGACACCATCAATCGTCACCTCGAAGCCGAGGAAATTGTCGCTTTGGTTTTCGGGGATGGCCGGCATTTCTTCGGGGTCGCCCGAAATATCGGGCATCGGGAAGGCGACGATCGCGTCGACATCCTTGTCGGTGTTGTTGTGAAAGACGTAGTCGACCGTGACCTTGTCGGGCGAGATGAAGAGATCCTCGCTTTGCATCGCGACCGCATCGCTGCGCGACAGGATCAAGCCGCCTGTGCCAAGCTCGGCAACCGAATCGTTGGCCAATGCGGGTGCCGCCGAAAGCGCCAGCGCCGCAGTCAGAACATATCGCAACATCGAAGCCCCCTCGGCAAGAATGCCCCGACGACCCTAGCCGTTTCAATGCGGCGTTTCAAAGCCCTTCCACTTGCGTGACTACGCCACACCGGCCTGGACATGCCAGCGGTCTGGACTAACAGCTTCCGATCGGGCAGGAGTTCGGCCCATGCGCAAGCTTCTCGTCATCGGCATCGGCGCCGGCAACCCCGACCACATGACGGTTCAGGCCATATCAGGCTTGAACCGTGCCGATGTGCTGTTCATCCCCGACAAGGGCGCCAAGAAGAACGACCTTGCCGAATTGCGGCGCGAGATCTGCGACCGCTTCGTCAGCAACCCGAAATCGCGCCGCGTCGAATTCGGCGTGCCGGTCCGCGCCGAACCGACGTCTTCCTACCGCTCGACTGTCGACGACTGGCACGAAGCCATCGCTGCCATCTACGAAGCCCTGATCCGCGACGAGATCGCCGAGGATGGCTGCGGCGCCTTCCTGATCTGGGGCGATCCTTCGCTCTACGACAGCGCGCTGCGCATCCTCGAACGCGTGCGCCTGAGGAACAATGTCGCCTTCGAACTGGAAGTCATCCCCGGCATCACCGCCATCCAGGCGCTTGCCGCCAGCCACAAAATGGCACTGAACCGCATCGGCGATTCGTTCCTGGTCACCACCGGCCGCAGGCTGACCGAAGAAGGTCTGGCCAGCAATGCCGGCAGCACAGTCGTCATGCTGGACGGCAAATGCGCCTTCAACACAGTCGCCGACCCGGATGTCATCATCCATTGGGGCGCCTATCTCGGCACGCCGGACGAGATCATCGTCTCCGGTCGCCTCGGCGATGTCGGCGCCGAGATCGAAAAGGTCCGCGAGCAAGCCCGCCGGCAAAAGGGCTGGATCATGGACACCTATCTGCTGCGCAAGCCGGAAGAATAGGCAGTAGGCAGTGAAATTCTAACTTAGACGCGCGTTAAGGCAGATTTGGAAACGAAAATCTCCGACGGCGAAAAGTTGGGCCGCAATCCCTACTGCCCTACTGCCCTACCGCCCCCGCCTCTCAGCCCGCATCGATCTCCGCCTGCAGCGCATCCATATGCGTCGCCGCTGCCGCAGTGGCCGCACGTTCGATGGCGCGGAAACGGCTGACCACCGCCAGGCCAATGGCCGTCAGCTGCGCGCCGCCGCCCTTGCGGCCTCCGGTCTGCGCGGCGACCAGCGGCTTGCCGAACACCCGGTTCATGTCCTCCACCAGATCCCAGGCGTGCTTGTAGGACATCTCCATGCCGCGCGCGGCGGCCGAGATCGAGCCGAAGGTGGCGATCTGCTCCAGAAGCTCGATCTTGCCCGGACCGATCCGCCCGTCGGGATCGAGATTTATCCGCAAGCTCAGCGATGGCATCTTTGCTCCTCCGCGGTCGCCAGGACTCCGGCCGAAGCCACTTCAGCGATACCGTTATTCCAAATCAATATAGCGGCGAACGCCGCTTCTGTCAGCCATCGACCTCGAGCGGCAGGCCGGCGCCGGTGTTGGCCCGGTCGAAACTCACTGTCTTGACCACGGCGAAAACCTTGCCGCCGAGCCGCAATTCCAGCGCCTGCCGCGACTGTTCGGTGATGCGGGCGAGCACCGTTGCGCCACTGCAATCGATGTCGACCTCGACCGCCGGCCCTTCGCCCGGGCGGATCGCAACGATCGTGCCAGGCAGGATGTTGAGCGCACTGAGGCCTGTCGGCTTCTCCGCGGCGATCATAACATCACGGGCCCGGATCCGGACACGCACGGGAGCCCCGGCTTTCATCGCCAGACGCGGCACGCGGATCTCTCCGGCGGCCGAGACGAGCACGGTCATGCCGAAAATCTCGTCGTGGCGCAGCACCTTGGTGTCCAGCACCGCACCGCCCTCGCCGCGCTCTTCCGCCGGCAGCAGGTCGAGCCTTTGCATCACCGCATCGGTCGGACCGCTGGCAACAACCTTGCCTTGCGCCAGCATCACCACGTCGCTGGCCAGCCGCGCCACCTCGGCGACCGAATGGCTGACATAGACGATCGGGATCTTCGTCTCATCGCGCAGCCGTTCGATATAGGGCAGGATCTCGGCCTTGCGCGCCTCGTCGAGCGAGGCCAGCGGCTCGTCCATGAGCAACAGCCTGGGGCTGGCGAGCAGCGCCCGGCCGATCGCCACGCGCTGCTTCTCGCCGCCCGAGAGCTTCACCGGGCGCCTGTTGAGCAGCGGGCCGATGCCGAGCAGGTCGACGACGGCATCCATGTCGGCGTAGCGCTCCTTGGCCGGCGTGAACCAGCGGCCGTAACGCAGATTGCCGGCCACGCTCATATGTGGAAACAGGCGCGCGTCCTGGAACACCATGCCGATACGGCGCCTGTGCTTCGGCACGAAAATGCCGGCATCGGTGTCGACCAGTGCACGACCCTCCACCTCGATGCGGCCCTTGTCGGGCCGGATCAGCCCGGCGATCATGTTGATGAGCGTGGTCTTGCCGGAGCCTGACGGCCCAAACAGCGCGGTGAGCCGCCCGGCGCTCTCGAAGCGTGCCTCGATGGCGAAATCGCCGAGCCGGTGGCCGATGTCGACGCGGACGCTCATTCGATGTCCATTTGCCGCCCGACCCGCCGCGCCAGCACTTCCGAGGCGACCAAAGCCGCCATCGAGATGACGACCGAGATCAATGTCAGCCGCAATGCCCCCTCATCGCCGCCCGGCACCTGGGTGAAAGTGTAGATCGCCGAGGGCAGCGTCTGCGTTTCGTTGGGGATGTTGGAGACGAAGGTGATGGTCGCGCCGAACTCGCCCATCGCCTTGGCGAAGGCCAGGATGGCGCCCGCGATCAGCCCGGGCAGGATCAGCGGCAGCGTGATGGTGGCGAACACCCACAAAGGATTGGCGCCAAGCGTTCCCGCGGCCGCCTCCATCTTGCGGTCCACCGCTTCGATCGACAGCCGGATTGCCCGCACCATCAGGGGAAAGCCCATGACACCGCAGGCCAGCGCCGCACCCGTCCAGCGAAACGAGAAGACGATGCCGAAATGCTCGGCCAGGAAGGCGCCGGCCGGGCCGCGCTTGCCAAACGTCAAAAGCAGGAGATAGCCGGTCACGACAGGCGGCAGGATCAGCGGCAGATGAACCACGCCGTTGAGCAGAGTCTTGCCCCAGAATTGTCCGCGGGCAAGCAGCAGCGCGATGGCTATGCCCGGCGGCAGGCTGGCGAGCATCGCCACGGTCGCCACCTTGATGGACAGCCGGACCGCATTCCATTCGTCGGGAGTGAGGTCCAGCAGCCAGGTCATATCGCGCTATCAGGCCCTGTTCAGTTGCTCGGCGTGAGCACGGTAAAACCTTGTTCCTTGAAGAGCGCGCCGGCCTTGGCGGACTGCAGGCATTTCAGGAAAGCCGTCGTATCCTTGTCCTTCGAATCGGCGGTCTGGGCAACCGGGTAGATGATCGGCGGATGCGAATCCTCCGGGAAGGTGCCGATCACCTTGACGCCCTTGTCGGCATGCGCGTCGGTGGCATAGACGATGCCGAGAGCGGCCTCGCCTGTCGAAACCAGCTTGAGTGCGGCGCGCACATTCTCGGCCTGCGCCACCTTGCCCTCGACCGAGGACCAGACGCCGAGCGATTCCAGTGCCGCCTTGCCGTACTTGCCGGCCGGCACCGCCTTGATGTCGCCCATGGCGAGCCTGCCGTCGCCGACCAGCTTGGCGAGGTCGAAACCCTTATCGATCTTGGCCTCGACCTTCGAATCATTCGGCGCCACCAGCACGATCTCGTTGCCGAGCAGCTTCACCTCGGTGTCTGGCTTGGTCAGCTTCTTGTCGGAAAGATATTTCATCCAGTCGAGATCGGCCGAGATGAAGACGTCGGCCGGCGCCCCGCCCTCGATCTGCTTGGCCAGTGCCGAGCTTGCCGCATAGGAGACAGTCGCGGCCTCACCGACATCGGCCTCGCAGGCCTTGTTCACCGCATCGAGCGCGTCCTTGAGGCTGGCTGCGGCAAACACCACGACCTTGTCTTGCGCATGTGCTGCCGGCACCGCAGCCATCAACGTCGCCGCAAGACCGCCGATGGCGATCGCCCTCAACCCGAAACCTTTGCGCGTCATCGAAAACTCTCCCTGGTTTGAAATCCGTGCGGCGCGAGGCCTGTCGATCGATATATCCGCATGAATATAACAAGGGAAGGCCCGACGGCTTGCGAAAACGCCATGCCCCGTCGATTGTTCTGGCAAGACGAGCGGCAAACCCTGATGCATGTTGCCCAAAAGCGACCTCGGTTTTGCGAGAACGGCATGCATAAAAGCAATGGAGAGCCCGATGAAGGTCAGCGCCCGCAATGTGCTCAAGGGGACGATCACCGAAATCGTCAAGGGGGCCACCACTTCGCATGTCAGGATCGACATTGGCGGCGGCGCCGTCGTCACCGCCTCGATCACCAACGAGGCGGTCGCCGATCTCAAGCTCGAAAAGGGCAAGCCGGCCTATGCCGTGGTCAAGGCCTCGGACGTGATGGTCGGCATCGACTGACGGGGGTCGAGCTCAAGGCATGTTGAGCTCCAGATGAGGTCGGCATCACCTGAATATCGAGATCCCTCAGACGGCGATCGGCGCCTTGATCGAGGCATCGGCCACGTAGTTTTCCAGGCGGAAATCCTCGAAGCGAAAGGCGAACAGGTCCTTCACCTCCGGATTGATCCACATTGTCGGCAGCGCCCTCGGCGTGCGCCGCAATTGCTCGCGCGCCTGTTCGAAATGGTTCGAATAGAGATGCGCGTCGCCCAGTGTGTGGACGAAATCGCCCGGCTTCAGCCCGGTCACTTGCGCCACCATCAGCGTCAGCAGCGCGTAGGACGCGATGTTGAACGGCACGCCGAGGAAGATGTCGGCCGAACGCTGGTAGAGCTGGCAGGACAGCCGGCCCTCGGACACGTAGAACTGGAACAGGCAGTGGCAGGGCGGCAGCGCCATCGCCTCCACTTCGGCCGGATTCCACGCCGAAACGATCAGCCGGCGCGATTGAGGATTGCGGCGTATCTCCTTGAGAAGGCCCGCGATCTGGTCGATCGAGCCGCCATGGCCGTCCGGCCAGGAACGCCACTGCTTGCCGTAAACGGGGCCAAGGTCGCCATTCTCGTCGGCCCATTCGTCCCAGATGGTGACGCCGTGGTCGGTCAGGTATTTGATGTTGGTGTCGCCGGCCAGGAACCACAGGAGCTCATGGATGATCGACTTCAGGTGCAACTTCTTGGTCGTGGTGACCGGAAAGCCGCGCGCCAGGTCGAAACGCATCTGGTAGCCGAAGACGGAGCGCGTGCCGGTGCCGGTGCGGTCGGCGCGATCGGCGCCATTGTCCAGCACGTGCTGCAAGAGGTCGAGATATTGGCGCATCGGTTCCAGCTCGATTCGAGTGTGCGCATATTATAGCGACCAGTCCGGCGGTCGAACACAGCAAAACGGCGCTAATCGGACCTGCGCATTGCGTGAGCGGGGAGAAAGTGGCTGGCCGCAACGCCGGCGCCGGCCTTCGCAAATTGACGCGCGATCGTCAGAGCGCGCCGAGTTTGCCCAGATCCTTGGCCACCAGGTAGTAAAAGGTCACGCGGCTCTTGGTGTTGTCGGCGTGCATCGCCTTGCAGGTCTTCTCGATCGAGGCGTCGGCCTTGGCCCCGTCGCTGACGCCGAGCTTTTTGGCCACCCAGCTCTCCTTGACGCGCTCGAGCTCCTTCGGGTCGGTGCAGGATACCAGCGAGGAATCGCGGTTCCTCAGCGCAATGCCCAGATGCTTGACGATCTTTTCGACCGCGTCGGAGCTGGCGCCCGCGTCGTATTTCTTCACATCCGCAAGATAGTCGGCCATCAAAAATTCCCCTCGTCGGCGCCACGGATCCGATCGATGAGGGCTGTGGCGCGCTTCGCAACTTGTGCGCTAGGTCGGTAACTCCTCACCGCTCGCAAAGCTTCCGTTGAGACCGCGCCCAAGTCAACCCTTGCCGTCGCGATTTGACACAGGGACAAAGCCTCACTCCGGCCTTTCATTTCCGGCGAACGCCCCCTATATTCGATTTGTCGGCTTGACCGACTATGGCGATAAATGGGCGATGAAATAAGCCGTTCGGACCCGGGGGCGGTACCCGGCGCCTCCACCAAAAGCCGCTGTTGACGACAGAGCGGTTTTTGCTGGGGGCGAAATAGGATCGACGAAGGTGTAAAGATCGTACTTTTGCCCGGCATTGTACCACCGTCATCGGGCTAAACTTATAGTTGCCAACGACAACTATGCGGAAGCACGTCTCGCTGCTTAATGCAGTGCGATAGCTTCAAATCAAGCCCTAGGGGTTCGCACTTCTAGGCGGGGTTCGGAGGTACCTGGCAACAGAAACCTCCACTTCTTCCCCTGACTCAATCCACGTCACGCGCAACGGCCACCTTTTGCCGTCCGGACTTCGTACGGCCCATTTGCCGCGAAGCCGCATCGCGTGCCTCTTTCTCCATGGACAGGAATGCAAAACGATTCCGATCGATTCTTCGTGCTGACCGGTGGCCCGGGCTCCGGCAAGACCACTTTGATCGAAGCCCTGCGCGGGGCGGGCTTTGCGACTTCAGTCGAAGCCGGGCGCGGCATCATCCGCGACCAGTCCTCGATAGGCGGAACCGCCCTGCCCTGGAGCGACCGCGCGCTGTTCGCCGAACTCATGCTGTCGTGGGAAATGCGCTCATATCGGAACGCGGTCGAACAGAAGGGACCGGTCTTCTTCGATCGCGGCTTGCCGGACACGCTCGGCTATCTCAGGCTGAGCGGCCTGCCCGTGGCAGAACACATCAGCACCGCCATCAAGCGCTTCCGCTACAATCCGCGCGTGTTCATCGCCCCGCCCTGGCCTGGCATTTTCATGCAGGATCAAGAGCGCAAGCAGACATCAGACGAGGCCGAGCGCACTTACCATGCGCTGGCCGGCGTCTATGTGGAGCTGGGTTACGAGCTGGTTCCGCTGCCCCTGGCGCCAGTCGAGACACGGTTGCGTTTCGTATTGGCCGAGGCAGGGCTGAAATGAAAAGGCCGGGGGAACCCGGCCTTTTCGTGCGCTTGCGAGCAATGCCTATTCCGCCGGCGCTTCGACCGCCTCGCGCGAGCGGCCGAGCGTGACCTTTGCCAGCGTGAAGGAAATCACCGCGCAGAGCGTGATGCCGGCGACCATCGGCAGCGGCGTGCCGTCGAAGAACACGCCGGCGACGCCCATGGCGAGCGCGCCGATGGCGAAGTGCAGCGTGCCCATCAGTGCCGAGGCCGTTCCGGCGATCTCGCCATGTTCTTCCATGGCCAGCACCGAGGTGGTCGGGATGACCAGGCCGAGGAAGCCGTAGCCGACGAACAGCAGGGCCGCCATCACGTCGAGCCGGTCGACGCCCGTCGCCATGATCGCCAGCAGCACCACCATCGTCGAGGCGTAGCCGGTGACCGCGACGCGCACCACGCGCCGCAGCCCGAAACGCTCGGCCAGCAGGCCCGTCAGCTGCGACATGCCGATGAAGGCCACCGCGTTGATCGAGAAGAACACGCTGTAGACCGAAGGCGACAGCCCGTAATGGTCGATCAGGATGAAGGACGAGCTCGACAGGTAGACGAAGAAGCTCGCAATGCCGAAGCCGGCGATCGCCACCAGGCCGAGGAAGTTGCGGTCGCCCATCAGGAAGCGATAGCCGGCAAGCGCGGTGCCGAAGGAAGAACCGACGCGCTCCGCCGCCGGCCGCGTTTCCTTAAGCGAGGTCGCGAGCAGGATGGTGGCAAGGGCTGCCGCAGCGGTCACCGTCCAGAACACGGCGCGCCAGCCGAAATTCTCGATGATCTGGCTGCCGGTCAGCGGCGCCAGGATCGGCGACACCGAAAACACCAGCATCAGCAACGACATCAGCTTGGCCGCCTCATTGCCGGTGTGCAGGTCGCGCACGATGGCGCGCGGCACGGCCATGCCGGCGCTGGCGCCAAGGCCCTGCAGGAAGCGGAAGGCGATCAGCCACTCGATGGTCGGCGCCATTGCCGAACCGATGCCGCCGACCATGAACAGCGCAAGACCGCCATAGAGCGGCAGCTTGCGGCCGACCATGTCGGAGATCGGCCCGACGACGATCTGGCCGAACCCCATCGACAGGAAGAAGATCAGCAGGCTCATCTGCACGGCGGCGGTGCCGGCGTGCAGATCCGCGCCGATCGACGGCAAAGCGGGAAGATACATGTCGATCGCGAAGGGGCCGATGGCGGACAACAGGCCGAGCACGACCGCGATGCGGAGGAATTTGGGACTCATGATATTGGCTTCTTTCGAAATCTGGTTGCCACCGCCAGGCGACGTCTGACCTAGGACGTTCCATCCCGTGAGGTTCCGACACTCCAGCAGCGAATCTTGTCGTCTCCCGGCGCGAAATCTCTTTATCGCATGTCCACAAATTTAGACAGCCTTGTCTAAATCGTCAATCACCTCTATATAGATTTTCATGAGAGCCAGCGTTTCTCCTGACACTTTCCCGCCACGCGGCCATGAGGCCAAGCGCCTGTCGATCGTCGACGCCGCCGCCGGCGTGTTCTGCCGCGAAGGCTTCGCCGGCGCCAATATCGACCTGATCGCGGCGGAGGCCGGCGTCTCGCGGCAGACCGTCTACAATCACCATGGCGACAAGGAAAAGCTCTTCATGGCCGTGGTGCGCGACCTCACGGATCGCTGCAATGTCGGCATCTTCGCCACCATTGCCACCTTCCCTGACCAGCCCGGCGATCTCGAAGCGGATTTGATCGGCTTTGCCGTGCGCCTGAATCAGAACTGCATCTGCAACCGCGACGGAAAATTCCTGCGCAAGCTGATCCAGACCGAAGGCGAACGCTACCCCGAACTGTTTGCCGAATGGCGCGAACAGGGTCCGGGCACGACGTGGCCGGCAATCGCCGCCCGCTTCGCCCGCCTCGCCTATGGCGGTTACCTCACCATCGATGACCCCGACGTCGCGGCGCGCCAGTTCTTCGGCCTGGTCAATGCCGAACTGCAGACCACCTTCATGCTCGGCGGCACGCCGCGTGAGGACGAAGTGGTGCAATCGGCGACGAATGGCGTGCGCACCTTCCTGCGCGCTTTTGGCAGACGCCCTTCCCCGGGCAACGTCAAAAAGCACACTGCGCTGGCTAATGCATAACATTTGCGGTTGCCGCAAAGCCGCCTTGCCGATCAAATCGTTGGCAATAGTCCTCGCTTCGACGCGACGGTGGGCTATATCAGGTTTACGCCGCGCTCAAGCTTGATTACAGCTATGCGGACGATTCAACGGAACCCGACCACCACATGGCCGACGACCACATCCGCTACGACATTCTGGCCCAGGAGGCGTTGCGCGGCGTCATGCGCAAGGTCCTGGCCGAGGTCGCACGCACCGGCCTCCCCGGCAACCATCATTTCTTCATCACCTTCCTGACCGGCGCGCCCGGCGTGCGCGTGTCGTCGCGCCTGCGCGAGCGCTATCCCGAGCAGATGACCATCGTCATCCAGTTCCAGTACTGGGACCTCAAGGTGACCGACACCGGCTTCGAGGTTGGCCTGTCCTTCTCCGACGTGCCGGAGAAACTTGAAATCCCGTTCTCGGCCGTGCGTGGCTTCTATGATCCCTCGGTGAATTTCGAGCTCGAGTTCGACGTCAAGACCGATGCGCAGCCTGAAGAGGAACCGGCCCAGCCGGCGTCCGAGCCGCTGACCATCGTTTCCGAGAAGAAGCCGAAGGCCGAGAAGAAGGCTGCAGCCGAGCCGGAGAAGAAGCCCGCCGCAACCGAGGCCGGCGCCAAGGGCGCCGAAGTGGTTTCGCTCGACGCCTTCCGCAAGAAATAGCTTCGCGGTCCGCGCCATGGCCGACATCGTCAATCTCCGCCAGGCTCGCAAGCAGAAGGCGCGGGACGAGAAAGCGCGCGTCGCCGAACAGAACCGGGCCCTGCATGGCCGTTCCAAGGCGGACAAGCAACGCGACCGGCTGAATGCCGACAAGGCCGAAAAATTTGTCGCCGGCCATCGCCTCGACCCGTCCGGCAAGCACAAGCAGTGAGTCTCCGGCAGTGAGTCTCCGGCCGTGAGCGTCGTCGAAAAGCGTTCGGTGACCATTCGCGGCCATCGCACCAGCTATTCCCTCGAAAAGCCCTTCTATGACGACCTCGTCGCCATCGCGGCGGCGAGAAAGCTGACGCTGGCCGCACTCGTCGCCGAAGTCGATGAGACGCGGCCCCGCGACACCAACCTGTCCTCGGCGCTGCGGCTTCATGTCCTGGAATGGGCGAAGCGCGGAGCTGGCTTGGGCTAGACGCCTTCGACCGCGTCCGCCTTTCTCCCGCGCCTGGTGCCGAAGCCAAGCAAGGTCGAACGGTCGCGTTCCTCGGCCTGTTTCCTCGACCGCACGCGCATCAGGTCCTTCCAGCCGACATAGCCGATCAGTTGCAGGCTTTCGCGGGTCACGACCGGTAGATGCGAGACATTGGCCATCAACAGCTTGTCGGAGAGGCCTTCCAGATATTCGTCGGGATAGGCAAGCGTCACCTTGCTTCCAGCAAGCAGGTCGCCGAGCGTCGTCGTCCTGTGCTTGCCGGCACGGCGCCAGCGCAGGATCGCCGGCGGATCGATGAGGCCGAGCACCCGCCTGTTCTCGTCGATGACCGGGAAGCTCGGATGCCGGGTTTGCGGCGCGGTCAGGAACGCCGCCGCGCCATGCAGCGTCATCGTCGCCGGCACGCTCTCGACCTGCGCCGTCATCACCTCGCGCACCCTGGTCAGCGCGAACGGGTCGACGCGGTATTCGCGCACGAGGTGGTGCCCGCGCCTGGCGATCTTCTCGGTCAGGATCGACCGTTTCATCAGGAGCACGGTGACGGCGTGCGCCGCGGCACAAGCCGCGATCAGCGGCACCAGCACATGCGTGTTGCCAGTCAGTTCCACGGCAAAGAACGTCGCCGTCAGCGGCGCCCGCATCGTGCCGCCCATGGTCGCCGACATCGCCAGCAGGGCCCAGAAGCCCGGATCCGCCGCGGGCAGGATGCCGGCGAGCACCGCCCCCATTGCGCCACCCATGATCAGCAGTGGCGCCAGCACGCCCCCTGATGTTCCCGAACCGAGCGCCACCGACCAGATGATGGCCTTGACCACCAGCAGCAGCAGCGCGGCGGCCGCGAGCGTGCGGCCATCCAGCATGTCGGCGATGTTGTCGTAGCCGACGCCGAGCGCCCGCGGCTCGATCAGCCCGCCAATGCCGACCACCAGGCCGCCGATCATCGGCCACCACATCCAGTGGATGGGCAGTTTCTGGAAGGCGTCCTCGCAGGCATAGACCATCTGGGTGAGCAGCCCCGACAGCAGGCCGGCGCAGATGCCGACCAGAACCCAGCCGCCAAGCCCGGTGAACGAGACCGCCATGCCGCCCTGAAACGGAAAGATCGGCCCAGGCAAATGCAGCACGGTGCGCTCGACCTCGGCAATGATCGCGGCAACCGCCACGGGAATGAAGGAGCGCGGCGTCCATTCGAACAGCAGCAGTTCCACCGCCAGCATGATGGCCGCGATCGGCGTGCCGAACACGGTGGTCATGCCCGCTGCCGCGCCCGCCACCAGTAGCGTCTTGCGTTCATTGTCGGTGACCGGCAGCATCTGCGCGATCAGCGAGCCGATCGCGCCGCCGGTCATGATGATTGGGCCTTCGGCGCCGAACGGCCCGCCTGAGCCGATCGAGATCGCCGACGACAACGGCTTCAGGATCGCAACCTTGGCATCGAGTTTCGAGCGCCCGAGCAGGATCGCCTCGATCGCTTCGGGAATGCCATGGCCACGGATCTTCTCGCTGCCGTAGCGCGCCATCAGCCCGATGATCAGGGCGCCGATGACCGGCACCACCACCGCTGCAAGCCCAAGCGGCGTATCCTGCAATTTCAGATCGGCGAACGTGAACTGGCCAAAATAGGCAATGTTGGTGGCAAGCCGGATCAGTTTCAAAAGCACGATGCCGGCGAACAGCCCAGCCGTGGCGACCACCACGGCGATGGTAGCGATGGTCAGCACCCGCGCATCGGTGGTGAAATCCCTGAGATGGTTGTTTTCGGAGAGCTTCATGGCGGGCTTTCTGGCGACGGCCGGATCTCGAATACGCGGCACGGCGAAGACGCCGGCCGGCTGTGTCGGCTCGCTATGTATCGTAACACGATATAAATTCAAGCTGGTTCTCCATCAAAACCGTTTGAGCCTTTGGCCGGAATGGAACAAATGTCGGGAATGACGCAGCCCAGGAAATCTCGCCCCACCATCGAATTGGCCGACTACCAGCGGCTGTCGGAGTTTCGCTATCTGATCCGCCGCTTCCTCGAATTCAGCCAGCTGCAGGCCGAAGACGCCGGGCTGACGCCGCGCCAGCATCAGGCCTTGCTGGCGATCAAGGGTTATCCGGGCGGCGGACCGATGACGGTCGGCGATCTGGCGGAGCGCCTGCGCATCCGCCATCACAGCGCCGTCGAGCTGGTCAACCGCCTGAGTGAAGCCGGCATGGTCGTGCGCGATCAGGACAAGGACGACCATCGCCGCGTGCTGCTGCGGCTGACCGAACGCGCCGACGATCGCCTGGCCGAACTGTCGGCGGCGCATCTCGACGAGCTTTCGCGCATCGAGCCCATGCTGAGGCGTCTGCTCGATCAGGGCCGCGAGTGACGCTTCGGCATCCTGCGCTGAATGGCGCTTTTTATTTTTCGGGTGCCCGCATCTTTTGGCTTCCCGGCATCGTCTAGGCGATGAGAGGGCCAAAGGGCGCGCAAGGCAATCGAGAGGAAGACCAGCGATGAAACGCCATCTGATACGCTACAAGATGAAGCCCGAACGAGCCGATGAGAACGAGCGGCTGATCCAGGCCGTTTTCCAGGAATTACGCGACAAATCGCCGGACGGCGTCCGCTACCTCACGTTGCGCGCCGCCGATGGGACATTCATCCATCTGGTCGAAACGCAAACCGATGCGCATTCTGATAGCATCACCGGCCTGGCCACATTCAAGGCTTTTCAAAGCGGCTTCGGGGATCGCTGCAGCGAATCTCCGCAACGCGACGAGATGGCCGTGATAGGCAGCTACCGGATGCTGGATGCCTGATCGAGGCAGACGAGGCGCAGAACGGAGGCTCATGAACATTCCCATTCCCGGCGGGCAGCGTGGGCTCTTCGAGCGCCTGTTTGGGGAATTGCGCCCCAAGCTGCACCGCTACTGTGCTCGCATGACGGGCTCGGTCTTCGATGGCGAGGATGTGTTGCAGGAGGCGCTGGCCAAGGCGATCGAGGCCTTGCCCGGTGCCGGCCCGATCGCCAATCCGGAAGGCTGGCTGTTTCGCATAGCCCACAATACGGCGCTCGATTTCCTGCGCCGCCGCACCCGCGAACAGGCCTATTCCGACGAGG
This sequence comes from Mesorhizobium sp. WSM4310, assembly GCF_007003935.1. NCBI lineage: Bacteria > Pseudomonadati > Pseudomonadota > Alphaproteobacteria > Hyphomicrobiales > Phyllobacteriaceae > Mesorhizobium > Mesorhizobium sp. WSM4310. The sequence goes on from NZ_VFTA01000003.1 coordinate 200,794, forward strand.
ATTTGGACATGATCGTCGACCCGGCGAATCCCACCATCGATCGCCAGGCCGCTTCTGCGGGGCTGCATACCTTCATGCGCCTTCCCGTCACGCAGCGAAGCAGCGTCATCATGATGGACGTTCTGGGCTACTCCCTGCAGGAGATCAGCGCCACGCTCGATACCAGCATCCCCGCGGTCAAGGCCGCGCTGCATCGCGGCCGCGACCGGCTGCGCCAGATTGCGCACGAGCCCGACGACCGCCCTCTCCCGAGACTGAGCGCTGCCGAACGTCAGTTGCTCAACGCCTATATCGATCGCTTCAATGCCCGTGATTTCGACGCGGTGCGCGATATGCTGGCTGAAGAGGTGCGGCTGGAACTGGTGGCCAGGGCACGGCTCAACGGCAGCAAGGAAGTCGGCACCTATTTCGGCAACTATTCCAAGGTGCAGGATTGGCATCTCGTACCCGGCTTCGTTGAAGACAGGCCGGCAATCCTCGTCCGCAATCCCAACGACCCGACGGCGCGACCCGCCTATTTCATCCTGCTGGCCTGGCAGGATGGCAGGCTTGCCGCCATCCGCGATTTCCGCCACGCCCGCTATGTCGCTGACAGTGCCGAGATGCTCGTTCTCTGACACGATTTCGGGACGGGAAGGCTCGCCCTACTGCCCTACTGCAACGACTTCAACAAATTATCGATCGTAAACGGATTGGACTTCGGCTTGGCTGGCGGCGGGTTGTCGTTGGCTTGCGGCAACGGCGCAGGCTCGACCTTGGGCGCCTGTTCGGCTGCCTTGCGTTCGGCTTCCAGCCTGGCCTTTTCCTGCGTGGCGATGCGCATCGCCTCTTCCGCCTTCTGGCGCTCCTGCTCGGCCTGCGCCTTGGCATCCGCTTCAGCCTGCGCCTGGGCGTCAGCCTCCGCTTTCGCCTTGGCATCGGCCTCGGCTTTCAGCCGCGCCGCCTCTTCCTGCTGGCGCAGTTCCTCGGCGGCCTTGTCGCGCGCGTCCTGCAGTGCCGCATAGTAGCGCACTTCGCGCCGCAGGCGTTGCTTCTCCAGCAACGCCGCCTGCATCGCCTCGACGCGCTGCTGCTCCTTCTCCAGCGCGCGCTGGGTCAGGAACTGCGCCAAAGGCTCGCTGTCGAACTGCCGTTTGACGGCGCCGAACGGCCCCTCGGCGGTGAAATTGACGACCGGCTCGGAGCCGACCAGCGCCTCATCGCCGGGCCGATAGGTAATGGCGCCCTTGGCGGAAACCGTGCTGGTATTGAGATCGGCCGTGACATCGGCGGACAAGGTCGCCTTCGGGTTTTCGAGGCTGATCGGCGGTGCCCTCAGCGTGCCGCCGGCGATCGTGAAGGCGATGTCGGCATTCCCGGCGGGGAAATTGCCATCGGCGGCGATCCCGGGCGCGAAATCAGCGGTCTTGGCCGCATCGATGTCGCGCCCGATCGCGTCCGCCTTGGCCAGCAGAGCGTTGAACGCGTCGGGATTGACGCCCGCCACCTGCAAACCCCTGAGCGTCGCCGTGCCGGAACCCGAGAGGGCGGCGATCATCGCATCGACCGACTTGCCGCTGGTCGACAGCGTCGTCGAGAAATCGCCGACGCCGCCAATGCCGGTATCTGGCAATACGGTTGCCAGATCGGCGCCCGCCAGCTTCATCTGGCCGGTGAAAAGCCCGGTGCCCTCATTGTTCTTCAACTCGAACAGTCCAGTCAGCGCCCCACCAAGAAATTTTGCCTTCAGGTCCGAAACGCGGATGCCTTCCTGGTCGAGCTTCAGCGAAAAAGCGGCGTCATAGGCGGTGGCGAACGGTCCGGCGGCAAGCGCCGCCGTCGTCAGGTCGAGAGCGGCGGTAAACGGCAGGCTGGACTTCTGGCTGAAGGGTGCTGCCGGCCAGGAGCCGCCCTTCTCGCTCGCGCTTTTGTCGGCGCCATTCTTCTCGACAAGGAAAGCGGAATCGCCGAACAGCGCCACGGCCATCGGATCGAGATCGAGCTCGTCGAGTGCCAGCGCGCCCGCCAGATGTGGCACGCCGTCCTTGGCGTCGATGTTGACGTCGCCGGACACCGCCGCCTCGTTGATCGCGCCGCTGACATTGTCCAGCACGAGCAGCCCATTGCCATAGTCGCCCTGCGCCGAAAGCGATGTCGACATGCCTGCCCCCATGCCCGGCAGGCCGATGCCCGACGTCATCAGCCACGGTTCGATGTCGGCCGCATCCAGATTGATCTTGCCCTTGGCGGCAGGCCCTTGCGGCGTGTCGGCAACGGTTCCCTCGAAGCTGGCCTTGAAGTCATTGCCGGCAAGGCTGAAAGTCGTCGCCAGCCCGCCGCCCAATGTGCCTTTGGCCTGGATGTCGGTCGTTGCCTCGCCCAGCATGCCGAGCGGCAGCGCCGGCAGGCCGTAAAGCGCCAGCAGCGCCGTCGCATCCGGGTTTTTGGCGTTGAAGGTCAATGTCACCGGCGCCTCGAGAAGCTTGTCCGGCGCGCCCTTCCCCGACAGCGAAGCCGAAAAGGCCGAGCCGCCGGCGTTGCCCTGTCCGCTCACCGCCAGGCCCGTCGTGCCATCGCCATTGTCGGCGGCACTTGCCACGAGGTCGACGCGTGCGTCCTGGAACAGGTCGGGATAGGCGGCAGCGCGGCTCGCCAGCCCCTTCAGCACCGCATTGTCGGGATAATGCTGCGCGGCGACGTCGATCAGCGGCTTGAGGTCCACCGCGACAACCGATGCGTCGAGCTTGCCGGTCGGGCTCGCCGGGAAATCCTTGATCCGGCCGGTGGCGCTTATCGAGGCGCCGGCCAATCCGCCGACCGACAGCCGGTCGACTTCGAGCAAGCCGTCACGCAGCCTGAGCGCGGTATCCACCGTATCGGCGGTCAGCCCGCCGGCGCTGACGGGCCCGGCCTTGATCTGGAAATCGAGATCGCGGTCGGCAAAGCGGTTGGCGCCCTTGTCGCTGACGAAGATCGAGGCGAAGGCCGCCAGCCCGTCGACGTCGAGCTCACCGCCTTCGAGCCGCATCAGAACCGATGGCCTGGCTTCGTCAGGCTGGCTGGAATCGATGCGGCCGGAGAATTTCGCCTTGCCCAGGATCAGCTCGAGATCGCTGAAGGCCTGGCGTTTTTCCGTCAGGTCGACCTTGGCCTTGAAGCCGGCCGCGGGCAGACGGCGGATCGCCTCGTCCACATCTTTCGACAGCCAGGCGGCAAAACCGGATGGCTGCGCCACGGCCAGCAGCAGCGAGCCGGTGAAGCCGAAATGGCCCTCGACGCTGAGCATGCCGTCGGCTTCCAGCGTGGTGCGTCCGGGCAAGGTCGCGGCCAGCGATTTGACCGACCAGCCGCCCTCGGCCGGCTCGGCGGACAGATGCACGTCACGCACGGTGGTGTCGCCGGCCACCACAGCCGGCAGCTTCACCTCGACGGTGCCGGGGATGGTCGGCTTCGGCAGAGCGATCAGCGCCTGCTCGAGCCCGGCGATGCGCTGGTCGAGCGTCAGGCCGGCGCCGGCTTCTGCGCCCACCGCCTCGTCGAACTGCACCTGCGCGCCATTGGCCTCGATGGCGAAATTAGGCTTCTGGCCGAGATCGACAGAAGCCTTGCCTTCGGCGGTGTAGGGATTGTCCAGTGGCCCGGTTTCGAAACGGAATTCATCGACGGCAAGCTTCTGGTGGTCCAGCGAGAACTTGCCGTTCAGGCGAAAGCCCGGATCGGGCTTGCCGGCGCTGACCTTCACCGTCTCGCCACCAGTGCCGCGCAATTGAGCTGAATTCTTATCGGCGCTGGAGATCTTGAACTGGCCGGAATAAACGGCGGCACCATTGGCGATGCCGGCATTGCCGTCGGTTTCGATGACCAGCGGATAGGCGTCGGGATCGGCCTTCAGCCGCAGCCGCATCTGGCCGTTGCCTTCGGCCTTGCCGGTCGATGCCGCGACAGTGGTGCGCAATCCGTCGAGCCGCAACGTGCCGTCCATGCGCCACGGGCCGGCCAGAGACTTGGCCGAAATGGTCGAATTGATCTCGGAAAAGATATGGCTGCGTCCACCGGCGGCATGGCGCAGTTCGATCTGCCCTTCCGTCACCGTCAGCTTCTCGATCGAGATCTGGTTGAGGTCGAAGGGCGAGGACGGCCGCATCGCCCAGTCGACGGTGCCGTCATTGGCAATATCGATGGTCGCCTTCGGGTGCACCAGCCGCATGTCGAAGATCAGCACCTCGCCGCGCAGGAATGGCGCCAGTTCGGCATCCATCGAAAACGTCTCGACGGTCATGGCCGGCTGGCCATTGGGGCCGCCGGCAACGGCAACGTTGGAGAAGGTCACCGACGGGAACGGCAACAGCCTAGCCGTGGCTTCGCCCTGCACGGTCACCTTGCGGCCAAGGATGGCGCTTGCCTCACGCTCGAACTGGGCGCGGTAGCCGGTCCAGTCGACAAAATACGGGACCACCAGCGCCGCGCACAGCACCAGCACGAACAGGCCACCGAAGATCACGAACAGGCGTGCGAGCATCAGCTCCGAACAGGTTGATTGAAATTCTGCCGCACTCTACCCGCATCCGCGTGTCGATAAAGAGGCAATTCATCCAGTATTGCGTCATCCCAGGCGATCTGAAACAAATCCGCCAAAAGCGGAGACTTTTCAGATGTCAGGCAAGAACTGGGACCGCGTACCGATCGACGCGCAGAGCGTCGATGCGCCGCTTTCGCAATCGGCGATTTTTCTTGTCGTCACCGTCGCCGGCGAACAGCCAGCCCTGGCCAAGGTCTGTTCCGTGCTGGGCGAGCTTGACGATCTGGTCAAGACTGTCGGTTTCCGCGATCTTGGCGGCCGCCTGTCGTGCATTGCCGGCATCGGCCGCGATCTCTGGGATCGGCTCAGCCCCCGCCGGCGGCCGCAGGAACTGAAACCGTTCGCGCCGATCAAGGGCGCGGTCCATTCGGCGCCATCCACACCGGGCGACCTTCTGTTCCATATCCGGGCCGAACGGCCCGACATGTGCTTCGAGTTCGAGCGTATCCTGCTCGACCGGCTTGGCCCTGATGTCACCGTCGTCGATGAAGTGACCGGCTTTCGCTATTTCGATGCCCGCGACCTGCTCGGTTTCATCGACGGCACTGCCAACCCGACCGGCCTCGACCTGCCGGCCTCGGCGCTGATCGGCGACGAGGATGGCGACTTTGCCGGCGGCTCCTATGTGGTCGTCCAGAAATACCTGCACGACATGCAGGCCTGGGCGCGCATTCCGACGCCTGAGCAGGAGGCGATCATCGGCCGCACCAAGATCGACAACATCGAGATCGACGATGACGAAGCCCCGCGCAAATCGCACAAATCGCTGGCCACGATCGAGGATGCCGAAGGCAACGAATACGACATATTGCGCGACAACATGCCGTTCGGCCGGCCCGGGCAGAATGAGTTCGGCACCTACTTCATCGGCTATTCCAGGTATCTCTGGGTCACCGAAAAGATGCTGCAGCGCATGTATGTCGGCGATCCGCCGGGCGCCTACGACCGCCTGCTCGATGTCTCGACACCGCAGACCGGCACGACATTCTTCGCGCCGACCCGCCCGATGCTGCAGGCCCTTGTCGAGGGCGTGCGGCAGCAGCTTCCCGCAGCACGGTAAAGCGGCTGCCGACAGGCCTTGTCGCAGGGATCAGCGTGCGTCGCGCTTGGCTTGCGCCACCTTGCCTGCCTTGCGCTGCCGGCCCAGTTCCGCCGGCCGGACCAGCTTCGGCGCCCGCTCGTTGGCGACGGCCCGCATGCCCTTGTGAGCCGTGCGTGAATTGTGCGCGGGACCGTCCGCCGGCGCACTTTGCTTCATCGCCAGCGCCTTGCGTGCGTTCCCGACCAGTGAAACGCGGGCCGCCAGTTGGCGCCGCCGTTCGGCCTCGCCATTGAGCCGCCGCATCGCCATCGCCAGCACCGCCAGCTTGACCTGCGAGCCGCCATCGGCCTTTGAAGCGGCAGCGCCCTTCGGCGCGCCCTTGCCGCGTATTTCACGGCGGCGGCGATGTGCTTCGGCCTGCGCCTTGTCGCGCCGCCCGCGAAGCAGCTTGACCAGTCCGGAAAGGTCGACGTCGGAAAGCTCCTGCACCACCGGATGATGCGACTTCTCCACCAGTTCCTTCTCATCGGCACTCAGTGCGCGCGCTTCTTCCTTGCGTGAAATGGCCATGACAGTTCTCCTCCGCTGGCAACGCCTGTCTTGTCAGACCTGCCGCGCAAGGAGCCTCGACCCGAATGACGGCGCGGTCAAGACGACGCTTTTGTCCTGACGCGTTCGGGTTGTCTTCACTAGGCCGGGCTTAAATATCACGCATGACGAGCTTGCGAGACCTCCGCCTAGAGAGGTCAGGGGCCCTCTCCGGCGGCCTCCATCAGCGCAGTCAAGACCGCTCCCTTGCGAAGGCTTGTCGAGAAACTCTTGGCGATGAACTCCAGCGTCGAATCTTGGAACGTCAAGATGAAATGCCGATAGTCTGAAAACAGTTCGGCTGTATGGGACGAATGAACCCGATTTGCCTTTTCCAGGGAGGCTATCCACGACGAGTTGCAGACCTCAAATGCCTCGTAGGCCCGCAAGCCCGACTGATAGAGACGATGGCCACTGACGGCCTCGTCATTCGGCGGGCCGAACTGAAATGCCAGGTAAGGCTCTGCCGCCAGGATGGCGACTGACGGGTTGCATGTCAGCGGCGAAACCGAGCGCGGTTTCGTGCCATCGAAAGATGTTTCTGGAGCATTGGCGAGGTAGGCGACGAGCAACCTGCCTTCATCTGCAAACACATGAGGCAGCGGCGCGCCTGCGGACAACAGCGGCACCTCGATCGGCAGCAAGGTCTCGGCAATCGACATCTAGTGGTCGCCGCCCGGCAATATCTTGCCAGGATTCATGATGTTTTGCGGGTCCAGCGCCAGCTTGATGGTGCGCATGATGTCGACGCCGTGACCGAGCTCGCTGCGCATGAAACCGATCTTGCCCTGACCGATGCCGTGCTCGCCGGTGCAGGTGCCGTCCATGGCGATCGCCCGCATGTTGAGCCGCGCGACGAATTTTTCCGACAGCGCGATCTCCTTCGGATCGTCGACGTCCATCAGCACCAGCACGTGGAAATTGCCGTCGCCGGCATGGCCGACGATCGGCGCGATCAGGCCCATCTCGGCGATATCGGCCTCGGTCTCGGTGACGCATTCGGCAAAGCGCGAGATCGGCACGCAGACGTCGGTCGACAGCCCCTTGGCGCCCGGCCGCAGCGTCAGCGAGGCCCAGTAGGCATCGTGCCTGGCCTTCCACAGTTTGGTGCGTTCCTCGGCGACGCTGGTCCACAGGAACGGCCCGCCGCCATTTTCCTCGGCGATCATGCCGAAGGTCTCGGCCTGTTCGGCAACGCCGGCATCGCTGCCATGGAACTCGACGAACAGGCACGGGCTCTCGGGATAGTCGAGCTTCGAATAATTCTTCATCGCGCGCATCTGCAGCGCATTGACCAGTTCGATGCGCGCCACCGGAATGCCCATCTGGATCGTGGCGATGACGGCGTTGCAGGCCGCCTCGACGCTCGGGAACGGGCAGACGCCGCCGGAGATCGCCTGCGGAATGCCTTGCAGCTTCAGTGTCAGCGAGGTGATGATGCCGAGCGTGCCTTCCGAGCCGACAAGCAGCCGCGTCAGATCGTAGCCGGCCGAGCTCTTTTTCGCCCGCTTGCCGGTCGTCACCGTCTCGCCATCGGCCATGACGGCAGTCAGCGACAGCACGTTCTCGCGCATCGTGCCGTAGCGCACCGCATTGGTGCCGGACGCCCGCGTCGCCGCCATGCCACCGAGCGAGGCATTGGCGCCGGGATCGATCGGAAAGAACAGGCCGGTGTCGCGCAGATGCCGGTTGAGGTCCTCGCGCGTCACGCCGGGTTCGACTGTGCAGTCGAGATCCTGCGGATTGACCGCGAGGATGCGGTTCATCCGCGACGTGTCGATCGAAATGCCACCGCCCGGTGCGTTGGTGTGGCCTTCCAGCGAGGAGCCGACGCCAAAGGCGATGACCGGCACACGATGCGCGGCACAGGCGCGCACGATTTCCTGCACCTCGGCGGCCGTCTCCGGGAAAGCGACACCATCGGGCGCCTGCGTCGGAATATACGTAGTGGTGTGCGCGTGTTGCGAGCGGATGGCCTGGCCGGTCTGAAAACGCTCGCCGAACTGCTGCTTGAGGATGCCGAGCACCGCCGCGATGCCTTCCTCGTTGCGTTCGACCGGATTGAGGTCGCTCAGAGCCATGAATTCCTCCGCGAATGGACCAGCGCCCACGCTTGTTATGCAGCTATGGATGCCTAAAGCAAAGTGTGTAGCGGTTTTCCGTCCGGAATCGCGCCAGAACAAAAAAGTCTTCGCAGCCACAATTTGTCCAGCACCAGAACAAGGAAGTTTCGATGTCCATCCCTGCCCCCTTCGTCTCCAGGCCCATGGACATCGAGAAGGACTGGATCGACTACAACGGCCATCTCAACATGGCCTATTACAACGTGCTGTTCGACCGCTGCTCGGACGAGGCCTTCGAGGCGATGGGCATGGGGCTGGACTATGTGAAGGGGCGCCGTCTCACCATCTACACCGCCGAGGTCCATGTCTGCTACGTCCAGGAACTGCATCTCGACCACAAGGTCCAGGTGTCCTTCCAACTCATCGACCATGACGAGAAACGGCTCCGCGCCTACCAGGAAATCCGCCATATCGATGGCTGGCTCGCCGCCACCTCCGAGACACTGTCGCTGCATGTCGACATGTCGGGGCCGAAGGTCGCGCCCTTCCCCGCCGATGTGATGGCCAAGGTCGAAGCCATGCGCGCCGCCCATTCCGTGCTGCCGATGCCGGAGCGTGCCGGCCGCTCGATCGGCATCAAACGCAAATAGGGCGAAGCCGACACCGCTCCGAACAGAGTGACGGGACCTCAAAGCCACACCGGCAATCCAAAATCGCGGAACCCCCAAATCGGCCGGCCCCAATGCTTGAAGCCGCCCGGCACCCGCATTAACCTTACCGAGGTTTTAACGGGAACAAGCCAATTGAGCCGTTGAACGACTCAGCGGAGCGGTCGAAAACGATCCGCATCGAGTTGCGATACGGACGGCGGGGCGAAGCCGGTTCGAGGGACGTGCATGAAAACCGACATCAAGATCGAGGTGGACAGGCTGGCCGCTGATCCGCGCATCACGGACTATGATTTCTGGCGTTCGCTCAAGAACGTCGACAACGAGATCTTCCACATCGCCAACAACAATGAGCCGATCCCGTTCGACATGATTCGCTGGCGCAGCATCCTGAAGCGCGCCCGCTTGAAGCGCGGCCACGCATAGGCCGGCGAGACGGCTCGCGAAAACACCGGGCAACCAATCAAACCTTTACGGCGACCGCTTCACCGCCGCCAGCGGCGAGCGCGCCACCACCGGTGACGACTGGATGATGGCTGTATTCGTCATTGCATAGGGAATGATGCGGTCGATCACCCGTTCGAGTTCGGCCACCGAGCCGACATGCGCGAGCGCGATGAAGCAATCCTCGCCGGTCACGCGGTCGCATTGCGCGATCTCCGGCGTTTCACGGATGATCTCGGCCACGACGGACAATTGCCCCGGCACCGGCCGGATGCGCAGCCATGCCGACAGCTTCAGGCCCAGCGCGGCGGGATTGATCTTGACGCAATAGGCCTCGATCACGCCGTTTTCCTGCAGCCGCTTGATGCGCTCGGCGACACTCGGCGCCGACAGGCCGACCGAGCGCGCCAGTTCCGCCGTGCTGGCGCGCGCGTCCTTTTCCAGCAGCCGCAGGATCTTCATGTCGGCCGCGTCGAGATCGACATTTTCAGTTCGAAGGCGTTTCACGGATAAATCCTTGCTTTCGACAGAGATATGATCAGATAGGTCGATCGTCATCCATGTAGGTTGCGGAAAATGCCTGCGATACTGATCCGATGGACGATCAAGCGCAAGCTCCCACGGCAGGCCCTGTGCTTGCCCCCGCCTCCACCGGCTCTGGCCTTGGCCTGGCAACAAAATTGCCGCCGCATGTCTGGTTCGGCGTCAGCGCCATCTTCCACTATCTCGGCCCGGCCTTCGCCGTGCTGCTCTTCCCCCATGTCGGCGTGCTCGGCATAGCGTGGCTGCGCATCGCCACCGCCGCACTGATCTTCGCGCCGCTGACGCGCCCGTGGCGAAGCTTTGCCCGCGCCGATCCCCGGACGCGGCAGCTGTTGCTGGCCTTCGGCGCTTGCCTCTCGGTGATGAACTGCTCCTTCTACCTGGCCCTCGACCGCTTGCCGATCTCGCTGGTTGCGGCAATCGAATTCGTCGGCACTATCGGCGTCGCGCTGGTCGGTCTCAGGAGCCTGCGCAATCTCGCCGCCCTTGCCGTGGCCGTCACCGGCACCTTGCTCCTGATCGACGTCAGATGGTCCATCGATCCCGTCGGCCTGTTCTGGGCCTTCCTCAACGGCGCGCTCTTCGTCGGCTACATTGTGCTCGGCCACCGCGTCGCCCGTTCCGGCGCCGGCGACGGCATTGCCGGCCTGGGTGCCGCCATGGCGGTCGCATTCGTCGTCGTGCTGCCGATCGGTTTCCGCGACGCGCTGCCAGCCTTTTTCTCGCCGCCGCTGCTCATCGCCGCCATCGGCGTCGGCATCTGCTCCTCGGTCATTCCCTACATCTGCGACCAGCTTGCCATGTCGCGATTGCCGCGCTCGAGTTTCGCGCTGATGCTGTCGCTGCTGCCGGTCACCGCGACGTTGATCGGCGTCATTGTGTTGCGCCAGATTCCAAGCCTTGGCGATTGCCTGGGGATCGCGCTGGTCGTCGCCGGCGTTGCCTTCCACAAGCCGGCGAGCACCGATTAGGCAAACCGCCTACGCCAGTTTCTGCTTCAGGAAGGCGATCGTCCTGCCCCAGGCGAGATCGGCCGCTTTCTTGTCGTAGCGCGCCGCCGACGTATCGTTGTTGAAGGCATGGTTGGCGCCTTCATAGACATAGACCGTGTATTCGACATGCGCGGCATCGAGCGCCTTCTTGAACGCATCGATGCCGGCATTGGTGCGATCGTCCAGCCCGGCATAGTGCAGCAGCAGTGCGGCCTTGATCTTCGAGGCATCGGCGGCATTCGGCTGCATGCCGTAATAGGCGACGCTGGCGGCGAGGCCGGGCGCGTTGACGGCCAGCATGTTGGCCGTGCCGCCACCCCAGCAGAAGCCGATGGCGCCGACCTTGCCGTTGCCGTCCTTGTCGGCCTTGAGGAAGGCGACGGTCGCCACGCCGTTGGCGACGGTCTGCGTCGGATCGAGTTTGGTGAACATGTCGCGCGCCTTGTCCTCGTCATCAGGCGTGCCGCCAAGCGGCGACAGGAAATCCGGCGCCAGCGCCACGAACCCCTCCAGCGCCACGCGCCGGGCGACGTCGCGTATGTGCGGGTTGAGCCCCCGGTTTTCGTGGATGACGATGACCGTGCCGAGCTTGCCGGCCTGGTTTGCCGGCTTGACCAGATAGCCCTTTATCTCGCCGCCGCTGCCGGGATAGCTGATGTCCTCGCCTTTCACGCGGGCATCGTTTTCGGCAACGATCGCCGCCTGGGCGGAATTCGCCGCCAGCATCGGCGCGATCGCGGCCGCTGCCGCACCCGATCCTGCAAGCCTGGTCAGCTGTTCCATGAAGCGGCGGCGATCGAGCGTCAGATGCGTGTATTCGTCATAGGCATCGATCATCGCCTGCGTGATGACAGGTTTGTCGGCGATGGTGGATCTGGTCACGGGGGCGCTCCTCGACTTTGGTGTCCTTGCGTTCGCAAGATAGGGGCGAGGCCCGCATCGTCCAGTCACGGCTCGGTGACGCTTCCGTTCCCTGCAAGCTGCGGCAACCATCATCACAATTTTGTCATCGGCGACAAATCTTGATGGCGCTGCCACAATAGTGGGGGAAACTGACTATCCGGCTGATCCATGACATGGCCGCGATCCTGAAGGGCCTGAAAGGAAAGCTGATGACCATGACCTCGCCGATCTTGGCAACCGCCTTCATGCTTGCCGCAGCCGCCATTCCAGCGATGCCCGCAACCATTGCGGCGGCGAACCGGAAGTCCATGGTCAAGGTCCCCAGCCGCCAGCGCCATCCGGCAAACACGAAAACCCAGGGTTGAGGTGAAGTTATGGACGTACAGGATATCGTGAACACCGTCTCGCAGAAGGCCGGTCTTGACCAGGCAACGACCGAAAAAGTCGTCGGCACCATTTTCTCGGTGCTCGAGCACGAGGCGGAAGGCACCAGCGCCTCATCCTTCTTCGCCAAGATTCCCGGCGCCGATGCGCTGGCGCAGAAATATGACGTCATGGCCGCGGCTCCTGCCGGTGGCGGTGGCGGCTTCCTGTCCTCGCTGCAAGGCGCGCTTGGCGGGGTTCTCGGCGAAAAGGCGGGCGCGCTGGTCAACGGCCTCGCCGCGCTGAAGGCATCCGGCCTCGATCTGGCGCAGATCCAGAAGGCCGGCGAGACGTTGGTCCAGCAGGCCGAAGCCGCCGCCGGCCCCGATTTGACCAACCAGGTGCTGGGCTCGGTGCCCAGCCTGAAGAGCCATCTCGGGCTCGGCTAGAGCATTCCAGGAAAAGTGTGAAGCGGTTTTCCCGGGAAAAGCGCGTAGCGCTTTGCCTTGGGAATTGCGTCAAGACAAAGGGTTAGAGCAGTTCGCCGTTTCCATGAAACGGTGAACTGATCTAGCGCCGCGAGCGCTTTCGGCTGGCGCGGCCCAGCTACTTCGGCAGCGCGTACGCCATCACATAATCCCCGGGCTTGGTGCCGACCGAGCCGTGGCCGCCGGCGACGATGACCACGAACTGGCGCCCGTCGGCGACCGTGTAGGTCATCGGCGTCGACTGGCCGCCTGCAGGCAATCGGGCCCGCCAGAGCTGCTTGCCTGAGGTCAGGTCATAGGCGCGCAGATAGTCATCGACCGCCGCGCCCAGGAAGGCGACGCCGCCGGCGGTGATCATCGGCCCGCCAATGCCGGGCACGCCGACCTTCAGCGGCAGCGGCAATGGCGTCATGTCGTAGACGGTGCCGTTGCGGTGCTTGTAGTTGATCGTGCCGGTCCTGAGGTCGACGCCGGCGACGTAACCCCAGGGCGGCGCCTGGCAAGGGATGCCGAGCGGCGACAGGAACGGTCCCATCACCACCGCATAGGGCGCGCCCTCATTGCGGTTCAGCCCCTGTTCGCTGCCCTTGGTGTTGTCACCCGCCGGCGACACGTCCGCGCGGGGAATGAGTCTGGACGTAAACGCCAAGTAGGTCGGCATGCCGAACATCACCTGCCGCACCGGATCGACCGCCACCCCGCCCCAGTTGAAGGTGCCGAAATTGCCGGGATAGACCAGCGATCCCTGCAGCGAGGGCGGCGTATAGCGGCCTTCATAGCGCAATTTGTGGAATTCGATGCGGCAGGCCAGTTGGTCGAACATGGTGATGCCCCACATATCGGCATCGGTCAGCGGCTTCGGGTTGAAGGAGAGATCGGAGACCGGCTGCGTCGGCGACGTGTGGTCGCCCTCGATGGCACCGCCGGGCGCCGGCGCTTCCTTGACCGCGATCACCGGTTCGCCGGTGCGCCGGTCAAGCACATAGAGGTCGCCCTGCTTGGTCGGCCCGACCAGCGCCGGCACGACCGAGCCGTCGGCCTTGGTGATGTCGATCAGGCTCGGCTGCGCCGGCACGTCCATGTCCCAGAGATCGTGGTGCACGGTCTGCCGCACCCATTTCAACTGCCCGGTGTTGAGGTCGAGCGCGGTGATCGAGGAGGAGAATTTCTCGACATTGGCGCTGCGTCCGGCGCCGAGCTGGTCCGGTGTCTGGTTGCCGAGCGGCACGTAGAGCAGGCCGAGCTTCTCGTCGGCACTTGGCGTCGACCACATGTTGGGCGAGTTGGCGGTGTATGTCTGGCCGGCCGGCAGCGGCGTCGTCTGGTCCGGATTGCCGGAATCCCAGTTCCAGATCAGTTTGCCGGTGCTCGCATCATAGGCGCGGATGACGCCGGACGGTTCCTGCGTCGAATAATTGTCGTTGACCGCGCCGCCGACAATGATCTTGCCGCCTGATATCAGCGGCGCCGAGGTCGAGTAGTAATAGCCCGACTTCGGGTTTGGCATTCCGGTCAACAGGTTGAGCGTGCCGCCCTCGGCGAAGGCGGGGCAGACCTGCCCGCTGGCGGCATCGAGCGCGATCAGCCGCGCATCCGAGGTCGGCAGGTAGACGCGGGCAGCACAAGGCTGGCCGGCGGCGCCGGTGGCATCGGCATAGTAGGATACGCCGCGGCAGGTCTGGTGCTGGCGGTCCTTGTCGAGCTTGATCTTGGGATCGTAGCGCCATTTTTCCTTGCCGGTCGCGGCGTCCACCGCGATGGCGAAATTGTGCGGCGTGCAAATGTAGAGCGTGTCGCCGATCTTGAGTGGCGTCACCTGATAGGTGGTCTCGCCGATGTCGTCAGGCCCCTTCACGTCGCCGGTGCGGTAGGTCCAGGCCGGCTGCAGATTGGCGACATTGTCCGGCGTGATCTGGTCGAGCGGCGAATAGCGCTGGCCGAACTGCGTGCGCCCATAGAAATGCCATTCGCCCGCCGGCACGTCATTGCCCAGATTGGCGTTGGGAATCACCTTGTCGGTATCGAGCGCACCGGCAATGTCCTTCGGGTCCGTCGTCATCGAATAGCCGGCCACCGCCAGCGATGCCAGCACGGCAAGGATCAGCGGCGCGCGACCGTCGGGCCCGGCAAGGCCCCGCCTTGCCCAAGGCGTCAGCAGCCACAGCGCCACCAGCACGATGATGCCGCCGCGCGGGCCGAGTTCCCACCAGTCGAAACCGATTTCCCAGACCGCCCAGGCCAGCGTGCCAATCACGATCGCCGCATAGAGCCAGAGCGCCGTGGACCGGCGTCGGTAAAGCAGCCAGGCGGCGATCAGGAAGGCGAGGCCGACGACGATGTAGTACCAACTGCCCCCCAGCGACGCCAGCCAGATGCCACCGCCACCAAGCGCCAGACCGAGGAGAAAGAGAACGAGAGAGGTGATGGTGACAGCCAAGATGATACTCCTTCGACTGTTGCGCGCTCGCGCGGCCATGGGCAACCCGGTGCACCGCTCCCGCCCTGCGCACAGCTTTCTCCCGCCTGCCCCGCCTGTCAAGCTGCCCACACGCCAAGGTGGCAATCCATCTTGCCTGCGTCAGGGTTTTCCCGCAGTCTCCATGGATCGTCTTTCCCGTGGAGCAAGCAAAATGCCGTCACTCGTTCCGCCGCTGACGCGCATGGCGCTGATGCTCTACTGCCTCGTCCCGCTCTTTGCCGGCACTGTGGCCGCGCCGGCGCAGACAATCAGGGAGATCAACAAGGCGAACGGCTTTCACGAGATGCTGATGGGCATTGGCCCGGGTTTCACCGCGGCCGTGAAATCGGCGCCGGGAACGCCGCCGCAAAAGGTCCTGGACGCCCTTGCCGCCGCCATGGAAGGTGCCTTTGACCCGGAGAAGATGGAAGCGGCGATCGAAGCCCGGATGGCGGACAGGCTCAGTGCCAAGGACCTGTCCGAACTGGCCTCGTTTTATGCTTCACCCCTGGGCAAACAGGTCACCGCGCTCGAGATCCAGGCTTCGTCGCCGCAAGCAAGGGAGGCCAAGAAGATCGAGGGCGCCAAAATCCTCGGCGAGCTTCCATCCAGGGATCCGGCCAGGTTCGCATTGTACAGGAAGATGATGGACGATATCAGCGCCGTCGACACCGGAGAAGCCGTCGCCTTGAACATGGGCTACGCCATGCTTTCCGAAATGCTGGGCGCGGCCGGAAAGCCCCTGCCCGACGACCAGGTAATGGCCCTGCTGCGCAAGCAAACCGAAGGGCTTCGCCGTGACATCGACAGCGAGGCCATGGAATCTGCAGCCTATGTCTACCGGGATATGTCCATGGCCGACCTGAAGCTCTATGGTGCCTTCCTGGCCTCACCCGCCGGCAGGCGCTACTACGACCAGATGCAGGTCGCTTTGGGCGCGGTAATGACGGACGAGGCGCGCTCCTTCGGCCATCGATTCTTCGTCGCCCTTGGTTACCGCAAGGCGTGAGCCGCCGGATAAGCCACTTTTACCCGGAACAAAACGTAGACAGTTCTGGTCTTTCCCTGCCGAATCACTACATTCGGGGGGAAGATGTCCGGCTTTTCCGAAGACATGCCCTTTTTCGATGAACCCAATGCGCGGCCGACGGCCCCGTCGGGCATTGCCGCGCGCGCCATGGCTGCCCGCGGCGGCCAGAGCAGTGCGCCCGATTATCTCAAGGGGCTGAATCCGGAACAAAGACTGGCGGTGGAAACCACCGAAGGCCCGGTTCTGGTGCTGGCCGGCGCCGGCACCGGCAAGACGCGTGTGCTCACCACCCGCATCGCCCACATCCTTGCCACCGGCAAGGCCTTCCCGTCGCAGATCCTCGCCGTGACCTTCACCAACAAGGCCGCGCGCGAGATGAAGCAGCGCATCGGCATCCTGATCGGCGAAGGCAATGTCGAGGGCATGCCCTGGCTCGGCACCTTCCATTCGATCGGCGTGAAGCTGTTGCGCCGTCATGCCGAACTCGCCGGCCTGCGTTCCGACTTCACCATCCTCGACACCGACGACGTCGTGCGGCTGATCAAGCAGCTGATCCAGGCCGAGGGCCTCGACGACAAGCGCTGGCCGGCCAAGCAGTTCGCCCAGATGATCGACGGCTGGAAGAACAAGGGGCAAGGTCCGGCCGATATCGCCGAGGGCGACGCGCGCAGCTTCGCCAACGGCAAGGGCCGCGAGCTCTACAAGGCCTATCAGGAGCGGCTGCAGACGCTGAACGCCTGCGACTTCGGCGACCTGCTCTGCCACCCCATCCGCATCTTCCGCGCCAATCCGGACGTGCTGAAGGACTATCACCGGCGCTTCAAATACATCCTCGTCGACGAGTACCAGGACACCAACACCGCCCAGTACATGTGGCTGCGCCTGCTGGCACAACGGCCGGACGCCGGGCGTTCGACGACGTCAACGGATCCGCGATCGGCCGAAGGCCGCAAGCCCGACCGGGTGTCGGCCGGCCAGGCCGCCCCCGCGGAGGCCAGCGAGCGGAGCTCGCGTGCGGCCGTGAGCGAAAACAAAGTCAACATCTGCTGCGTCGGCGACGACGACCAGTCCATCTATGGCTGGCGCGGCGCCGAGGTCGACAACATCCTGCGCTTCGACAAGGATTTCCCGGGCGCCACCATCATCAGGCTGGAGCGCAACTACCGCTCGACCGCGCACATCCTTGGCGCGGCTTCGCATCTCATCGCCCACAATGAAGGCCGCTTCGGCAAGACGCTGTTCACCGACCGCAACGACCCCGAGGATGGCAAGGTCAATGTCCACGCCGCCTGGGATTCCGAGGAGGAAGCCCGCGCCATCGGCGAGACCATCGAGGCCTATCAGCGCCAGAAGCACAATCTCAACGACATGGCGATCCTGGTGCGCGCGTCCTTCCAGATGCGCGCCTTCGAGGACCGCTTCATCACGCTCGGCCTCAACTACCGCGTCATCGGCGGCCCGCGCTTCTACGAGCGCATGGAAATCCGCGACGCGCTGGCCTTCTTCCGCGTCGTCGCCAACAGCGGCGACGACCTCGCCTTCGAGCGCATCGTGAATGTGCCCAAGCGCGGGCTGGGCGAAGCCACCATCCGCCAGATCCACGACACGGCGCGTGCGCTTCGCATTCCAATGCTTGAGGCCGCCGGCAATCTCGCCGAGAGCGACGAGCTGAAGCCGAAACCGCGCGCCGCGTTGCGCGAAGTGGCCGCCAATTTCGAACGCTGGCAGAAGGCGCTGGAAACCAAGCCGCACACCGAGCTCGCCGAGACCATTCTCGAGGAGAGCGGCTACACCGATATGTGGAAGAACGACCGTTCGGCCGAAGCGCCGGGCCGGCTGGAGAACCTCAAGGAACTGATCCGCTCGATGGAGGAGTACGAGTCGCTGCGCTCCTTCCTCGAACATGTGGCGCTGGTGATGGATGCCGAGCAGAATGCCGGGCAGGACGCCGTCTCCATCATGACGCTGCATTCTGCCAAGGGCCTCGAATTCGAGACGGTCTTCCTGCCCGGTTGGGAAGAAGGCCTGTTCCCGCACCAGCGCGCGCTCGATGAAGGCGGCCGCTCCGGGCTGGAGGAAGAGCGCCGGCTGGCCTATGTCGGTCTCACCCGGGCCAAGAAGAACCTGCATATCTGGTTCGTCTCCAACCGCCTGATCCACGGGCTCTGGCAATCGACCATCCCGTCGCGCTTCCTCGAGGAGCTGCCGGAATCCCATGTCGAGATCGCCGAAAGCGGCAATTCCTATGGCGGCTACGGCAATCCCTATGGCGGCGGCTCCTTCGCCTCCGGCCGTGGCGGTGGGCGGCAGAACCCCTACGGCGCCTCGCGTTTCGACAGTGTCGGCGCCAACACCGAAAAATCCGGCGCCTTCTCCAACACCTATTCGACGCCCGGCTGGCAGCGCGCGCAGGCCAACCGCACGGAAGCAACCGACCGCAACTGGGGCACGCGCTCCGGCCACCAGGTCGAGCGCATCGGCTATGGTGAGACCGACTCGGGCTACGGCGCCGGCCGCACCAGCGTAAAGGGCCGCACCATCGACGGCGAACTGGTCGCCAAATCCGTCGCCGACAAGCCGTCGCCCTTCAGCGTCGGTGACCGCGTCTTCCACCAGAAATTCGGCAACGGCAACATCTCGGCCATCGAAGGCAACAAACTGACCATCGACTTCGACAAGGCCGGCCAGAAACGCGTGCTCGACGGGTTCGTCGCGGCGGTGTGAGCTGCCCTTCCGAGCAGCTCTCGCGCCGTTCCAACAACGGCAGTGCTTCCCTCACCGATACCGTGCCTGGTTCCACTTATGCCCGAGCAGCGACAGGATGATGATCAGCCCGTTGAAGAACTGCACGTAGAAGCCGCTCAGGCCTGCCGCCACCACGCCGGTCTGGATGAACGACACGGTGACCGCGCCGATGGCGCCGCCAACGACCGTGCCGATGCCGCCCCAGGTTGGCGTGCCGCCGACGAACACCGAGGCCAGCACCGGCAGGAGATAGCCGTCGCCGGCCGTCGGCCACCAGGTGAAGTTGATCATCACCGAAAACGTGCCGGCGATCGCAGCCCCTATGCCGACGAAGACGAACACCTTCACCCGCACGCGCTTGACGTCGATGCCCATCTGCTGGGCGCTGTCGGGATTGTCGCCGACCACCCTCACCTGTGCACCGAAGCGATGCCTGTTATAGAGCATTGCCGACAGCACGACGAAGGCGATGGCCCAGAAGATCTGCACCGGAACGCCGTAGATCTGGCTGGAGAAGATCTTGTAGGCCCAGCTGTTGCTGAGGCTGGTCAACGACATCGACTTGCCTTCGTTGATGATCTGGATCAGGCCGCGCAGCAGGAAATTCATGCCGAGCGTGGCGATCAGCGACGACAGCCCGCCATAGACGACCAGCGAGCCGACGAGGAAACCGAGCAGCATGCCCGTCACGAGTGCGGCCGCAATGCCGAGGAACGGGTCGTAGCCGGCCTGCACCACCAGGGCGAAAACCCAGGCGGCAAACCCCATCGTCGCCGGAAACGACAGGTCGATCTCGCCGCAGGTGACGACGAAGACCAGCGGCACCACCACGAACAGCGCCACGGGCAGCGTCGTCAGCACCGAACTGTAGAGATACCAGGTGGTGAACACGGTCGGGTTGGCGACCATGAACACCGCCATCATGACGATGAACACGGCGAGCGTGCCGAGCGAGGCGCGGTTGTCGAGGACGAAGCCGCGAAGCCAGTGGTCGGATGGATGTTTCCACTCCTGGCGGGCGGACCCGGCATGAGGGCGCAGAGGGCTTTCGAGATCGGGTTCCATGGTCTTGCTCATCGCGCCTGCTGCTCCGCTTCGCCGGCCGCGCGCAGCCCAGGCAATCCGCCGGGATGCGCGACGTCCTCCATGAAATTGATCAACTCTTCCGCCGACTTGACCGCGCTGCGGTCGGCGGTCAGCGCCACCTTGCCGCGATCGAGCACCACGAAGCGGTCGGCAATGTCGAAGACATGATGGATGTTGTGGCCGATGAACAGGATCGAGCGTCCGCTCGCCCGCACCTGGCGCACGAAGTGGAACACCTTGGCGGTCTCGGTCAGCGACAGCGCCGTGGTCGGCTCGTCGAGGATGATCAGCTCGGCCTGCTTGTAGATGGCGCGCGCGATCGCCACGCCCTGGCGTTCGCCGCCCGACAGCTGGCCGACGATCGAGTGCGGCGTGAACACTTTCGAGGTGAAGCCGATCTCGCGCATCAGCCGGCTCGCCTCCTCGATCTCCTTGTTGACCTTCAGCCAGCCCATGAAGCCGGTCAGTTCGCGGCCCATGAAGATGTTGCGCACGATGGTCTGCTGCACGGCCAGCGCCCGGTCCTGGAACACCGTCTCGATGCCGGCGTCGCGCGAGCGCGCCGCGCTCCAGCCGCTCACCGGCTTGTCACGCACGAGGATGTCGCCGGTGGTCGGCCTGACCACGCCGGACAGGATCTTGATCAGCGTCGACTTGCCGGCGCCATTGTCGCCGATGAGGCCGACGACCTCGCCGCGGTCGACGCTGAGATTGACGCCGCCCAGCGCATAGACCTGACCGTAGGATTTCGTGATATCGCGCAGTTCGATGATGCGTTCGGCCATCGGATCCTCGCTTTCATTGACGCATGCCGGCCCTTTGCCGACGGTCCTGGCCGCCCGGGCCCACCCCGGCCGGCAGCCTTGGGAGGTCAGCGCAGCGCCTGCTTGGCGAGCTCTGAGACGATCTCGTAGTTCTGCGGCGTGACGAAGCCGGCACCGGTGTCGACATTCATCGGCGCCAGCCCCAGCACCACTTGCTGGCAGAGGCTGAGGATCGGCAGATAGCCCTGCATGAACGGCTGCTGGTCGGCCGTCAGCTGCACCCAGCCGCCCTTGAAGCCCTCGACGATCTGCGGGCTGGTGTCGAAGCCGAAATTGAAGATATCGCCGGGCTTGCGCCCCGCGGCCTGCATGTAGGTCGGCACATTGCCCAGCATCTGCCCGCCGGGGTAACCGACCGCCTTGACGTTGGGATTGTTGAGCAAGGCCGCGGTGATCACCGGGATCGCAAGATTCGGATCGGCGGCCCACTCGGTTACGGAATTGATTTGCACGACGTCGACGCCGGCCTCCTTCAATGCGGCGACGGTCCCACGCTCGCGTGCGCCCCGGCTCTCATTGTCGAAGGGGCCGATCATGATCGCCTTGTCACCGGACTTCAGCCCGGCCAGCTTGAACGCCTCGGCGCCGAGCGCGCGGCCCTGCTGCTCCTGCTGCGCGCCGACATAGCCGCCGCCGAACGCCGCCGTCACCTTCGGCACCGGCACGTTCTGGTACATCATCTTGATGCCGTCCTTATGCGCCTGCTCGGCCAGCGGCATGATCGCGTCTTCGCCTGGATGGCCCATCATGGCGATGCCGTTGGGCTTGACCGCGACCGCCTCGCGCAATTGCTGCACCATCTTTTCGACGTCCCAGCCGGAGAAGATGTAGTCGACCTTGGGGCCGAGATCGGCCGCCGCCTGCTTGGCGCCATTATAGACGATGGTGCCGAAAGCGTCGCCCTCGGCGCCGCCGACGAAGAAGCGGATATGGACATCCTTGCACCACTGGGCGTCGAGCGCCCGTGCCGGCAAGGTCGAGATTGCGGCGCAAAGCGCCGTGGCGGCGGCCACGACGGTCGTGCGCAGAAGTGTCGTTCTGATCGCGATGCTCATGCACTTGTCCTCCCATTGTTTCCCTCGTCAGCCGAGGGGCTGTTGACGATTGTTTCGCCACTTACGAACCGGCTCCTCCCGCCGGCCGGGTCCTCACGTCGGATTTTGCAGGTAGCTGGCGCCTCCCCGGCATTGCTTGAGATAATCCAGCGCGCGGACCTGGCCTGACATCTCGAGATCGCCGCGATAGACCGGATCGTGCCAGCCCTCTATGTCGATGGCGCCCTTGTAGCCAGCCAGCCGCAATTCGCTGATCACCCGCGTCCAGTCGCTGTCGCCGAAGCCGGGCGTGCGCATCTGTACGAAGGGCAGCCGGCCGAACACCCCGTGCTCGCGGATGACGTCCCAGCGCACGGTGGCGTCCTTGCCATGGACATGGAAGATGCGTGGCGCCCATTTGCGGATCTGCGGGATCGGATCGATCAGATAGACGAGCTGGTGGCAGGGTTCCCATTCGAGCCCGAGAGCGTCGTCCGGCACTTCGTTGAACATCAGCTCCCAGGCGTCCGGATTGTGGGCGATGTTCCAGTCGCCGGCCGCCCAATTGCCGTCCATGGCACAGTTCTCGAAGGCGATGCGCACGCCCTTGTCGGCGGCGCGCTTGGCCAGTGGCCCCCACACTTCGCGAAAGCGCGGCAGGCTGTCCGTCAGCTTCTTGCCGCGGATGCGCCCGGTGAAGCCGCTGACCATCGAAGCGCCGAACAGATGCGCATTGTCGATGACCGTCTCCCAGGCCGCGAGCACGCCGCGATCGACCTCGCCGCTTTCCAGCGGATTGCCGAAGACGCCGATGGACGAGACCGTGACATCGGCATCGCCGATCGCGTCGCGGATTTCGCCGGCAAGGCGTGGAAGGTCCTTGCCGCCCAGCGTCTGCCAGAAGAAGGGCTGGATGCTCTCGAAGCCGAGCGGCAGGATCTGCTTGATATACGCCGCCGGGTCGTCGAGGTTGGCCCGCACCATGGTGCCGATCCTGATGTCGAGAAGCGGGTTTGGCATCATGGTGTTCCCTGTGAAATCGCCACGCGGCGTCCGGTTTCGGCGCTCTCGATGGCGCTGAAAACCATGGCCAGGCTTTTGATGTTGTCGGTGCCGCGCGTCTCCGGCTCGGTGCCGGTCTCGATGGCGTGCATGAAATCCCTGATGATGCCGAGATGACCGCCGACGCGGTCGGCTGGATCGAGCGGCGGGACCTCGATCGGCTGGGTCTTGGCGAACAGCCCATCGCGGCCCGTCGCGACCACCTCCGCCGTCAAGAGGTCATGGCCATCCCAGATGAGGCTGCCGCGCTCGGCGACGATGCGCCAGCTGCCTTCCCAGCTGGTGCGGAAGCCGTCGGCGCACCAGGAACCGGCATAGGTGAAGACCTTGCCGCCGCCGAGATCGAAGACAGCACTTGCCGACGAGCCCTGCCGGTACCAGGAATTGGCCGGCTCCCATTCGTGGCAGTAGACGCCGGCCGGCTCGCCGCCGGCCATATAGCGGGCGGCGTCGAAGGTGTGGATGGCCATGTCGAGCAGCAAGACATGCGCCATCTCCTCGCGAAAGCCGCCGAAATGCGGCGCGACGAAGAAATCGGCATGGATGCTGGTCGCCGCGCCAATGGCGCCGGAGTCCAGGAAGCGGCGGATGCGCCTGACATTGGCGACGTAGCGGCGGTTCTGCACGACGGCATGGATGCGCCCGGCCCGGCGGGCCGCCTCGACGATGGCGCGCGCGTTTTCAGGACTGTCGGCCAGCGGCTTCTCGGTCAAGAGATGGCAATTATGGGCGAAGGCCGAAAGCGCGACTTCGCGCCGGGCGGCGGGAACCACGACATCGAACACCGCGTCGGGCCCGGTCTGGTCGAGCACCGCGTCGAGGCTGGTGCCGATGACAATGCCGGTGAGGTCGTATTCGTGCGCCCTCGCCTTCGCCCGCTCGGCGTCGAGGTCGACAAGGCCGACAATGGCAAGCCCATCGATCTGCCTCGCGGCATCGAGCCATTGCCTGCTCATCGCGCCGCAGCCGACGAGGACGACATTCATCATCCGGCGTTCCTCCTCCGCTCCGTCCCTCCAGACCGACCGTCACGGCATCCACGGCATCACCGTAAACGTTTTCCGTAAACGTTTACGAGAACACACCCGATAGCGTAGAATGTCAATTGGCCGCTCACGAAAATCGTCTTTCGCCTTGGCCTCGGCACCGGCCAATGCTAGCGAAGCTCGGGGGAGAAAGTCTTTGGCGTCCAGCATTCACGACCTAGCGCGTCACCTGAACATTTCGATCGGCACCGTGTCGCGGGCGCTGAACGGCCGCGCCGACGTCAATGCCGACACGCGCCAGCGCGTGCTCGACGCCGCCAAGAAGCTGAACTATTCACCCAACCAGTCCGGCCGCAGTCTCAGGCAAGGCGCGACCCACTCGATCGCCTTCATGCTGCAGCCGCATCCCGGCGACCAGCAATATGGCGAACCGTTCTTCATTCCCTTCCTGATCGGGCTGCAAGGCCGCCTTGCCGAAAGCGGACTCGACCTGACCGTGGTGATGGGCGCGCCGGGCGACTATCAGCAGGAGCGCCTGCGCCGCGTCGTCGAGACCCGCCGCGCCGATGCCGTGCTGCTGGCCTGGACGCGGCGCGAGGACGAACGCATCGATTATCTCACACAGGTCGGCTTCCCCTTCGCCACGCTCGGCCGCAGCCGCAGCGGCGGCAAGGCCTATCCCTCGCTCGACCTGGATTTCGAGAAGGCAGGCACCGATGCGGTCGACCGCTTGGTGGCGCGCGGCCACCGCCATATCGCCGCCATCCGCCCTTCCCTCAATCTCAATTTCGGCCATCTGTTTCTGAACGGCTACCGCAAAGCCCTGAAACGGCACGGCATCGAGGCCGACCCCGCGCTGATCGCCGACGGCTTCATCAACGAGGCCGGCGGCTACCAGGTGACGCCGCGCGTGATGCTGGCGAAGGACCGGCCGACGGCCATCATCTTCAACAACGACGCCATGGCCCTCGGCGGCTGCAAGGCGCTGGCCGAGATGGGCATCCGGCCGGGCCACGACATCGCGGTGACCGTGATCGTGGACACGCCGCTCTGCCGGTATTTTTCCCCGGCGCTGACCGCCTTCCGCCCGGCGCTGGAGCCGATGGGCCGGCGCCTGGCCGAAATGCTGCTGGCCTCGCTTCCCGCCTTCGCCGGCCCGGAAGGCCCGCGTATCATTCACGAAGTCTGGCCGCTGGAATTGGTCGCGCGCGACAGCGATTGATGGCGCTCGTAAAGCCTATCAATCCACCTTCTTCTCGCCCCGCTCGCCGGCCTTGACGATGTCGCCAGTGGTGAACAGGATTTCCTTCAACTCCGCCCGCCAGTCCTTCTTCTGGCGCAGCAGGAATTCCAGGTCCATGCCGAAATGCTTGAACTCCTCGCCTTGCGCGTTCTGCATGATGGCCCGCGCTTGCGCATCTTTCTCCACCGAGATGCGCTGTTCGTACCAGCCGATCGCTTCCGCCTCCTCGATCAGCGAGGTGATCATGCGGGCAAAGGTCCGCACCTTCTGCGACAGTTCTTCAGGCGGTTCGTGATACTGGTCGAAACCCATGTCGTCCTCCGTGGTTCATTCCCATGAATGCCCGGGAATGCCGCCGGTTCCGGATCACCGCTGCAATTCCGCCAGCGCCCGCTCCAGCGGCGCCGGCGAAATCTGGATGGGTCCGGAGAACGGCACCGCTTGCCAATGACCCCGGCACCGATCACGCGGCGAAAGTCGCGGCAAAGGCCAGGTGTCTCGCGCGAAAGCTCGCCGCTCACGAAACCGGCGCCGCGCCGCCCTCTTCGGTGCGGCGCGCGATGAACTCGTCGAGCACTCCGGCGGTCGCCGCAGCTGAAGCGGGCGGCTCGAAATCGGCAAGAATGCGTTTCCAGATACCGGTGGCGCGCTCGCTGGCGGTCTTTGATCCGCTTTGCGTCCAGTTGCCGAAATTCGACCAGTCGGCCACCAGTGGCTCATAGAATGCGGTGCGGTAGCGCGCCATCGTGTGGCCGGCCGAAAAGAAATGCCCGCCCGGCTGCACTTCGGCGATGGCCTCGAAACCGATCGCATCGTCGTCGCCAGGCGTTGCCGCGCAAAGCTCGGCAATCGACTGCACAGCCTCGATGTCGGTGATCAGCTTCTCGAAGGAGACGCTCAGGCCGCCCTCCAGCCAGCCCGCGGCGTGGACGCAGACGGTGGCGCCGGCAAGCACCGAGCCCCAAAGGGCGAACTGCGACTCATGGGCGGCCTGCGCATCGGAAATGTTGGCGGCACTGCCGGCGCCCGAACGCCAGGGAAGGCCGATGAAGCGCGCCAATTGGCCGGCCCCCAGTGTCGCCTTGACGTGCTCGGGCGTGCCGAACGCCGGAGCGCCCGACTTCATGTCGACATTGGAGGAGAAGGAACCGTAGAGCACGGGTGCGCCCGGACGCACGATCTGCGCCAGTGCCAGACCGGCCAGCGCCTCGGCATGCTGCAGCGTTAGCGCGCCGGCGACCGTGATCGGCGCCATCGCGCCTGCCAGGCAGAACGGCGTGATGACCAGGACCTGCCCGGCGCGGGCGAAGTCGATGATGCCTTGCGCCATCGGAATGTCGAGCTGGCGCGGTGAATTGGTGTTGATGATGGTGTAGCAATGGGCGCCAGCGCGGAATTCATCCTCCGACAGCCCGCGCGTCAGCCGGATCATCTCGAAGCCATCCTCGACCTGCGGCGTGCCGCGCGCGAAGACAAAGGGGAACTTGTCGGACAGCGTCAACTGCGCGCGGTTGATGGCATAGTGGCGAAAACGGTTGTCGACATCCTGCGGCTCGATGCAGGGGCAAAGCATGTGCAGTACGTCGAAATGCTGGATGAGCTTGGTCAATTCCTCGAAGGCGCCGAGCGTTCCCGGCCGGCGGCCGCGTTCGAGATCGGTGACGTTCGGCGCGCCAGCGCCGGCGAGGAACGTCATCGAGCCGAGTTCGAGCAAAAGATCGCGGCTGCGGTCGCCCGCCAGCGCTGGAATTGATTTTGGCGCCGAGGCCAATGCCGCGGCCACGATGTCGCGGCCGATGCGCACCATGTCGGTGTCCGGCTCCACAAGCGCACCGGCGCGGGCGAAAATCTCCCGCGCCTGTGGCAAGAGCACCTTGATGCCGAGTTCCTCCAGCACGCGCAGCGCCGTGTCGTGGATGGAAGCCACCTGGTCATCCGAAAAGATCGGCTGCGGCAGGAACGGGTTCTTCAGCGACCGGTAGTTGGGCCGGCGGCTGCTTTCGCTGCCGGCTTCGCCCGTGCGTCCACGCCGGCGCTCGCGCCTGCTGTCTCGTGCCTCGATCATCGAAATCCTCCTCATTGCCGCATCGCCTTGCCCGAGGGATCGTAGAGCGCCGGCGCGACGACGCGAGCCGGCCGTTCGACGCCGACAATGTGCACCGAAAGCGCCGTCCCCTCCTCGGTAAAATCGGCGTCGACCAACGCCAGCGCGACGCTCCTGCCGATCGTGTAGCCAAAGCCGCCCGACGTGACGAAGCCGACGCGCCGGCCATCGCGCCAGACCGGCTCGAAGCCGCCGGCGTCGGCCCGATGACGACTGCGCGGTTGTGCGACTTGAAGGCCTCCCTCCCGGTCTGTCAGAAGCACACCATATGCACACTAGACATAAGTGTCCAGTACTGCGCTTGCGCACCCGAACGATGCGTGGGGATCATCCATTCTTCCGCCAGAGCGCGTGTTTTTCTCGGCCTGTGAACACGCCGGCGTTCAGGCATGCCGCACTGTCACGCAAGCATCATGTTCGCGCCGTAGACCGCTTTTCGGGGGCGGCGCGCGGCAGCATCGATGTACCGCCTCTTTCAGCTTTTTCGCTCTTCGGCCGCTCCGGCGCATCTGTCACAAAGAGGATCATCCATGAAACATCTGCACCGAACCGCCTGGATCGGCGTCGCGCTGGCCTTGTTCACCGCGCTCACGCCGGCGCTTGCCGACGGCACCGCGACCGTCGGCGGCCTCGTCAACAAGGGCCTGGTCGGCGTCGGCCGCATCCCGGCCGCACAGCGCGACAAATTCGGCGAGACGTTCGGCTCGGGTTCCGGCATGGCGATCGACACATCGAGCTGGAGGCGTGATGCGGGCACCTACAAGGGTTCGCTCTGGCTGCTGCCGGATCGCGGCTACAATGTCGCCGGCACCACCGACTACCGGCCGCGCCTCAACACGATCGGCATCGAGTTCACGCCGGCAGCAGCAGGCGCCGCTGGCCAGGAACAGACCGAAGTCAAGGCGACGCTCACCGACACCATGCTTCTCACCGACGACAAGGGCGCCGATGCCACCGGGCTCGATCCGCTGTCGGATGTGCGTGCCGCCGCAGGCGACATGCCGATGCTGCCCGCCGCCACCAATGGCAAGCTCGCCCTCGACAACGAGGCGATCGTGCGCCTGCCGGACGGCTCGATGTTCATCTCCGACGAATATGGCCCCAACATCTACCGCTTCTCGGCGCAGGGCCGCCTGCTGTCGGCGACCCAGCCGCCGGCGGCCCTGGTGCCGATGCGCAAGGGCGCGCCGAACTTCTCCTCGGACAATCCGGGTCCAGGTGCCGCCGAGCCCGATCCGAAGGATCCCGAGACCGGCCGCCAGAACAACCAGGGTCTCGAAGGCATGGCAATGACGCCGGACGGCAAGTTCCTGATCGCCGTGCTGCAGTCGGCGACCCGGCAGGATGGCGGCGATTCAGGTTCGACCCGGCAAAACACCAGGGCGCTGGTCTATGACGCTTCCGACCTCGCCCATCTCAAGCTGGCGCATGAATATGTCGTTCCGCTGCCGGTGTTCAAGGACGCCAAGGGCAAGACCAAGGTCGCCGCGCAAAGCGAGATCGTGGCGCTGTCGGACACGTCCTTCCTGATGCTGACGCGCGACAGCGGCAACGGCCAGGGCGTCAAGGGCGACAGCTCGCTTCTGCGCCAGATCTTTGTCGTCGACGTTTCGGCCGCAACCGACATCGCGGGCAGCCCTTTCGACGCCGCCGACAAGCCGTTCGCGCCCAAGGGCGTGCTCGATCCGTCGGTGACGCCGGCCAGGCTGACGCCGTTCATCGACATCAACGACAATGCGCAGCTCAACCGCTTCAGCCTGCACAATGGCGCGCCGAATGACCACAACAACCTGTCCGAGAAGTGGGAAGCAATGTCGCTGGCCAGCGTGCTCGATCCACAGCTGCCCGACGACTATTTCCTGTTCGTCGCCAATGACAACGACTTCCTCGCCCAGGACGGTTTCCAGGTCGGCGCCCCCTACAAGGCCGATGACGGCGCCAATGTCGACACCATGTTCCTGGTCTATCAGGTCACGCTGCCGGCTCTGGCGAAGAAGTAATCAGCACGATCCAGGCGGACGCGCATGGCGCGTCCGCCTGAGTTATTCCGGTCGAACCGTCGATCGTGAAGGTACTTACTTCAAGAACTCCGCGTCCTTCGGCACGCCGGCATCGATCGGCTCAGCCGTCCTGCTCGACACCGCCATGATCTTGCCGGCGGCCGACAGGTTGGGCCGCACGAAGACCTGCGCGGGACCGTTGACGCGGCTGTAGAGGTCGATGATGTCCTGGTTCATGAAGCGCACACAGCCCGACGAGGCATTCTTGCCGATGGAATCCCATTCTGGGGTGCCATGCAGCCGGTACATCGTGTCCTTGCCGTCGCGGAACAGATAGAGCGCGCGGGCGCCGAGCGGGCTCTGCGGGCCTGGCGGCATGCCGTCCTTGAATTTCGCCAGTTCCGGCCGGCGCTGGATCATTTCCGGCGGCGGCGTCCACACCGGCCACTTCTTCCGCGCCTGGACCACGGCGCTGCCGGTCCAGCCGAAGCCGGCCTTGCCAAGGCTGACGCCATAGCGGATGGCCTTGCCGCCGTCGCGCACCAGATAGAGGAAGTGCTCCGCGACATCGACGACGATGGTGCCCGGCTTTTCTCCGGTCGGGTCGGTCACGATCTGGCGGACGAACTTCGGATCGAGCTTGGCCACCGGGATCGCCGGCAGTTGATAGCCCTCGTCGGTGCGCGCCGCGTACATGGTTGCGGCGTCGCCGAGTGCCGGCTCGCTTGGCGCCGGCGCCACTGGCGGCGGTGGCGCCATATCAGTCGTGGTGCACGCCGAAACAACCACCGAGGCCGCGCTCAAAGCGGATGCCCCGAGAAAAGAGCGCCGGTTCAGGCGCTCGGAAAAAAGCGGAATATCGGACATGATCCCCCCGGCTTATCCATAAGATCTAGTAAGGAATGCGGGCCCCACGCCCCCGGGATCAATATCCCATTCCGTGAGCTTTGAGAACATGATTGGATCAAGGTCCATCACAATCCTGGCGGGCACGTTCCGCGCCCGTCCGCGATAGCCGCCCCGTGGACGACTGCTCCACGGCGCAGGGTGCATCTCGATCGGGCCTCCGATATCGTCGCGGGCGAGATTCACATTTGCCGAGTCGCCAGCCATGGACGAAAAAATGCCCGCGCGCCGGCGCACCGGCGACCTGACCAGCGGCCCGATCCCGCGCACGCTGCTGCTGTTTGCCCTGCCGGTGCTGGGTTCCAACGTGCTGCAGTCGCTCAACGGGTCGATCAATGCCGTCTGGGTCGGCCGTTTTCTCGGTGAATCGGCGCTGACCGCCACCTCCAACGCCAACCTCGTCCTGTTCCTGATCCTGGGCACCGTGTTCGGCATCGGCATGGCGGCGACCATCCTGGTGGCGCAGTCGGTCGGCGCCCGCGACCTGCCCGAGGCGCGCCGCATCGTCGGCACCAGCGCCACCTTCTTCTTCTTCGTTTCGGTGGTCTTCGCCGTCTGCGGCTGGATCTGGGTCGATGCCATCCTGGGCACGCTTGGCACACCGGCCGACGCCTTGCCGCTGGCGCGTTCCTATCTGCGCATCATCTTCGTCGCCGTGCCGATGATGAACCTTCTATCCTTCGTCATGACGGTACTGCGCGGTGCGGGCGATTCACGCACGCCCTTCATCTTCATGGCGCTGGCGGTCGTCCTCGACATCGCGCTCAACCCGTTGCTGATCCGCGGCATCGGCCCCTTCCCCGAGCTTGGCATCTCCGGCTCCGCCACCGCGACGCTGATCGGCCAGACGGTGAGCGTCATCGCCATCCTCGTCGTGCTCTACGCGCGCAAGCACCCGCTGCGGCTGGCCGGCGCCAATCTCGCCCTGCTGCGGCCCGACCCCGCCTTGCTGCGCATCGTCGTCTTCAAGGGCGTGCCGATGGGCCTGCAGATGATCGTCATTTCGGCGGCGGCCCTGACGGTGATGGGCATCGTCAATTCCTACGGTTCGCAGGTCGCCGCCGCCTATGGAATCGCCGCGCAGCTGTGGACCTACATCCAGATGCCGGCGCTGGCCATCGGTGCCGCGGTCTCCTCGATGGCTGCACAGAATGTCGGCGCCGGCCGTTGGGAACGGATCGGCCGCGTCGCCGCCTCCGGCGTCGGCTTCAACCTCGTCCTGACCGGCGCCCTGGTCGCGATGCTGTGGCTCTTCGACCGCCCGATCCTCGGCCTGTTCCTGAGCAGCGACAGCGCGGCGATCGACATCGCCGCCCACATCAACACGGCCGCGTCCTGGTCGTTCATCCTGTTCGGCATCACCATCGTGCTGTTCGCCACCGTGCGCGCCACCGGCGCGGTGATGCCGCCGCTGATCATCCTGGTGATTTCGGTGCTCATCGTGCGCACCGGCTTCGCCTATTTCATGCGCGGCGTGATCGGCGAGGAAGCGTTGTGGTGGAGTTTCCCGGCCGGCTCGATCACCTCGCTTGTGCTGGCCGCGGCCTATTACCGCTTCGGCGGCTGGCGCACATTGCACATGATCGAGAACAGGCCGGCGGCCGGCGAGCCGCCGGACACCGGGCTCGGCGTACCGCGCGGCCGCGCCAACATGGCGCCCGAGACGCCGAACGGTTGAAGCTCAGCGGGTGAATTTCGCGCCGAACCCCACCGCCACCAGCGAGAAGACGGTGATCATGCCGGCGAAAGCCAGGCTCGCCACCGTGGCGCTCGCCCAGCTCGACAGGATGCCGATGCCGATGACCGGCAGTGCATTGCCGCAGAAGCAGCAGATGAAAAAGGCCGACGCCACCTCGGCCCGGCGGTCCGCCGGCGCAATCTGGTTCACTGCCTGCAGGCCGCCGCGATAGCCGAGCGCCGCCGCCACCCCGCAGAAGGCGGTGGCGACAATCATGGTGGCCACGGACGCGAAGAATTGCGCGGCCACGATCAGCGCCGCCGTCGGGATCATCAGCACCAGGGCCGCCAGCATGGTGAAACGGCTGGACAGGCCCGCCGTCACCACGATGGTCGCGGCAGCCACCAGCGACAATTCGAAAAACAGCGCGCCGGCTTCGGCATGGTTGGTCGCGTGCAGCTGCTGCGCCAGGATGCTCGGCGCCAGCGCAGCGTAGAAGCCGACCAGCGCCATGGCGCCGAAGCCCGTCACCGCGGGTGCAACGAAGCGCGTTCGGATGCTGACGGGAACCGAGAGGCGTGGCCGCATCGAGACATCGGTCAGCCGCCCCGGCCGCGACACGGTTTCCCGCGTGCGCCAAATCAGCAGGGTGACGAGGGCAAGCAAAGCCAGATAGACAGCGAATGTCAGCCGAAGTGGCCAGGGCGCGTATTGCGCCAGCAGTCCCGCCACAAGCGCGCCAAGCCCGAGCCCGACGAAATTGATGCTGGTGGCGATGATGGCCGCGCGCGATTTGTCCTCGCCTTCGATCAGCTCGGCCAGCCAGGCGGTTCCGGTTCCCGCGCCCACTCCGATCCCAAGACCGCTGAGTATCCGCGCAAGGTCGAGCCAAGCCACGTTTTCCGCAAACAGGAAAATCAGCGCACTGACCACGGCAACGGCCATCGCCGCCAGCGCGGCTGGACGGCGGCCGACGACATCAGAGAGACGTCCGAACAGGATAAGCGCCCCCAGATTGCCGATGACGTAGACGGCGTAGACCAGTGTCAGCGTGATCTGCGAGAAACCGAAGGCCTGCTTGTAGATGACATAGAGTGGCGTCAACGCCGTGCTGCCGGCGAAAAGGGCCGCAATCATGGCGGCAACAGCGGCCGTCGCCGCACGGCCACCGAGTTCGTTGTCGCGAGTCATGGTCTGAGCGTTGATGGTCATGCCGGCATCTTCTTTTTGGGAAACTCCTGCCCAACGTCTACCTGGCGACGGCGGTTCCCGTTTCCGTCCAAAGCTCCTGACAAGATTGTCAGTATGGCGCGGCGCCACATCCTCTCGTAACGTTCGCCTGTTCGAGAGGGAGAATCATGGGCAAAGGCAGGGTCGAGGCATTTACCGACGGCGTGGTGGCCATCATCATCACCATCATGGTGCTGGAGCTGAAGGTGCCGGAGGGCGAGAACTTCGCGGCCCTGGTGCCGCAATTGCCGGTCTTCCTGTGCTACGTGCTGTCATTCATCAATGTCGGCATCTACTGGAACAATCTGCACAACATGTTCCACACCGTGCAGCGCGTCGACGGCGGGGTCTTGTGGGCAAACCTGCATCTGTTGTTCTGGCTGTCCCTGATGCCTGTAACGACCGCCTTCATGGGCGAGAACCATTTCGCCACGGTTCCCGTCGCGGTCTACGGCTTCGATCTCGCAATGTGCGCGACCGCCTATGCCATCCTGGTCCTGGCACTGCGCCGGCTGCATGGTCAGGGCACCGCCTTCGCCAAGGCAATCGGCCCTGACCTCAAGGGAAGGATTTCGCTTGCCGTCTATATAGCGGCGGTTGCGCTTGCCTTCCTCAACCGGTGGATCGGTGTGGGCCTCTATGTTGCCGTCGCCCTGGTGTGGCTTATACCGGACACGCGTTTTTCCCGCGTTCTCGAAAAATAGCTCCAAAAAGCCGCTCTATTTGCGCATCGCTTTCAGCTTTTCGGCGACCGACGCCGCAAGATCGGCGTAGCGCTCCTCCAGCCGTTCGGCTGCCTTGATGATCGAGAAATCATGGCCGAATTTCTCCAGCGCCATGCGCAGCTTCTCAACGAACTCGGCCTGTTTTTCCAGCGCGGAGAACAGTGTCTTCACTTGGGCTTCGCTGATATCAGGGTTGGCCAGCATCTGCGGCACCTCGCGCCCCATCTGGTCACCGGTGGCGGTCTGCTCTTTCAGAATTGCGATCCAGTCCGTCAATCGAAAATCTCCATTTGTGGGCAGCATGCGCAGTCGCGGCCCGACTGGTCAACCCGAACACGTGCTGACGAAGGCTTGCGCAAGCCCGTCCCGGCGCTAAGTTCGGCGCCATCGAGAAAAGGATGCTGTTGCTCATGATCACCGACGCTGAAATCCAGATCGCCCTGCCCGCGCTTGGCCCCGGCAACGCCGCCGTCATCACTGGCGCGGCCAGCGGCATAGGCCTGGCAGCCGCCAAGCGGCTTGCGCTGATGGGCATGAAGATCGTGCTCGCCGACATTGGCAGCGCGCGCCTTGACGATGCCTCCCGCGCCGTCTCGGCCATTGCCGGCGATGATGCCGTGCTTGCCGTCGCCGCTGATGTTTCGAAGGCCGATGAGGTCGATCGTCTCGCCGACCGCGCATTCGGCGCCTTCGGCGAGGTCTCGCTGCTGATGAACAATGCCGGCGTCGGCGACAATCCGGGAAAACCCTGGGAAAACCGCGATGGCTGGAAACGGCTGCTCGACATCAATTTCTGGGGCGTCGTGCATGGCGTCGAAGCCTTCGCGCCGCGCATGCTGGCGTCGGCCAAGCCGGGCCTGATCGTCAACACCGGTTCCAAGCAAGGCATCACCACGCCGCCCGGCAACCTCGCCTACAATGTCTCCAAGGCCGGCGTGAAGACATTCACCGAAGGCCTGGCGCACGCATTGCGCAACGAACCCGGCGCCCGCCTGTCGGCGCATCTGCTCATTCCCGGCTTCACCTATACCGGCCTCACCGAAGGGGCGACGGAAAAGCCCGCCGGCGCCTGGACCGGCGAACAGGTCATTGATTTCATGCTGGAATCTCTGGTCAGGGGCGACTTCTACATCCTGTGCCCGGACAATGAAGCAGCGCGCCCGCTGGATGAAAAGCGCATGGCCTGGGCCATCGGCGACATCATCGAAAACCGCCCCGCCCTGTCGCGCTGGCACCCCGATCACAGGGATGCGTTCGCGGCCTTCATCAAAGGCTGATCAGCAAGCTCTCAAGCCGCGTGCTTTTTCGGGCCTCGCTTTTGCGCGACGGCCTTCTTGGCGGCCATGGCGGCGATCTTTTCGTCATGCCGCCGCGCCGCCCGCTCGCACTTGTCGCGGATTTCCTCGACCTCGGATTCCGTCAGGTGCTCGATGCCGATGAAATGGTTGTGGCCCCTGCCGACCCGGATCAGTTCATCGAGCTTGGCCTGGATCGCGGCACTATCGCGATTCTGGGTGTTCTGGATCAGGAACACCATTAGGAACGTGATGATTGTCGTGCCGGTGTTGATCACCAATTGCCAGGTGTCCGAGAAGCCAAAGAATGGCCCGCTCACCGCCCAGACAACGATAATCATACAGCAGACGGCGAATGTCAGCGGCAGCCCCGTCATGTGGGCTACCCAATTGGCAATCTTGGTAAAGACCTTTTCCATCTGTCGAGATCTCTCAATGGCTGCGGCGATGAGAAACAACCGGAGACCCGCTCGGGTTCCAGTCGGCAACAAATACATCAGGTGCAATTGGACACACGCAAGGCGCGCATGCGGCGGAAAACACACCTTATCGGTCTAATGTCATAGTAACCGTGCAGGCAAAAGTGCCTGTTCCTTCCGCTCCACAGCGGTTTACCTCCGGCCCCTTCCGCCGCGCCACCCCCGCATGGCGGAAGGGGTTTCAGTCCGGAGCGCGGAGGGATGGTTCCCGAAAGCGCCGACCGGCATACGGACAGACGGTCGCTTCACTTTCCCGCAGCCCGCTTGCCAGCGCCGCTCTCGGTCTGCTGATGGCCTGCGGCGGTGACGGCCAGGGCCAAACCGTTGTCAGCGGAAGCCTAAACGGCGTCGTTTTCCCAACGATCAAGGAAGGCCTCGATCGGCATGGACTGGATATCGGGAACCGCCCTGGCGAGTTTCTCGACCGGCCAGTCCCACCAGGCGAGCGCTTCGATCCGCGCCGCTATGTCGGGAGCAAAGCGCGCCCGGAGCGGCTTTGCCGGCACGCCGGCGGCGATCGTGTAGGACGGCACGTCCTGCGTCACCACCGCATTGGCGCCGATGACCGCGCCATTGCCGATCGTGACGCCGGGCATGATCACCGCGCCGTGGCCGATCCAGACGTCGTGGCCGATGGTCACGGCCTTCGCCTGCCGCCGCTCGCGGAACGCCGCATCGACACCCAGCCAGCGGAAATATTCGTTCGGCCGATAGCTGACCTTGTGCTGGGTCAACCGCTCGATCGGATGTTCAAGCGCGTTGATGCGGCTGTTGGCGGCAATCGAGCAGAATTTGCCGATGCTCGTATAGATCGCCTCGGCATGGCGCTCGAAATAGGAGAAATCCCCGACGCTCACCTCGCGCAGCACCACCCTCTCGCCGATCGAAGCGTAACGGCCGAGCTTGCAAGCCTTCAACTCCGCGGTCGGATGGATGCGCGGCTCGGGATCTTTCAGGACGAGGTTTTCGGTGCGGTCCATGCGCGCGGCTTTACGCCCGAGCAATTGCTCCTGCAAGGCAGGAGCAATTGTCCGTGGTGCCAATCAGCACAAAAAGACGCCCATCCACCTATTTCGGCTTGCCCTTGCTCCACACCACGTTCTGGCCATAGAGCGGCACCGTGGTCACCGACATTTTGGCCGAGCCGTTCTGCACCTGGCGCGAATGCGAGAGATAGATCAGCGTCTCGTTGGTCTTGTCGTAGATGCGGTTCACCACCTGCTTCTTCCAGATCAGGCTGAGGCCCTGCTTGAACACCTCCTCGCCGCCTTCGCCCGTGTCGATGTCGCCGATGGTGATCGGGCCGGTCTGACGGCAGGAGATCGACGAATCGGACGGATCCTCGAACCAGTTGCCCTTGTGCAGGCGGTCGATGATGCTGCGGTCGAAATAGGAGACATGGCAGGTCACGCCATCCACCTTGGGGTCCTTGATCGCTTCGACGATGATGTCATTGCCGACCCAGTCGACGCCGACCTTGCCGACTTCCTCGGCGACGGCGCCGCCGGCGCCAAGCACGACGCACGCGGCCAAGGCGCCGCCGATCAGTTTTCGCCCAATCCGTTCGCGCCCAACCAGTTCGAGCAAAGGAGCCTCCTGCGGTTCGAGTTGCCGGTATCAGGTGGGACGCGGCGTGCGGCTTTGCAAGCGGATGCGTCAACACCACCACGGTTGCGGCATCGCGGCACTTTGCCTGCGCAGGGCCAAACCGCTAAGACTGTCGCACCGGCGCGGCATTGAGCCGGCGCGATGATTTCTGCGGACGGACTTTTGTGATGATGCGTTCTATCCTGGTCGGCATTCTCGTCCTGATGGCGGCCGGCATCGGCTGGCTGACCTTCGACTGGTATCGCGGCCATTATGGCGGCGAACCGTTCGGCGCACCCTTCACCCTCGTCGACCAGAAAGGCGCGCCGATCACCGAAGCCGCCTTCCGGGGCCAGCCCAGCGTCATCTTCTTCGGCTTCACCCACTGCCCCGAAGTCTGCCCGACCACGCTGTTCGAACTCTCCGGCTGGCTGAAGACGCTCGGCGACGACGGCAAGACCTTGCATGCCTATTTCGTCTCGGTCGACCCGGAGCGTGACACGCCGGCGGTGATGAACGCCTATGTCAGCAATTTCTCGGACCGCATCACCGGCATCACCGGCGACCCTGACAAGGTCCATGCCATGGCCAAGTCGTTCGGCATCTACTGGAAGAAGGTCGATACAGGCGACGGCGACTATACGATGGACCACACCGCCTCGGTGCTGCTGCTCAACTCCAGGGGCGACTTTGCCGGCACGATCGCCTATGGCGAAAGCGCCAGCACGGCCGTGGAGAAGCTGAAGCGCCTCGCGGCCAAGGGTTGATAAGTATCCATATGACCCAGACGCGGCTTCATTTCACCACCGGCAAGATCGAGGCAGAGCGCGTCTTCGCGGCGCTTGAGCTGGCCTTCGAGGATGAAGGCCTGCCGATCGCCGTGCTCGAGGTCGACGAAGACCAGGACATCCACGAGGTTTCGCTCTACGCCGATGGCGACGTCGATGCGATTGAAGCGCGGGTGAAGGACATTCTCGCCGGGCTTGCTCAGTCGAAGCCGGTCGAGCGCGAAGTGCTGCCCGACATCGACTGGGTGGCGCGTTCGCTGGAGGGCCTGAAGCCGGTGCGCGCCGGCCGTTTCTTCGTCCACGGCGCGCATGACCGCAGGAAGCGCCACAGCGGCGAACTCGCCATCGAGATCGAGGCCGGCCTTGCCTTCGGCACCGGCCATCACGGTACCACCGCCGGCTGCCTGGAAATGCTGGAGAAAGTGGTACGGCGCGAGCACCCGCGCAATGCGCTCGACCTCGGCACCGGCAGCGCCGTGCTGGCCATCGCCGTCGCCAAGCTGGCGCATATTTCGGTGCTCGCCACCGACATCGACCCGGTGGCGGTGAAGGTCGCCGCCGCCAATGCGCGGCTCAATCACGTCAAGGCGCTCATCGAAACGGTCACCGCACCGGGCTTTCACCATCCGATCTTCGGCAAGCGTGCCCCTTTCGACCTGATCGTCGCCAACATATTGGCGCGGCCGTTGATGCGGCTGGCGCCGCAAATGGCCGGACACATCGCGCTTGGCGGCTCGATCGTCCTGTCGGGCATTCTCGAGCGCCAGCGCGACGCCGTCATCTCGGCCTATGTCGGCCAGAACTTCCGGCACATCAGCACCTTGCACCGCGAAGGCTGGGTGACGATCCACCTCAAGCGCTGAGATCGGCAACGCAACTGCCGATCCTCGACAGTCGCAACTTAGAACTTTGATGGGCCGTGGCATGGATTTCTCCGGAAAGCTGATCGTACCGCGGCTGGACCAGCCCCATTTGGTTGTCAGCCAGCCGGCGCCGTAGCAGTTTGCGCCAACCGGAAATCGATTCCGATTTCCGGACCCATAGGCTACGGTCACGCTGACATCAGGAGGCCCATCATGTTCCAGACCTTCGATTCCGCGGGCGACCCTTCGGTTGGCAAGCCGCGCGTGGCGCTGCTGCGCCAATGGCTGGCCGCCAATGGCCTCGACGGTTTTATCGTTCCGCGCGCGGACGAGCACCAGGGCGAATATGTCGCCGATCGATCGGCACGGCTGAAATGGTTGACCGGCTTCAGCGGCTCGGCCGGCGTCGCCATCGTGCTGCGCGACCGCGCCTTCATCTTCGTCGACGGGCGCTACACGCTGCAGGTGCGCAGCGAGGTCGATCTCGACATCTTTGCCGTCGAAAGCCTGGTCGACAACCCGCCCGCCGTCTGGCTCAAGGACAATATCGGCAAGGGCGCGCGGCTGGGCTTCGATCCATGGCTGCACACGATTGGCGAGGTCAAGGCGTTGCAGGCCTCGGCCGACAAGACCGGCGCGGTGCTGGTGCCGCTCGAGAAAAATCCGATCGACATCATCTGGAACGACCAGCCCGCCGCGCCGGTGACGCCGGTCGAGCTGCACCCGATTGGCTTTGCCGGCGAACTCGCCAAGGACAAGCTGGCGCGGCTGGCAACAGCGATCGGCAAGGACGGCGCCACCCATGCGGTGCTGACCGACCCCTCCTCCATCGCCTGGGCCTTCAACATCCGAGGCGGCGACGTACCGCACACGCCGCTGGCGCTCGGCTTCGCCATCCTCGCGGCGGATGGATCGCACCAGCTGTTCATGGACATGCGCAAATTCTCGCGCCAGGTCGCGGCCTATCTCACCCAGCTCGCCGATCCGCACGAGCCCGGCGAATTCGAGGCGGCGATCGCAGCGCTTGCCAAGGGTGGCGCCAAGATCGCGCTCGACCCGGTGCTGGCGGCCGACCGGCTGCGCATGCTGGTCGAGGACAATGGCGGTACCGTGGTCGCCGCGCCCGATCCTGCCCGCATCCCGCGAGCCACCAAGAACCAGGCCGAGATCAACGGCTCGCGCGCCGCGCACCGTCGTGACGGCGCGGCGGTGGCCAAGCTGCTGTGCTGGCTGGAGCGGCAAAAACCCGGCTCGCTCGACGAGATCGCGGTCGTCACAAGGCTGGAGGAGAGCCGCCGGCAGACCGGCGAGGAAACGCAAATGCCGCTGCGCGACGTGTCCTTCGACACCATTTCCGGCGCCGGCCCGAACGGCGCCATCATGCATTACCGCGTGTCGCGCGCCACCAGCCGCAAGCTGCAGGCCGGCGAGTTGTTCCTGCTCGATTCCGGCGCGCAGTATCAGGACGGCACCACCGACATCACCCGCACCGTGCCGATCGGCCAGCCGACCGAGGAAATGCGCGAACGCTTTACGCTGGTGCTGAAAGGCATGATCGGCATTTCCACGCTGCGCTTCCCCGCCGGCACGCGCGGCTCGGAAATCGACGCCGTCGCCCGCATGGCGCTGTGGAAGCATGGTTGCGACTTCGCCCATGGCACCGGCCATGGCGTCGGCTCTTATCTGGCCGTGCATGAAGGTCCGCAGCGCATTGCCCGCACCGGCACCGAAAAGCTGCTCGAAGGCATGATGCTGTCCAACGAACCCGGCTATTACAAGGAAGGCGCCTACGGCATCCGCATCGAGAACCTCATCCTGGTGACGCCGGCCGAACAGATCGAAGGCGGCGACATCGCCGTGCATGGCTTCGAGACGCTGACGCTGGCGCCGATCGACATCAGGCTGGTGCGGTCAGAGCTGCTGACGCGCGAGGAGCTGCATTGGCTAGACGCCTACCATGCCCGCGTTCTGGCCGAGATCGGACCGATGCTCGACGGCGAAACCTTGGCCTGGCTGGAAAAGGCGACAGCGCCGCTGCCGCACGACGCGAAGATTTGAGGCGAGCCTCTTTCTCCAAGTCACTATACGGGGAGTTGAGAAGCGGTCCGCGAAGCGGACGAAAAGCCAATTGCTTGGCTTTTCGAGTGACGAACGCCCGGCAGGGCAATGAGGGGCGGCGCCAACGCTCGGAAAGATCGCGGGCCAAACTACGCTGCGAACTGCCGCGCCAGGATGAGCACTGCCGCGCCAGCCAAAAACATCGACATCAGCCCGCCGCGCAGTGAGACCGCGGCGGTGACGACCAGCGCCGCCCATTCCGCCGGTCCGGCATTCAACAGCTCCGGCGCCACCAGCGTCGTCAGCACCGCCGCCGGCACGGCGTTGAGGCCGGCCTCGACGCGCGGATGGATGTTCTCGAAGCGGGAGATGACCAGATGCCCGCCGACGCGCGTGAGATAGGTGGCGACCGCGCCGGCGATGATGATCCAGAACGTCGTGCTCATGGCCTTGTCTCCACGCCGCTATGGTGCGGCGGCAGGATGACGGCGAGCAGCACGCCGGCAATGGCGCCGATCGAGACGTGCCAGGGCGAGCCGACCGTCTTGTAGGCGACGATTGAGGCGCAGGCACTGGCGACCACCACCGGCAGCCACAGCGGTCGCTTGCGGAAGCCCATCACCAGGCCGAGGAAATAGATCGGCAACAGGAAATCGATGCCCAGCGCATGCGTGTCGGGGATGAGCTTGCCGAACACAGCACCCAGCGCGCTTTCGGTTACCCAGAACACATAGACCGGCAGGCCAAGCCCCAGATACCAGGCGAAGCCGACCGTCTGGCCCGACGCCGCCCTCGCCTCGGCCACCGCGAACTGCGGATCGGTGAGGATGAAATAGCCGAGCGCCTGCTGGATGACAGGCCAATGCGCGATGCGCCGGCCAATGCCGGCGGAGTAGAGCACATGGCGGAAGTTGACGGCGAAGATCGACAGCACGATCAGCCACGGCGCGACATGCTGGCCGAACAGCTGGATGCCGACCATCTGGCTGGCACCGCCATAGACCAGCGCGCTCATCATAAAGGCTTCGAGGACCGAGAAACCATTGTCGACGGCAAGCGCCCCGAACAGCACCGCGAACGGCGCCGACGCCACGACGACAGGCATGGAGAGCCGCACGCCTTGCCAGAAGTCGCTTCTGCCGCCGCTCTCGGAAATCACGTCCGTCGCCATCGATCGCTCCAGGGTCGAAACCGTCGATGTAGGTAGTGCAGCCCGCCTTGTCACACGAATTCGCTTGAGCCAAACGATCAGCGGAAATGATCATCGCCGGGCTCGAGATGGAACTTAGTCCTTCGCGATTTTGCCCTCGATCGCCCTGCCCCAGTCGAGCAGAGGCTTGGCGCGCATGGTGAAATCGACGAGTTCCTCGACCAGTTCCGGCCCGTGGATGCCCGCCGGATCGATGACGTGGCGGACGGCAAAATGCCGGTTGCGGATCGCAGCGACGAGATCCTTGTCCGTAACGTGCTCGAAGCCCCGCGGCGTGCGTTTCATGGCGTCTTCGGCGCTAAGCTCGAGGCCGTTCTTCTTCAACGCCTTAACCATGGCGCGAAACCTGTCCGGCCACGTCTCGATGGCGCGCCGCATCGCCAGCAGCAGCGCAGCCTCCGGCTGCCACCAGGCGACGCCGGCAAAGCAGCCCTCAAGCCCGATATGAATGTAGAACACGCCCTGCACGGCCTTGCTGCCATCGGGCGACAGGATCGCCGAGACATGCCGGTTGTAGGGCCGCTTGTCCTTGGCAAAGCGCACGTCACGATTGATGCGGAACAGCGACTTCTTGCGGTCGCCGCGCAAGCCGAGCCGCGCTTCCGCAAAGCGTTGGGTCAGCGTGTCGACGAGATCGCCAAGCGGATCGCGCAGTTCCTGTTCGAACAGGTCGCGGTTTTCCAAAAACCACTCCCGGCTCTGGTGGAAATCCAGCGCCTTCAGGAACGGAAGGGCCTTTGGGCCGAAGCCTTTGAACGCCATCACGCCTTGCCGACCCGTTGCAGCCAGGTGTCTTCGTCGATGACTTCGACGCCAAGTTCGCTGGCAAGCTTGAGCTTGGAGCCGGCGCCGGGTCCGGCGACCAGCAGATCGGTCTTGGCCGAAACCGAGCCGGCCACCTTGGCGCCCAGGCGTTCGGCCATCGCCTTGGCTTCCGAGCGCGTCATCTTCTCCAGCGTGCCGGTGAAGACGATGGTCTTGCCGGCAACCTCGCTGTCGGCCGAGACGGTGACGATATAGGGCTTGGGCCTGACCTGCTCGAGCAGCTTGTCGAGCACGTCGTCATTGCGTTCATTGCCGAAGAAATCGCGCAGCGCATCGATCACCGTGTCACCGATGCCGTTGACCGAAGGGAAGACGGTGTGCGGATCCTGCGCTGCCGCCGTTTCCTTGCCGACGCGGATCAGTTCCTCGATGGTGGAAAAGGTCTTGGCGAGCACGGCGGCCGTCGTCTCTCCGATATGGCGGATGCCGAGCGCGAAGATGAAGCGATCGAGTTCCGGCTCGCGGCGCGAGTCGATGGCCGCGAACAGCTTGTCGAGGCCTTCATAGTTGCGGTCCTCGACATTGCGCACATTCTTGCGCGTCTTTCCGGACGCCGCCTCACGCTGCCTGGCCTGCTCCTCGCGCCGCTCGGCCAGCGCCTTGGTGACGGCGGGACGTCGATCCCTGAGCGTAAAAATATCGGCGGCCGTCTTGATCAGTCCGGCATTGAAGAAGGTGTCGATGTTTTCGGCGCCCAGGCCCTCTATATCGAGCGCCCCGCGCGAAACGAAATGGCGCAATCTTTCCACGGCCTGTGCTGCGCAGATCAGCTCGCCGGTGCAGCGCCGGCGGGAATCCTCCTTGCCGGTCTTCTCGTTGATCTCGCGCGTCGCCGGCGAGCCGCAGACCGGACAGGTATGCGGGAATTCGTAAGGCACGGCATCGGCCGGGCGCTTGTCGATGACGACGCTGACAATCTGCGGAATGACGTCGCCTGCCCGCTGGATCACCACCGTGTCGCCGATGCGCACATCGATGCCGTCGCGGATCGGCAGGCCGTTGCTGTCGAAACCCTTGATGTAATCCTCATTGTGCAGCGTGACGTTCTCGACCACGACGCCGCCGACGGTGACGGGCGCAAGCCTTGCGACCGGCGCCAGCGTGCCGGTGCGGCCGACCTGGATGTCGATCTTCTGCACGGTCGTCATCGCCTGCTCGGCCGGGAATTTGTGGGCAACCGCCCAGCGCGGCTCGCCGGTGACGAAACCCCAGCGGCGCTGCAATTCCAGCTGGTCGACCTTGTAGACGACCCCGTCAATGTCATAGCCGAGCGAGGAGCGCTGCTCCTCGATGCGATGATAGTGCGCTATGAGGTCGTCGATCGACTTCGCCCGCACCATCAGCGGGCTGACCTTGAACCCCCATTCCTTGAACTTCTGCACCGAATCGAACTGCGTCGGCGCGGGGTCCGCCGTCGTGTAGCCCCAGGCATAGGCGAAGAATTTCAGGTTGCGGCTGGCGGTGACCGATGGATCTTTCTGGCGCAGCGATCCTGCCGCCGTGTTGCGCGGATTGACGTAATCCTGGCCGCCGGCCGCCGCCGAGCGCGCCTTCAGCGCCTCGAATTCCGCATAGGTCATGTAGACCTCGCCGCGTATCTCGATGACATCAGGCCAGCCGGAGCCTTTCAGCCTCGCGGGAATATCGGCGATGGTCCTGAGATTGGCGGTGATGTCCTCACCCACG
This sequence comes from Mesorhizobium sp. WSM4310, assembly GCF_007003935.1. Lineage (NCBI taxonomy): Bacteria > Pseudomonadati > Pseudomonadota > Alphaproteobacteria > Hyphomicrobiales > Phyllobacteriaceae > Mesorhizobium > Mesorhizobium sp. WSM4310. The sequence continues at coordinate 245,348 of NZ_VFTA01000003.1, forward strand.
GTTCCGTCGCCGCGCGTCGCGCCCTGCACGAACACGCCATTCTCATAGCGCAGCGACGCCGACAGCCCGTCGATCTTCGGTTCGGCGGTGAAGGCGATATCGAGGTCCTTGTCGCGGTCGAAGAAACGCCGGCCGCGCTCGATGAAATCGGCGACGTCCTCGTCGGTATAGGCCTTGGCGAGGCTGAGCATCGGCACGGCATGGCGCACCTTGGCGAAACCTTCGGCCGGCGGCGCGCCGACCCTGCGCGACGGCGAATCCTCGCGCACCTGGTCGGGAAAACGCTCCTCGATGGCAAGGTTGCGCCGGCGCAGCGCATCATATTCGGCGTCGGTGATCGTGGGCGCGTCCTCGGCATGGTAGCGCCGGTCATGCTCGGCGATCTCCTCCGCCAGGCGCTTCAGCTCGGCTTCAGCCTCGCTTTCGCTGAGCGAATCGACAGGTTTTTCGGCCATGCTTTTCTTCCCCGAACGGTGGCGCGCCACAATAGAGCATGATCCCGAAAAGTGGGAACCGGTTTTCGGAAAAGATCATTCCTGAACAGCAGGATGGAGCCATATCCTGACTCGCTGCCATATCCTGCCCCGTCAATGACGCCGGATGGCCTTACGCCGCGTTTGTGTTCTCGCGCAGCAGCCTTTCGGCGGCGGCGCGTGCCTCGTCGGTGATCGTGGCGCCGGCCAGCATGCGGGCGATCTCTTCCTGCCGCGCCGGCCTGTCCATCTCGGCAATGCCGGTCGCCACACGGTCCGTGCTGCCCGATTTTGAGATCAGGAAATGCGTCGCCGCGCGCGCCGCCACTTGCGGCGCATGCGTGACCGACAGCACCTGCACGCGCTTCGACAGCCGCGCCAGCCTTTGGCCGATGGCATCCGCCACGGCGCCACCGACGCCGGTGTCGATTTCGTCGAAAACCAGCGTCGGCGCCGAGCCACGGTCGGCCAGCGCCACTTTCAGCGCCAAAAGGAAGCGCGACAGCTCGCCGCCGGACGCCACCTTCATCATCGGCCCGGGCCGCGTGCCGGGATTGGTGCGCACCCAGAACTCGATCTGGTCGATGCCCTCTTCCATGCGGGTCTCGGCCTCGCTCTTCATCTCCACGATGAAGGCGGCGCGTTCGAGCTTCAGCGCCGGCAATTCGGCCATCACCGCCTTGGTCAGGCCGACGGCCGCCGCGTGGCGAAGCGAGGAAAGCTGCGCCGCGGCGATGTCATAGGCCTCGCGTGCCGCCGCGGCCTGCTTTTCCAACCCATGCAGGCGTTCCTCGCCGGCATCGAGATCAGCCAGATCGGCAACCATCGTGTCGCGCAGTTGCGCCAGATCGTCGACGGCGACACTGTGCTTGCGTGAGGCGGCGCGCAGCGAAAACAGCCGCTCCTCCGCCTTCTCCAGCCGCTGCGGGTCATACTCCGTTGCGCGAAGGGCCGCTTCGACACCGGACTGCGCGGCGTCGAGCGACAGCATGGCTTCGTCCAGCGACTTGACCACGTCCTCGAGCAGGCCGGGCGCCTCCGTCGCCTTGCGCTGCAGCCGTCTCAGCAGACTGGCGAGTTGCGGCAAGGGCGAAGACGGGCCGGACAGTACATCCTGGGCGTCATGGATTTCGGAAGCGATCTTTTCGGCGCGCATCATGTGGGCGCGCAGTTCGGCAAGTTCCGTTTCCTCGCCAGGCTGCGGATCGAGCTTGGTCAGCTCCGCCACCGCCGCACGCAGGTAATCGGCCTCGCGCGCCGCTGCCGCCACCTTGGCGCGGTGGCGCGTGAGCTCCTGCTCGCAGGCGCGCCAGTGGCGCCAGGCCTCGCCGGTCGATCGGACAGCGCCGAGATGGCCGCCGAAAGCGTCGAGCACGTCGCGATGGGCGCCCGGATCGACCAAGGCGCGTTCGTCGTGCTGGCCGTGGATCTCGACCAAAGCGCGCCCGACATCGCGCATCAGCGTCACGCTGGACGGCTGGTCGTTGACGAAGACGCGGGTGCGGCCGTCCGCCGTCTGCACGCGGCGCAGGATGATGTCGCCATCATCCTCGATGGCATTCTCGACGAGCAGCGCGCGTACCGGATGGTTGCGCGCCACATCGAACACGGCAATGACCTGGCCCTGTGGTGCGCCATGGCGCACCAGGGAGGCGTCGCCGCGCGCGCCGAGCGCCAGTGACAGGGCATCGAGCAGGATGGATTTGCCGGCGCCGGTTTCACCCGTCAGCACGGAAAGGCCCGGCTGGAAGTCGATATCCAGCTTCTCGATCAGGACGATATCGCGGATCGACAGTCTGGAAAGCATCAGAACCCGAACCTCAGGCAATTCCAGGAAAGGTGCGTAGCGTTTTTCCCATCGGAATTGCATAGGACAAAAAGTTGGGACGGCTCAGCGCTTCAATCAAACCACTGAACCGCCGTGGAGCGGTGCGCGACCGATTGGAGTCGCAGCGCCGCACTATCTTTTTGTTTCAGCATCGGATCAATCCGAAAAGCGCCCAACGCACGCTTGCGCCTGACAGATCAGGCGCCGGTGATCAGCTTCCCGGCCTTGGAAATCCACGATCCGGCATTCTCGCGCGGCGAAAGCCCGTTGCTCTGCAGGAGCTTGTAGGAATCCTTGTACCACGGGCTGTCGGGATAGTTGGTGCCGAGCACCGCGGCGGCCGTCTGGGCCTCCGAGGTGAGCCCCATCGCGTAATAGCTTTCGGTAAGGCGGGCCAACGCTTCCTCGACATGACGCGTGTTGGAATAGTTTTCCACCACGGTGCGGAAGCGCTTGACGGCCGCGATGTACTCGCGGCGCTCCAGATAATAGCGGCCGATCTGCATTTCCTTGCCGGCGAGCTGGTCGTTGGCGAAGCGGATCTTCTCCTTGGCGTCGTCGACATACTCCGACGTCGGCCAGCGCGTGACCAGATCCTGCATCGTCTGCAGCGTCTGGCGCGCTTCCTTCTGATCCTGCGTCACGTCCTTGATCTGGCGATAGTAGCTCAGGCCGATGATGTACTGTGCATAGGGCGCGTCATCGGTGGACGGATAAAGCGCCAGATAGCGCTTGGCCGACGAGATCGCCTCGTCGTAGCTGCCCTTTCGGTAGTCGGCGAAAGCGCCCATCACCATCGACTTGCGAGCCCATTCCGAATAGGGGTGCTGGCGGTCGACGGCGTCGAACTTTTTGCTCGCCTCGTCGAGGCGGCCGGCATTCAAATTGGCGAGGCCCTGGTTGTAGAGAACGTCGGCCGGCTCGGTCTGGTCGACATATTTCGACAGATCGATGTCTTTCTCCGACGACATGCAGGCCGACAGAAAGAGCGATGGAACAACCAGCGAAAGCGCCAGGAGAACAGACCGCTTTGGCGCTTTCGATTGACCGACTCGCTTGAAGAACATGATTGGATTGCGCCCTTTCGGCGTTATTTTAATGCCTCTTGCATGCTGTTGTCCCAAAACTGGTCCCCACTTTTGAGCGACATGCACTAATCGACGGCAGCAGCCATAAACCATAACCGCCTTGCCCGGCAACGCTATCTCCGGGCAATGGCGCATTTTTGTGGCGGCAAGGCGGCGCTAGGGCATCCCTATGATTTCGCCGGTCGATGATGCATTCCTGCAACACCCGGCATCCCGCCACAAAGCGTGAAAACGGTGCGAAACCTAGATCATCCAAGGCGCGTAGAGCGGCGCATTGACGGCGCTCATCTCTGCCGCGCGGCCACGCTCGCGGCGTGTCGTCTCGACGATCTCGAAGGCCGTGCGGTCCGACAGCAGGCGCCGCAGCGCCGCGGCGTTCAGCCTGTGGCCGCCGCGATAGGAGCGGAAACAGCCGATGAAGCGGGCTCCGGCCAGAGCCAGGTCGCCCATGGCGTCGAGCGTCTTGTGGCGCACGAATTCGTTGGGATAGCGCAGGCCGCCCATATTGATGACGCGGTTGTCGTCACCGATCACCAGCGAGTTCTCGAGCGAGGAGCCAAGCGCGTAGCCGGCCGCCCACAGCCGCTCGACATCCTTCATGAAACCGAAGGTGCGGGCGCGCGCAATATCGCGGCGAAAAATGTCGGCATTGATGTCCGACGCAAAGAGCTGACGGCCGATGGCCGGGCTTTCGAAATCGATCTCGACCTCGAAGCGGGTGCCGTCATAGGGCCTGAACTCCGCCCAGGAAGCACCGTTCTCGATGCGAACCGGCTTGACGACCCTGATATAACGCCGCTTGACCGGCAGCGTCTCGATGCCCGCCTGGTCGATGGCTTCCACGAAGGCCATGGCGCTGCCGTCGAGGATGGGAACCTCGTGGCCGTCGATCTCGATGAGAACATTGTCGATGCCGAGCCCGAACAGCGCGGCCATGATGTGCTCGACGGTGGCGATATGCTCGCCCGAGGGACCGCCAAGCATGGTGCACAGATCGGTGGCGCCGATCTCGGAAAACAGGGCACGGAACTCGCGGCCCTGCCCTTCGCCATTGATGAGCTGGAACACGATGCCGGTGTCGGCATCCGCCGGCAGGAAACTGATGGAAACTTCTTTGCCGCTGTGGACGCCGGTGCCCGTAAGCGACGCGCGCGTCTTCACTGTCGTCTGGTAGTCGTGCAAGACAATCCCCATAAGCCCGATATGCCTAAGTCCGCTTCTCCAGCCCAAGGGCGCGGCTCTTGTTAAATCGGCAGGCAGGGTCACTTCCCCGAAATCCCGGCAGACCGACTATGGTAGGCAGCGAAGATAATGTCCCGCCAGGGAGACTCCAAATCACGGTTTCTTACCCTCTGTAATCGCGAGCCGGAGCAACCCTCATATCGTAACTGTTTGATTCTACAGCACTTAAAATGTTTAACAGGCGAGCAAAGGATTGCTCGCCTGTTAACAATTGTTACGGTCCGTTAACCGCTCAGTTGGCCTGGCGGCGCAGGAACGCCGGAATCTCCAGCTGATCGTCGTCCTGAGTCGCCCTGGTCTGCGGCGTCAGGCGGCCCTGGTCGTCCAGCTGGCCACGGCGCGGCGCATAGAGCTGGGCGTCCTGGCTGGCGAGACGGCGCACTTCGGGGGCGGCCTGGCGCAGCTTCGGCTCGCGCGGTTGCGCCGGCTGCAGCCTTGCAGGTTCCTCCTCGCGGCGGGTCAAGCCGTTGGTAAGGCGCTTCAACAGGCCCATCGGTCCGCTGCTGTTCTCGTGGTCCACCGGACGGCTCTTGGCGTCGACCTCGGCCTTCACCACCGGCGGAAAGTCCTCGACGCGCGGCATGCGCTGCGGTGCCATCGCCACCGGCTGCTGGACCTCACGCAGCATTTCGCGCGGCTGCGGGGCCGGCTGTATCTGCTGGACGACCGGCTGCGGCATTGGCTGCTGCGGCGGCGCCTGGAAGATCTTGCTCTGCGGGCGGAAATCGTCCGCATGGGTGACAGGAGCCGGGCGGGCCTGCGCCATGGCGGCGGCGTTCGACTCGGCGAGTTGGATAGCCTCGGCGACCGGGTCCGCGGCGCGCGGTTCATAGACAGGCTGCTGGACCGGTGCCGGGCGGCTCTCCACGGCGGCCACGGCCGGACGGGCGGCCGGCTTCGGCGGGGCCGTACGGATCGAGATCGGCGCCGCGGCGATTTCAGCCGCCGACTTGTCGATGCCGGTGGCGACCACCGAGACACGGATGACGCCTTCGAGTTCCTCGTCGAAGGTGGCGCCGAGGATGATGTTGGCGTCCTGGTCGACCTCCTCGCGGATACGGGTCGCTGCTTCGTCGACCTCGAACAGGGTCAGGTCGCGGCCGCCGGTGATCGAGATCAGCAGGCCCTTGGCGCCCTTCATCGAGGTCTCGTCGAGCAGCGGGTTGGCGATCGCGGCCTCGGCGGCGGCCATCGCGCGGCCCTCGCCCGAAGCTTCGCCGGTGCCCATCATCGCCTTGCCCATCTCGCGCATCACCGAACGCACGTCGGCGAAGTCGAGGTTGATCAGGCCTTCCTTGACCATCAGGTCGGTGATGCAGGCGACACCGGAATAGAGCACCTGGTCGGCCATGGCGAAGGCGTCGGCGAAGGTGGTCTTGTCATTGGCCAGCCGGAACAGGTTCTGGTTGGGGATGACGATGAGGGTGTCGACGCATTTCTGCAGTTCCTCGATGCCCAAATCGGCCGTTTTCATGCGGCGCTGGCCTTCGAAGTGGAACGGTTTGGTGACGACGCCGACGGTGAGGATGCCCTTTTCGCGCGCGGCGCGGGCAACGACCGGAGCAGCACCCGTGCCGGTGCCGCCGCCCATGCCGGCGGTGACGAAGCACATATGGGTGTTGGACAGGTGATCGATGATCTCGTCGATGCACTCTTCAGCCGCCGCGCGGCCGACTTCCGGCTGCGAGCCGGCGCCGAGGCCTTCGGTGACATGCGCGCCGAGCTGGATCAGCCGGTCGGCCTTCGACATTGTCAGCGCCTGCGCGTCGGTGTTGGCCACGACGAACTCGACACCGCGCAAGCCCGCGGTGATCATGTTGTTCACGGCATTGCCGCCGCCGCCGCCGACACCGAACACGGTGATGCGCGGCTTAAGCTCGGTGATGTCCGGCTTCTGCAGATTGATGGTCATTGTCTCCGTCCTTTGCCTTTCACGCCGCTTCGCCGCCGCGGCCGCCTATGGGGCTGTCCCCGTCAATTAGAAACTGTCTCTCAACCACTGACTCATGCGATGCAGTTTTCCACCCGTTCCGGTCATCCTGAGACCGGAAATGCCTTTTGCAGGATGGCTCTCGAAATTCGCCATCTGCGGATAGATCAGAAGCCCGACGGCGGCCGAGAAAGCCGGCCCCTTCGCCGCTTCGGGCAGGCCCGCCACGCCGAGCGGGCGACCGATGCGCACATTGCGCCCCAGGATGCGGCGCGCCGCTTCCGGCAGGCCGGCCAGCTGGCTGGCGCCGCCGGTCAGCACGACGCGCTTGCCGACCGCATTGCCGTAGCCGGACTTGTTCAGCCGGTCGCGCAGCAATTCGAGCGTCTCGTCGATGCGGGCGCGCACGATGCGCGTCATCACCGAACGCGGGATCTGCAGCGGCACGTCGCCGTCGTCGCCGATCGGCTGGATCGACACCAGGTCGCGGTCGTCGGCACTGCCCGGCAGCGCCGAGCCATGCATGACCTTCAGCCGTTCGGCGGCATCGAGCGAGGTCGAAAGCCCCTTGGCCATGTCGAGCGTGACATGGTTGCCGCCAATGGCGATCGCGTCGCCATGGACGAACTTGCCTTCCGAAAACACCGATATGGTCGTCGTGCCGCCGCCCATGTCGATGCAGGCGGCACCCAGCTCCAGCTCGTCATCGACAAGCGCGGCGAGCCCGCTGGCATAGGGCGTCGCCACCATGCGCTCGACCGACAGATGCGAGCGGTTGATGGAAAGCTCCAGATTGCGCATCGGTGCCGCATCACCCGTCAGCACATGCATGTCGACGCCAAGCGCGTCGCCGACCATGCCGCGCGGATCGCGCACGCCGCGCTCGGCATCGAGCGAGAAGCCGACGGGCAGCGAATGGATCACCTCACGCTCGGCCTTGAGTGCCTGCTTGGCGCCGGCGCCGAGCACGCGCTTGATGTCGGCTTCGTCGGCCTCGTGGCCGCCAAGATTGATGGTCGCCGAGAAGCTTTCGCTCTTCAGCCGGCCGGCGGTCATGTTGACGATGAGCGAATCGACCGTCAGCCCCGCCATGCGCTCGGCGGCGTCGACGGACAGGCGGATCGCATGCTCGGCGCGGTCGAGATCGACGACCACGCCCGATTTCACGCCTTGCGACTTCTGATGACCGATGCCGATCACCTGGATCCGGTGCGAGCGGCCTCGCAAGAGCTTGCCGTCATCGTTCGGCTTGAGCTTGGCCACCATGCAGCAGACCTTGTTCGAGCCGACATCCAGCACCGTCAGAGTGCCGGACCGGCGCGACGAGGCATCGCCTGAACCGCCAAGCCAGCTCATATCTTCGTCTCCGACTTGCGCTTGAGGGTCTTCGGCTTCTCGTTGAGCGCGGCCTCGCGCTGCGTCGCCGCTTCGGGCGTCAGCTCCACGACCAGCCGGTCTGTCAGGCGCATGTCGACCGCAGCGATGTCGCGCGACAAAAGCCCCTTGTCCTTATCCATCTTGACCAGCTCGGCGAGCGCCTGGTCTTCCTCGTCCTCGGGCAGCTTGACGGTGATGCCGTTGTCGAGCTTCAGGTCCCAGCGGCGATCGCCAACGCGGACATAGCCTTTGACCCTGCTCGCGAGGTCCGGATATTTTTCGACCTTGGCCAGGAAGTCAGGCGCCTTGGCCGGCGCGCCCTCGCCGATCAGCAGCGGCAGCAGCACCTGCTTGCCGCCGGAGAACGGAGCGATGACCGCGCCATCCTTCTCGATGACCGAGAGATCATTGCCCTGCTGCCAGAGCGCGAAGGCTTCGCGCTCCTCGACGCGCACTTCCAGCGTGTGCGGATAGACCTTGCGCACCGCCGCCATTTCGATCCACGGCAGGCCGGAGATGCGCTCGCGCGCAGCCTCGGCGTCGAAGCCGATCAGCGAGGTCCAGCCGTCGAGCTCCAGCCTGTCGAGAATGTCGATCTCCGAGGTCTGGCGATTGCCGACCACCTTGACCTGATCGACGGCAAAGCCGGTACGGGCGGTGATGCTCTGGATGATGCCGTCGGCATGGCCGCCGAGATAGGCGCCATAGGCGCCGCTCGAAGCGAGCAGCACCGCCGACATCATCGCGGCGGAGAAGCGCGGCGCCTCGAATTCACCATCGCCCAGGCGCGCCAGGATGCGCACCGGGCGGCGAAGCACGCGCGGCAGCACGAAATGGCCTGATGACAACGACAAGCCGAACAGCGACGGCCCGGCCGCGCCCTTCCCCTTGCCTTGCCCCCATTTCAACGCAGACACGAAGCGTCCTCCACCATCCAACTCAACAACTCACCAAACGAATGCCCGGCATGGGCCGCGATTTCAGGCACCAGAGACGTCGGCGTCATGCCCGGCTGAGTGTTGACCTCGAGCCATACAACTTCGCCATTTTCGGAGTGACGATCGTCATAACGGAAGTCCGACCGGGAAACGCCCCGACAGCCGACAGCTTGGTGAGCCTTGAGCGCCAGTGTCTGTATTTTTTGGTAAATATTCGGTGAAACTTTTGCGGGGCATTCGTGTTTTGATCCGCCCGCGACATATTTTGAATCGTAATCGTAGAAGGAATGACCGGTCGGGATGATCTCGCAGACGCCGAGCGCCACATCGCCCATGACGGCGCAGGTCAGCTCGCGCCCGTGGATGTAGCGCTCGACCATGACGGTATCGCCATATTTCCACTCGGACGAGCCGACGACCTGCGGCGGATGCGACTGCCCCTCCGACACGATGACGACGCCAAAGCTCGATCCTTCATTGACCGGCTTGATCACATAGGGCGGCTTCATCGGATGCTTGTTCTGGATGGCAAAGCGATTGGCGACCTTCGATTCGGCGACGGGAACGCCGACCGATTTGACGATCTTCTTCGCCTGCTCCTTGTTCATGGCGAGCGCCGAGGCGAGCACGCCGGAATGGGTGTAGGGAATGGCGAGATATTCAAGGATGCCTTGAATGGTGCCGTCCTCGCCGAACGGGCCGTGCAGCGCATTGAAGGCGACGTCAGGCTTGAGCTCGGCGAGCACCGAGCCGACATCGCGCCCGACATCGACGCGGGTGACCTGATAGCCCTCACTCTCCAGCGCATCGGCACAGGCCTTTCCGGAGGACAGGGACACGGGCCGCTCGGACGAAAAACCTCCCAGCAGGACGGCCACATGCTTGCTTTTCATTCCCCGTCATCCCCTCTCACGGCGGACCAAAAACCAAGATTTCCGCAACATTGAGTCCGAGTCTCCCGGCAGGTTGCCCCCCAGACGGAAAACGCGGGTAACGCGTCGAACGACTCAAATCAGGAAACGCTTTCCAGCAGAGAATCAGAGAGTTGATTCACTGGCAAGTGCTTATGATTCCGAGAGATTCACTTTCTGAGAAAATGGCTGCGAAAACCGTGTCGCTGAGTCCCCGGAGCAACGGTTTTGCGCGTTCTGCAAGCGCATTGAAGTTCATGCATCACATGAACTTCATAGACAGCGAAGGTACGTTGAGGTTCAGGTCAGGCCGAGTCGAAAACGATGGCCTTCGAGAACCGGAGCGGAGCGGACATTCGGGTCCGTGAGCACCGGAAGCGGAGAAGGCCGTCGTTTGCAGGCCGGCATCACCTGAATATCAGCGTACCTAGAGAAGCTGACCCAGAAACTCCTGGACGGCATGCCCGGGCCGGAAATCGCCGATGCGCTTGATCTCCCACTGCAGCCGGATGCCCGAATGCTCGAGCACGCGGGCGCGCACCGTCTCGCCGAGATATTCGAGGTCGTAGCCGGTCGCGGTGCCGGTGTTGATCATGAAATTGCAATGCATGGGCGACATCTGCGCGCCGCCGATCATCAGGCCACGGCAGCCTGCCTTGTCGATCTCCTTCCAGGCCGATGTGCCTTCGGGATTCTTGAAGGTCGAGCCGCCGGTCTTCTCGCGGATCGGCTGCACGGTCTCGCGGTGGTTCTGCACCGCGTCCATGGCCGCCTTGATCGTGGCCTTGTCCTCGGCAAAGCCTTCGAACACGGCCGAGGTGAAGATCAGTCCGGCAGGGGCGGACGAATGGCGATAGGCATAGCCCATCTCGGCATTGCTCAGCGTCTGGACATTGCCGTTGCGGTCGAGAGCGCGCACCTCGACGACGCGCTCGCGCGTCTCGACGCCATTGGCGCCGGCATTCATCCTCAGCGCCCCGCCGACGGCGCCCGGAATGCCGTGATAGAAATGGAAGCCGCCAATGCCGGCTTCCAGCGCCAGGGCCGCGACACGCTTGTCGGGCGTGGCGGCACCCGCCTTGATCCTGATCGGCGAAACGATCTCGGCCTCGCCAAAGCCCTTGGCCGAGAGCCGGATGACGAAGCCTGGAATGCCGCCGTCCCTGACCAGCAGGTTCGAGCCGACACCAACGACGGTAAGAGGTATCTCTTCGGGAACCGCGCGCAGGAACGCGGCAAGGTCTTCTTCGTCGGCCGGCTGGAACAGCACCTCCGCCAGGCCGCCGGCGCGGAACCAGGTGATCTTGTCCATCTCGGCATTCGGCGTGAGCCGGCCGCGCAGGCCGGCAAGCCGGTCGCCGAGTCTGTCGATCAGGGCCTGGCCGTGCATCATGAGGCGGCAAGCTCCTTTGGCAGAGCATAGGCCCATTGGGTGATGTTGCCGGCGCCGAGGAAGACGACGAAGTCGCCGGGCTTGGCCAGGTCGCGAATGATCGGCGCGATCGCTGCCGGACCCTCTATGTATCGCGCGTCGCGATGGCCGCCGGCGCGGATGCGCGACACCAGCGCTTCGGAAGTCACGCCTTCGATAGGCTCTTCGCCGGCCGCGTAGACCGGCGCCACAATCACCGTGTCGGCATCGTTGAAGCAGGTTGAAAACTCGTTGAACAGATCATGCAGCCGGGTGAAGCGGTGCGGCTGGGCAATGGCGATCACGCGCCCCTTGGTGGCGCTGCGCGCCGCCTTCAGAACCGCCGAGATCTCGACCGGATGGTGACCGTAATCGTCGAACACATCGACGCCGTTCCAGGATCCGGTAAGGGTGAAGCGGCGCTTGACGCCGGCGAAGGACGACAGGCCCTTCTTGATCGCCTCGCCGGACAGGCCGAGCTCATGCGCGACGGCGATGGCGGCGGTGGCGTTGGAGACATTGTGGCGGCCGGGCATCGGCAGGCGCAGACCTGAAATCGTGCTCTGGCTGCCGGTCTTGCGGTCGCGGATCACCACGTCGAACTCGGAGGTGGCCCCCGCCATGCGGTGGTTGGTGAAGCGCACATCGGCCTGCGCGTTCTCGCCATAGGTGATGACCCGGCGATCCTCGATGCGGCCGACCAGCGCCTGCACTTCAGGATGGTCGGTGCACATCACGCCGAAGCCGTAGAACGGCACGTTCTCGACGAACTGGCGGAACGCCTCGCGCACCTTGTCGAAGCTGCCGTAATGGTCGAGATGTTCGGGATCGATGTTGGTGACGACGGCGATGTCGGCCGGCAATTTGAGGAAGGTGCCGTCGCTCTCGTCGGCCTCGACCACCATCCACTCGCCGTCGCCCATGCGGGCATTGGTACCATAGGCGTTGATGATGCCGCCATTGATGACGGTCGGATCGAGCCCGCCGGCTTCCAGCAAGGTCGCCACCATCGAGGTCGTCGTCGTCTTGCCATGCGTGCCGCCGATCGCCACCGCCTGACGGAAGCGCATCAGCTCGGCCAGCATCTCGGCGCGGCGCACGATCGGCAGCAGCTTTTCGCGCGCGGCTTTCAGTTCCGGATTGGTCTTCTTGATCGCCGTCGAGACGACCACCACCTCGGCATGGCCGAGATTCTCGGCCTTGTGGCCGACGTAGCATTCGATGCCCTTGTCGCGCAGCCGCTGCACATTGGCACTGTCGGCCTGGTCGGACCCTTGTACCTTGTAGCCGAGATTGTGCAGCACCTCGGCGATGCCGCTCATGCCGATGCCGCCAATGCCGATGAAATGCACAAGGCCGATGGTCTGCGGCATCTTCATGCTTGCGTCCCTTTCTTGAAATCCGAAACGGTTTTTTGGGACGCAATAGCCTCTGTGAGATCGGCGAGCAACCGTGCCGCGTCCGGCCTGCCGGCCGATTTCGCGCCCGCGGCCATCGCCGCCAGTTGCTCGGGATTGTCCATCAGCCCGCCAATGAGGGCCGCGATGCGCTCGGGCGACAGCGTCGATTGCGGGTGCACCTCGCCGCCGCCGGCAGCGGCAAGGGCCGCCGCGTTCGCCGCCTGGTCGTGGTCGAGCGCATAGGGATAGGGCACCAGCAGCGCGGGCCGGCCGATGACGGCGATCTCCGAGACGGTCGAGGCGCCGGAGCGCGAGATCACCAGATGCGCCGCCGCCATGCGCGCCGCCATGTCGGTGAAGAAGGGCGAGACCTCGACGGCGACGCCAAGCGCGGCATAGGCCGTCTTCACCCGCGCCACGTCATCCGCGCGCGCCTGCTGCGTGATCACGAGACGCTTGCGCTGTGCATCCGAAAGCAACGCGATGGCACCCGGCATGGCATCGGAAAAGAACTGCGCACCCTGGCTGCCGCCGAACACCAGCAGGCGGAAAGGCTCCTCCCCTGTCGATGCCGCATAAGCCGTCTTGGCCGCTTCCAGCACCGCCGGCCGAACCGGATTGCCTGTCGTTACCGTCTTTTCGCCGGTGGCGCTCGTATCCTGCGGCAGGAAGCCGCCGGCTATGGCATCGACACGGCCGGCCAGCGCCCTGTTGGCGCGCCCCATCACCGCGTTCTGCTCATGGATCAGCGTCGGCACCTTGCGCCGCGTCGCCGCGTAGAGCGGCGGCAGGGTCGGATAGCCGCCAAAACCGACCACCGCGTCCGGCTTGATCCTGCCGATAATGGCGGAGGCCTGGCGCACGCCGCGCCAGATTTTCCAGAATGCGCCAAGCACGGCAATCGGATTTTTCGAGCCCATCGTCGCCGACTGGATCGGATGGACGGCTGCAGCCGGGAAGTGGCCGGCAAACCGCTCGGCGCGATCGTCGGTCGCCAGATGCACCGTCCAGCCGCGCTCGTTCAGCTCATGCGCCAGCGCCTCGGCCGGAAACAGATGTCCGCCGGTTCCGCCCGCCGCGAGTAGGATGACGCCCCTCGCCATGTCACTCCGCCGGCAAAGCGCGCTGCGGCAGCGCAAAACCCATCTGCTTGCGCTTCTCCGGCCGCTTGCGCGTCAGCGCCAGCACCATGCCCATCGAAATGGCGATGGCGATCTGCGAGGAGCCGCCATAGGAGATGAAGGGCAGCGTCATGCCCTTGGCGGGCACCAGTTGCAGGTTGACGCACATGTTGATTACGGCCTGCAGGCCGAACACGGTGACGAGGCCGCCGACCGCATAGCGGGTGAAGTCGTCATGTTCCTTGAGCGCCGTGTTTAGGCCGCGCAGCACGATGAATGCGAAGATCGACATGATGAAGAAGCACATGATCAGCCCGAATTCTTCGCCCGCGACCGAGAAGACGAAGTCGGCGTGGCTGTCGGGGATGACCCGCTTGACCGTGCCCTCGCCCGGGCCGACGCCGAACCAGCCGCCATTGATCAGCGCGTCGCGTCCCATGTCGACCTGGAACGTGTCGCCTTCGCCGGTGAGGAACTTGTCGATGCGCAAGGCAACGTGCGGAAACACCGTATAGGCGGCAAAGACGCCGCCGACGCCGGCAGCACCCAGCACGATGATCCACAGCCAGGGCAGCCCGGCCATGAAGAACATGATGCCCCAGGTGCCGGTCGTCAGCATGGTCTGGCCGAGGTCCGGCTGCGCCACCAGCAGCGATACGACCAGCACCAGCAGCAGCATGGCGAACAGGTTGCCGGGAATGTCGGGCTGGCGCTTATGTTCGGCGAACAGCCAGGCGCACATGATGACGAAGGCCGGCTTCAGGAATTCCGAGGGCTGGATCGACAGGCCGGCGAGCGACACCCAGCGCCGCGCACCCTTCACCTCGACGCCGATATAAAGCACCGCCACCATCAGCACCAGCATGAGGCACAGCATGATCAGCGACATGCGCCGGATCTCCCTGGAATCGAGGAAGGAGACGGCCAGCATCACGCCGAGCGCGGGCACGGTGAAGATGATCTGCCTGGTGGCGAAATGGAAACTGTCGAGGCCGATGCGCTCGGCGACCGCGGGGCTGGCGGCGAAGGACAAGACGATGCCCAGCCCCATCAGCGACAGAAACGCCGCCAGGAACCAGCGATCGATCGTCCACCACCAGGTTGCGACAGGACTTTTATCGAGACGGCTCTGCATTATCGTGCCCCTCCGATGGGTTTGACGCCATCTATAGCGCTCGCAGCTTGCCTGAAGGCTTCGCCGCGAACTTCGAAATTCTTGAACTGGTCGAAACTGGCGCAGGCCGGCGACAACAGCACCACCACCTCGCCACTGCCGTCCTTGGCCGCATCATGGGCGGCGTGCGCGACCGCGGCGGCCAGCGTGCCAGATATCTCGTAAGGCACCGCCTCGCCCAGCGTCGCCGAAAAGGCCGGTGCGGCCTCGCCGATCAGATAGGCCTTGGCGATGCGCGGGAAGAAACCGCGCAGCGGTTCGATGCCGCCCTCCTTGGGCAGGCCGCCGGCGATCCAGTAGATGCGCGGAAAGCTCGACAGCGCCGGGGCGGCCGCGTCGGCGTTGGTCGCCTTGGAATCGTTGACGAACAGCACATGGCCCTTGCGGCCGACCTGCTCCATGCGGTGCGCGAGGCCGGGGAAGCTCTCGAGCCCCGACTGGATTTCGCCGAGGTCGAGCCCGACCTTCAGGCAAGCGGCGACCGCGGCAAGCGCGTTCTGCGCATTGTGCTGGCCACGCAGCGAACCGATGCCTTCGAGGAAGGCGACCTTGCTGTAGCGGCCGTGCACGGCCTCCATCAGATTGGTGCCGTCGGCGAAATAGCCGTCGGTCAGCGGCAGCCGCTTGGAAATGCGGATGACCTGCCGCCCTGCCCGCTCCAGCCGCTCAGCGATCTGCGCGCACCAGGAATCGTCGATGCCGATGATCGCCGTCTCGCTGCCCGCCACGAGCCGCTCCTTGATCGAGGCGTAGTGCTGCATGGTGCCATGGCGATCGAGATGGTCGGGCGTCAGGTTGAGCAGGATGCCGGCGGTCGGGTTGATCGAGGGCGCGAGGTCGATCTGATAGGACGAACACTCGACGACATAGTGTCGATTGGTCTTCGGCGGATCGAGCGTCATCACCGCGCGGCCGATATTGCCGCCCATCTGGGTGTCGCGGCCGGCCGATTTGAGGATATGCGCCGTCAGCGCGGTCGTCGTCGACTTGCCGTTGGTGCCGGTGATGGCGATGAAAGGCGCCGTTGGCGCGCCGAGCGTCCGCTCGCGGCAGAAAAGCTCGATGTCGCCGATGATCTCGACGCCGGCGCCCCTCGCCAGTTCCACCGTCCAATGCGGCTTGGGATGCGTCAGCGGCACGCCCGGCGACAGCACGAAGGCCGAGAATTTCGCCCAGTCGGCGCCGCGCAATTCGGCGGTTGCGATACCGGTGGTGGCCGCCTTGGCGACACTGTCGGGATTGTCGTCCCAGGCCAGCACCTGCGCCCCACCCTCGATCAATGCGCGTGCGGTCGCGATCCCCGAGCCACCGAGCCCGAAGAGCGCAACGTGCTTGCCTGCGAAGGATGCGGCGGGGATCAAGGGAGGGCTTCCTATCTGAGCTTCAGGGTGGAGAGGCCGACCAGCGCCAGGATGACGGCGATGATCCAGAACCGGATCACCACCTGGCTCTCGGTCCAGCCGAGCTTTTCGAAATGATGGTGGATCGGCGCCATCAGGAACACGCGCTTGCCGGTCATCTTGAAGTAGCCGACCTGGATGATGACCGACAAAATCTCGACCACGAACAGGCCACCGACGATGACGAGCACGATCTCGTGCTTGGTGGCGACGGCGACCGTGCCGATCAGGCCTCCCATGGCCAGCGAACCGGTGTCGCCCATGAAGATCGCCGCCGGCGGCGCGTTGAACCAGAGGAAGCCGAGGCCGGCGCCGATGACGGCGCCCAGCACGACCGCCAGTTCACCGGTGCCGGGAACGAAATGGATCTGTAGATATTCGGCGAACACCGCATTGCCTGAGAGATAGGCGATGACGCCGAACGACGCCGCCGCGATCATGATCGGCACGATCGCCAGTCCGTCGAGGCCGTCGGTCAGGTTCACCGCGTTGCCGGCGCCGACGATGACGAAGCACGAGAACGGGATGAAGAACCAGCCGAGGTTGATGATGAATTCCTTGGCGAAGGGAAATGTCAGCGACGAGGAGAACGGCGCCTGGCCGTTATGCATGATCACCCAGGCGGCGATGCCGGCGATGATGAATTCGAGCCCCAGCCGCGCCTTGCCGGAGAAGCCGAGATGCGACTGCTTGGTCACCTTCAGATAGTCGTCATAGAAGCCGATCGAGCCGAAGCCCAGCGTCACCAGCAGCACCACCCAGACATAGATGCTCGACAGGTTCGCCCACAGGAGCGAAGAGCCGATGATGCCCGACAGGATCATCAGCCCGCCCATGGTCGGCGTACCCGCCTTCTTGAAATGCGTCTGCGGCCCATCGGCGCGGATCGGCTGGCCCTTGCCTTGCCGTAGCCGCAGCGAATTGATGATGGTCGGCCCGAAGATGAAGACGATCAGCGCCGAGGTGATCAGCGCCCCGCCGGTGCGGAACGTGATGTAGCGGAAGACATTGAAGACCGAGATCTTGTCCGCGAAATCGACCAGCAGTGTAAACATGCGCTTTCGTCCCCCGACTTGACCTAGGTCAGTTTGCTGGTTGTCGTTTCAGCCGGGTACTTGCCCAGCAGCGCATCGACCAGTTTTGCAAAACCGATGCCCTTCGACGATTTGATCATCACCACGTCGCCAGGCTTCAGCGCGGCAAGCAGCACCGGCTTCAATTCCTCGACGCCGGCGCGGTATTCCGTCTTGATGTCGCCCGGTAGCGCTTCCGCCAGTGCCCGCATTTGGGGGCCGCCGAGAAACACTGTCTGCGTGCCGGTGCCAACGATGAGATCGGCAAGGGCGGCATGCAGCTTGGCCGAATGCTCGCCGAGTTCCAGCATGTCGCCGAGCACGGCGATGCGGCGCCCCTCACCCGTCACCGGCGTCGCGTTGAGCAGCGCCATGGCCGCCGCCATCGAGGCCGGATTGGCGTTGTAGCTCTCGTCGATCAGCGTGATCGGGCCACCGGGGTGGCTCGAAGTCGGGCCACCGGGATGCCGCAACACATGGCGCTTGCCGCGACCGCGCTCTGCCGAGAGATCGGCCAGGGCCAGGGCCACCTTGTCGAGATCGGCGCCGACCAGTT
The DNA here is from genome assembly GCF_007003935.1 of Mesorhizobium sp. WSM4310. Taxonomy (NCBI): domain Bacteria; kingdom Pseudomonadati; phylum Pseudomonadota; class Alphaproteobacteria; order Hyphomicrobiales; family Phyllobacteriaceae; genus Mesorhizobium; species Mesorhizobium sp. WSM4310. The sequence continues at coordinate 263,270 of NZ_VFTA01000003.1, forward strand.
GCGCCGCGCCCAGCACCGCCAGCACGTTCTGCACCATGTGCCGGCCGGGCGCACCGATGCGGGCGATCATGTCATGGCCGCCGATCCGAGCGGCGATGTCGGAATGGTCGGCATGCAACTCGCATTTGGTGAGCTTGAAGGTCGAGCGCGCATTCTCGCCGAAACCGTACACATGCTCGACGCCTGCCGCATGCGCCATCTTGTCGAGCAGCTTGAAGCGCGCATCGTCGCGGTTGAGGACGGCGGCGCCTTCGGGCTCCAGCCCTTCGAAAATCTCGGCCTTGGCCTTGGCGATCTCGTCCAGATTGCGGAAGAAGCCGAGATGCGCCGCAGCGATCATGGTGACGATAGCGACATGCGGCCGCACCATCTTCACCAACGGCCGGATCTCGTCGGGATGGTTCATGCCGATCTCGAACACGGCATAGTCGCAATCATCGGGCATGCGCGCCAGCGTCAGCGGCACCCCCCAATGGTTGTTGAAGGACTGTGCCGAGGCATGCACCTTGCCGACCGCCGACAGCACATGGCGCAGCGCTTCCTTGGTGGTGGTCTTGCCGGCCGAACCGGTCACCGCGACGATCTTGGCCTGGGAACGGGCGCGCGCCGCGACACCAAGCTTTTCCAACGCGACCAGCACATCCTCGACGACGATGATTGGCGCCGTCAGCCGGCCGAGCGACGGCAGCTTGCCTTCCGCCACCACCAGCACACCGGCGCCGGCCTTGATGGCCGCGGTGGCGAAGTCGTGGCCATCCATCGCCTCGCCCTTGATGGCGAAGAAGGCGTCACCCGGCTGCAGGCTGCGGCTGTCGATCGAAATGCCCGATATGCCCTCGGGCATAGGCCCGAGCGGCCGCCCGTCCATGGCGGCGACCAGCGCCTCGGAGGTCCACAGCAAACTCATGCGGCACGCTCCCGCAGCGCGGCGCGGACTTCCTCGTGGTCGGAGAAATGCAAGGTTTCGGAGCCGATCGTCTGGCCTTCCTCGTGCCCCTTGCCGGCGACGATCAGCGTGTCGCCCGCATGAAGCATGCCGACAGCCTCGTGGATCGCCTTGCGCCGGTCGCCGATTTCGATGGCGCCGGGGGCTGCGGCAAGAATGGCGGCGCGGATGGTCTCGGGCACTTCCGAGCGTGGATTGTCGTCGGTGACGATGACGACATCGGCAAGCCGCGTGGCGATTTCGCCCATGATCGGCCTCTTGCCCCGGTCGCGGTCGCCGCCGCAGCCGAACACGACCATGACGCGACCGGTGGTGAACGGGCGCACCGAAGCCAGCACGTTTTCCAGTGCATCGGGCTTGTGGGCATAGTCGACATAGACCGGCGCACCGCTGGCGGTGGTGCCGACCAGGTCGAGCCGCCCCGGCGCGCCCTTCAATTTTTCCAATGCGGCCAAGGCCTTGGCGACGGGTGTTCCGGTGGAAATGGCAAGCCCTGCAGAAACCAGCGCGTTCGAAATCTGGAAATCGCCGGCCAGCGGCAAGTCGATTTCGTAAAGCACGCCCTCGGCCTCCACCTCGGCGCGCTGGCGATGGCGTTCGTGCTCGACCCGCTTCAGCGTGAGGAAATCGCCATGGCGGCCAACCGTCAGCACATTGAGCCCGGCGGCCTTCGCCGCCTGGATCGTCGGTGCCGACCACGGATCGTCGGCGAAGATGACCGCCGGCGCGCCCTTCGGCAGCAGCGTGTCGAACAGGCGCAGTTTGGCGCGATGATAATCCTCGACCGTCGGATGGTAATCCATGTGGTCGCGGCCAAGGTTGGTGAAGCCGCCGGCGGCGAGCTTCACGCCGTCGAGACGGCGCTGGTCGAGCCCATGGCTGGAGGCTTCCATCGAAGCATGGGTGACGCCGGCATCGGCCAATTCCCGCAGCAATTGGTGCAGAGCGACGGGATCTGGCGTAGTCAGCGAGCCATACTCGTTGCGGCCTGGCGCCACCACGCCGGTGGTGCCGATCGAAGCCGCGGCGTAGCCCGCCTGCTCCCAGATCTGCCTGGTGAAGGCGGCGACCGAGGTCTTGCCGCTGGTGCCGGTCACCGCCACCATGGTCTGCGGCTGCTTGCCGAAAAAGCGGGAAGCACTCAATGCCAACGTCAGGCGCGGATCGTCGACCGCCAGCACAGGAACCGGCAGTTCGGCAACGGAACTGCCCTTGACTGTCACGATCGCCAGCGCGCCGCGCCTGGCCGCGTCGGCGGCATAGGCCGCGCCGTCCGCCTTGGTGCCGGCGAGCGCAAAAAAGACGACGCCCGGTTTTACCTGGCGGGAATCGGACGAAATCCCGGTAACCTCCAGATCGGCGGAAGCTGTTCCTTCGACTGGCAGGACACCGGCTAGATCTCTGAGCTTCATCGAGTTCCGTTCACCGCAATAAAATAGCGCGCAGTCGCCGGCGCGCCCTAAGAATCACTCGTAGGAAACCAACGTTGCACCATTTTCATGGCTGAAATCTGGTTTCACGCCAAGCATGGCCGCCGACCGCCTGATGATATTACCCGCTATGACCCCCGCATTCGCGGCCGCGACGTCGGTCATCCCAGGCTTTTCCGGGTGCGGGGCGTCGGCAATCGTGAACACCAGATATTGCGGATCGTCCATTGGAAATGCGGCGACAAAGGTATTGAAATTCAGGTCCTTGGAGTAGCGGCCGTTGATGACCTTCTCGGCCGTTCCGGTCTTGCCACCAACGCGGTAGCCGGGGACTCTGGCGTTTCTGGCCGAGCCCTTCTCGGCATTGAGCGAATAGAGGTAGCGCATGCCCTCGACCGTCTTTTCGTTGACGACTTTCTTGGCAATCGCCATCGCTTCCTGCTGCGTGCGCACCAGGAAGGTCGGATTCATCAAATAGCCGCCATTCATCAGTGCCGCGCAGCCGACAGCCGCCTGGAGCGGGGTCGTCGATACGCCATGGCCGAAGGCGATGGTGAACGAATTGACCTGTTTCCAGACCTTCGGTTCGGTCGGGCGGGCGACTTCCGGCAGTTCGGTCTGCATCCTTTCCAGGATGCCAAGACGATGCAGGAATTCCCGGTGACCTTCGATGCCCACCAGTTCGGCCTCCCTGGCCGACCCGATGTTGGACGAATAGAGGAACACCTCCGGCAAGGACAGCACACGATTCTTGCCATGGAAATCGTGAATGGCCTGATGGCCGACCCGGATCGGATGCGAAGCGTCGAAACGACTGTTCATCGTCGCCTTGCCGGAATCGAGCGCCATGGCCGAGGTGAAGCTCTTGAAGGTCGAGCCCATCTCATAGAGGCCCGCCGACATCCGGTTCAGCCGATCCTTTTCCTGTGCATTGTAAGGATTGTTCGGATCGAAATCCGGCACCGAGGCCATGGCCACCACTTCGCCGGTCTTGACGTTGAGCACGACGGCGCCGGCGCCGAGCGCGCGATAGCGCTCCAGGCCGGCGGCAATCTCGTCGCGCACCACATGCTGGACGCGCAGATCGATCGACAGCTTCACCGGCTTGAGATCCTTGGCCACCGCCAGGCCCGACGCCTGCAGGTCGCTCAGGCCCTGCTCGTCGATATATTTCTCCATGCCGGAGATGCCCTGGTTGTCGATGTTGGTCAGGCCGACAATGTAGGACGAGGTTTCGCCGCTCGGATAGAAACGGCGCTTCTCCGTGCGGAAGCCGAAACCGGGAATGCCGAGCTGCATGATGTCGGCCTGCTGCTTGGGCGTCAGCTGCCGCTGCAGCCAGACGAAGCCGGCGCCGCTCTTGAGCTTGTGGTAGGTCTGCTCGTAATCGATCTCGGGCAGCACCGTCGACAGCTTCTCGATGGCTTCGTCGGCGTCGACGATGCGGCGCGGCTCGGCGAACAGCGACGCCGTCTTGATGTCGGTCGCCAGCACTTCGCCATTGCGGTCGACGATGTCGGGCCGCGAGGCGGTGATCCGGCTCTGCGGCCCCCCCGACAGGTCAGGCGTCTGGAAGCCGAGATAGACCAGCCGCCCTGAAATGGTCGAGAAGATGCCGAAGAACACCGCCATCGTCATCACGATGCGCGCCTTGCCCTTGCCGCCGGTCGCCTTGCGTGCGCCCTCGACGACGATCGATCCGTCTTCACCCGTCCTTGCGCGACGCTTCAGCAGTTTGCCGATCATTGGGCGATGCCTCCGGTCACGACGGGATCCTTGCCGTCCGCAGGCGCCTTGTCGGAATTGTCGGCCATGCCGCCCTGGCGTCCGTTCAGAATGTCCTGGATGTCCAGGGCCTTGGCCGGCAGGTCGCCCAAGCCGACGATCTGACGGGCGCTGACCGGCTCGAGCGCGAGCTGTGACTTGTAGAGTTCGGCGAGCTTCTGCAGCCGCGACGGCTGCGTGAGCAGGCTCCAGTCCGCCTTGAGCAGGTCGATCGTCTCCTCCTCATAGCGTATCTGGTTGTGGATCTTCTGCACCGCCGCCAACTGGTCCTCGGCCTCGCGCTTGGTCTTGTAGGTCAGGGCCGCCGCCGAAACCATGACGGCGATCAGGACAATGTCGCTGGTACGGAACATGCTTACCTCTCCCCCGGCCGATCGATGCCGGGAAGCTTTGGAAGGCCGAAAATCGAAAAATCGCCGGCGCGCGCCGGCGCCTCGGTGCGGATCGCCGCGCGCAGCCTGGCCGAGCGGGCGCGCGGATTGGCAGCGACCTCGGCATCATCAGCCGTCACACCGCCACCCGCCTTGCGGAAGGTCGCCGTGCGCGCATGCGCCTCGGGCAGGTGACGTGATCCCGTGGCGACGTCGGCGCGGTCGGCGATGAAGCGCTTGACGATGCGGTCTTCCAGCGAATGGAACGTCACAACGGCGAGCCGCCCGCCCGGCTTCAGCGCGCGTTCGGCCGCGAACAATGCCTTGGCCAGTTCACCGAGTTCGTCATTGACGAAAATGCGCAGCGCCTGGAAGACGCGGGTCGCCGGGTGGATCTTGTCCTTCGGCGCGCGGCCGATATGCGTTTCGATGGCGTCGGCCAGTTCCAGCGTGCGCTCGAATGGCTTCTTTTCGCGGCGCGCCTCGATCATGCGGGCGATGCGGCCGGCGTGACGCTCCTCGCCGAGGAAGCCGAAGATGCGGGCAAGGTCGCCCGGCTTGAAGCTGTTGACGACGTCGGCCGCACTCAGGCCCGCCTGCGCCATGCGCATGTCGAGCGGCCCGTCGAAGCGGAAGGAAAAGCCGCGCTCGGCCTGGTCGAGCTGCATGGAGGACACGCCAATGTCGAGCACGACGCCGTCGGCGCTTTCGACATGCTCGTCCAGCGTCGAGAACGGCGCCTGCACCAGCCTCAGCCGGCCGCCCGATTGCGCCTCGAGATCGCGCCCGGCGGCGATCGCGTCGGGATCGCGGTCGATGGCGACGACGGAAGCGCCGGTCGCCAGAATGGCCTTGGTGTAGCCGCCGGCGCCGAACGTGCCGTCGATGATGATGTCGCCCTCCGCCGGCGCCAGTGCCTCGAGCACTTCGCCAAGGAGGACCGGAATGTGGCGGACCGATCCGCCAACGGCGTGGACGTCATCGCCGTGGCCCGCCGTCATTCCGGTCGCTCCCCAGGCTTCGTCCCCTGCCGAAGCTGCAAAAGCCTGGCCCGCGCCTGCGCCCCATAGGCCGCAAGCCGTCCCGGCTCCCAGATCTGAAAGAAATTGCCGCGCCCGACAAAGGCCACTTCCGCCGAGATGCCGGTATGCTCGCGAATGAAATCGCTCATCGTGATGCGGCCGTCCTGGTCGAGTTTCAGGAACGCTCCGTCGCCATGGCAGAAGAACGACATGTCGTCCGCCGCCTGCAGAAAGGGATCTTCCTGCGCGATACGCTGCTCGTAACGGTCGAGCAGATCCAGCCCGCCGACATCCATCGCCGGCAGATCCAGGCAGCGCAATGCATAGAGTTCCGAATAGCCGCGCTTCTGCACGACGGCGCGGAAATGCGCAGGAACGGACACCCGCCCCTTCGCATCGATCCTGCTCACCGTGTTCGACAGAAACCGGTCCATTAAACGCTACGGCCGCTTGCGCCGCCGCACCCCTCTTCATCGTCTCGCACGCGCCGCCGCTGCGCGTTCCCTGCCCCGTATCAGCCTCGCCCGCACGGGCAAAAACCGGCAAACGCGCAGCCGCCGCGGCTGCCCGACTGGCGTACGCTTTACCCTGACGCGGAACGAAGGCTGTGATGTCTCGATGGGATATCATGGGGCACTATGGGCGTCAACGGGAATAGGCTTCATAAACACGGGCATCGCGACCAATCCGAGCAGCCGTTACGGCACGTCCCGTCTTTATGATCCATTAAGCCTAACGAAGCGTTTAGAGCCCGCTGGCCCAAAAGACCTGGCTTGCCGCCGATCACCCGCGCGCATAGCGTCGAGCGACGTCTTCCGCCCAAAAACAAGGATCGAACTCATGTCCGAGACGGCAAAGTCACGCGCCGCCGAACTTTCGCATTTGCGCAGCCGCGATTTCGCCAGTGGCGATCCGATCCCCTTGCCGCTGACCATGGCGTCGATCTTTCACACGCCGGGTGTAGAGACCGGGGTCGATCAATATGGCCGCTACGACAATCCAACCTGGCGCGCCGTGGAACATGTGCTCGGCCATTTGGAAGATGCGCAATGCGTGAGTTTTCCCTCTGGAATGGGCGCGATTTCGTCGGTGTTTTTCGCGCTCCTGAAATCAGGCGATCGCGTGCTCCTGCCGGCGGACGGCTATCATGCGACGCGCGCGATGGCCGAACGCTTCCTGAAGCCGCTCGGCATCACCTGCGATACCAGGCCGACGCCGACCTTCCTTGACGGCGGCTTCAAAGGCTATTCGCTGGTCTTCGTGGAAACCCCGTCCAATCCGCGGCTGGACATCTGCGATATCTCGGCGATTGCCAAGGCTGTCCACGAACAAGGCGGGATCCTTGTCATCGACAACACGACAATGACGCCATTCGGCCAGCGTCCGCTCGACTTCGGCGCCGATGTCGTCGTCTCCGCCGACACCAAGGCGGTCAACGGCCATTCGGACGTGCTGTTCGGCCACGTCGCCAGCCGCGACGCCGACATCATCACCAAGGTGACGGACTGGCGCGCAATGGCCGGCGGCATTCCCGGGCCGTTCGAGGCATGGCTGGTGCATCGCGGCCTCGAAACACTGGAAGTGCGCTTCGACCGCATGTGCTCGTCCGCCGAAACGATCGCGCAGCGGCTGAGAGAACATCGCGCGGTGCGTGGCCTGCGTTTTCCCGGCCTGAACGGCGACCCGTCGCACAACCTCGCCCGCGCCCAGATGGAGCGCTTCGGCTTCCTCATCTCGTTCGAGCTCGCGTCCGAGAACAAGGCCGAGGATTTCATCAACAATTGCCCATTGATAGAGGCCGCGACCTCCTTCGGCGGCGTCCACACTTCGGCCGAGCGGCGCTCGAAGCGAGGCGATGCGGTACCGCCCGGCTTTGTACGTCTGTCAGTCGGCTGCGAACCGGTGGAAGAACTCTGGAAGGCCATCGAGACGTCGCTGGACAGGATCAGCGCCTGACAGGCCGATCACGAACCGAGGTCGTCGGCCTCGATGTTGCGATGGCCGTGCAGCACGCGAAGAATTTCGATCGCGTCGTCGCCGACGCGATACAGAGTGAGATACTCGCCGACGACCAGATGACGGATGCCAGGCCCAATGTCGTCACGTGGCGCGCCTGAGGAGGGAAAGGAAGCCAGTTGCTGCCACCGCGCCTCGAAGCGGTCGAGCAGCCGATCGGCTGCGGCCTCGTTGTCGCGCGCAACATGAAGCCAGATCGCGATCAGATCGTCTTCCGTGCGTTCTGGACGATGGGCAGAAAATTCATGCCGCGTCGTCAGATCGCAAGCGTCTCCGTGCCTCGGCCTTGATTTCATCCATCGATGCAAATCGTCCCGGCCCGCTGTCGATCCCTTCCTGCACCAACTTGCGCAGTTCCTCGATCGTATAGCCGAAGAGATCGCGACGGTCCTTCCACTGCCGCAGCGCATCGCGGATGACCTCGCTCGCCGAGGCATATTCGCCGGCGGCGACCACGTCGTCCACCGCTTGCGCCAGTTCCGGCGAGAGCGTGATGCTGCGCTTGTCGACCTGTCCCATGATAGGGCTCCCGATATCGTTCTCGGACCACAGTAGGATTTAATCGCACCAGCTTCAAGTGAGGCCGAGCTGGGTTCTTGTAGGCGAATAGCCGAAAAGACTTGAATCGACAGGCGCGCCCGAGGGCACAACCTGCTGATCTCAAAGGACTTCTCTTCGAGGACGAAACTGCCAGCTGGCCTGTAAGCCGGGTTCTGTATGGCCCTCGCCCCTTGCGGGACGAGAACGTGGCGACCATTCATCTTGGGCGCATGTTGCCATGCGCCTCACGCAACCTACCCGGACGGTGAGCCGGAAACAGCCCTCGAGGGTGTCCCCTCGCACCGCCCCTATTCGGTTTTGCTCCCGGTGGGGTTTACCGTGCCGCTCCTGTTGCCAGTCGCGCGGTGGGCTCTTACCCCACCCTTTCACCCTTACCCCGACAAAGTCGTGGCGGTTTGCTTTCTGTGGCACTTTCCCTGGGGTCGCCCCCGCCGGCCATTAACCGGCACCGTGTCTCCATGGAGCCCGGACTTTCCTCACTCGCGGCCTTTCGGCGTTTGCGAGTGCGGCCGCCCAGCCAGCTGGCAAGGCGTATAAAGGGGTTAAGCCGGGAAAACGCAAATGAAAAAGCCGGCTTGTCCGCCGGCTCTCGCAACTTGCTATCAAAGCGCGGCCATCTGAACCTTGACCTTGCTGCAATAGGCGGCCGAGATCGGGTTCATCCGCGTCGCGGCATGGCCGGCATTGTATTTCAGGATCGTGCCACAGGTCGTGCCACCGCCAAGGTTCTGCGCCAGAGCGAGATACTTCATGCCGTATTTGATGTTGGTGTCGGGATCGAACAGGCCCTTGGCCGAACCGTTGTAGCCCATCATCCGCGCCGTCGCCGGCTTGATCTGCATCAGGCCGATCTCGCCGGCGCTGCCGACCATGTTCGGCCGGTAGTTGCTCTCGATCGTGATGACGGCGTTGGCCAGCGACACCGGAACGCCGTAGCTTGCCGCATAGCGGGCAACGATCGCGGAATACTGGCCGCTGCTGGCCACCGCTGCCGTCGACGCAGCGACGTTCCTGAGACCGATCGATGCCGTTGTCGTCATGTCGACGGTCTTGCGGCCACGCGTCGTCCGTCTTTTGGCGGAGGATTTCTTCGCCTTGGTCGAGCTGGCTTTTTCCACCTTGGCGGAAGCCTGCTTCGCCGTTGCCTTCAGGCTGCTGCTGCTTTTGGCTGAAGTGGCCTTGCCCTTGGTCACCGCGACGAGCCCCTGATCTGCCCGGGGGCTCCATGTCGCGGCATCAGCCGCGCTGAAGGCAAAAGTCACTACGCCGGCAGCAAGAGCTGCCGTTACAACGGTCAATTTCTGCATGTGATCCTGTTCTGTCTGGACCACGCGAAGATATTCACGTGGCGCTGCTTGATTAATAGCGGAACATCCGGGGGCTGGAGATCCGACAAACTGTACGAATTGCCCTTTGAGGCCCGAATTGGCGCCAATGAAGGCGGGGCAAGTCACTTTGAGTGACAGTTTGTAACCTGACAGGGGAAAAGATTACTTGGGCGGCGCCTTGCCCCGCGTTATCCGCTCACCGAGGCAAGCAACTTCTGCAGCGTGCGCATGGTCGAGCCATCAGCCAGCCCGTCGACCAGACGGGGCCGAAAATGCCGCTGGAACGCCTCGACGACAATCCGCGTCTGATGGTCGAAAACACCCGATATCTCGACGCCATAGCCATAGAGCGTCAGCATGGACTGCAACGCCTCGACATCGGTACCGCTGTCGCCGGGTTTCAGCGCGGTCCCGCGCCTGATGGGTGCGGCCGGCACGAGGTGGCCGACACCGGCCATGAACAGGGCGGCCCATGGGAACTTCTCGCCCGGATCGATCTTACGGCCCGGTGCCACGTCGGAATGCGCCAGCACCCGCATGGCGGGGATCGCATGCCGCGCGGTAATTCCCTTGCACAGGCCGATCACCGCCTCGATCTGGCGCCGGGGAAACCCGGCATAGCCCAACGAATGGCCAGGATTGACGATCTCGATGCCCACCGAGCAGGAATTGATATCGGTGCGTCCGAACCAGGAACTCTTGCCGGCGTGCCAGGCGCGGTCGCTTTCCCGGACCATCTGCACGATGTGGCCGTTCTCATGCACGAGATAGTGCGATGAAACCTCGCTCGCCGGATCGCATAGCCAGGCTTCCGCCCCGGCGCCGGTCGCCATGCCGGTGTAGTGCAGCACGATCATGTCGGGTTTCAGCGCATCACGCCTTGGCCCAAAATTTGGCGATACCCTGACCTCGGCGCTCGGCTCGTCGGGCAGGAAGCCACTCATGCGTGCCGCAGGCCCCGCTCAATCATTTCATAGGCGGCGTTGATAGCCGCGACCCTGGTGGTGGCGATCTTGATGAATTCCTGCGGCAGGCCACGCGCGATCAGCCGGTCGGGATGGTTGTCTGAGACCAGCTTGCGGTAGCGCTTCCTGACCTCCTCGAACGGCCGGCCGCGCTCGATGCCGAGCACGACATAGGGATCGCCGGCGCCAAGATTGACGTGCCGGGCGAGGATCGACTCGTAATGCGCCTCTTCGATGCGGAAGATCTCGGCGATACGGTGCAGGAAGATGCCTTCGCGTTCATGCACCAGCCCATCGGCCTTGGCGATGTGGAACAGGCCGTCGAGTATGTCTTCCAGCATCACGCAATTGGAATGTCCCGAACCGCACAATTGCGCCATGCGCTCGGCATAGGTTTCGAAACCAGCCACGTCCCGCTGGGCGAGATCGAACAGCCGCGCGACGTTGCGCGTCTCCTTGGGCGGCACTTCGAATATTTCCTGGAAGGCGCGAACCTCGTCCTGGGTGACGATGCCGTCTGCCTTGGCCATCTTGGCCGAGAGCGCGATCATCGCCACGGAAAAGGCTACGCGGCGGCGCAGGTCCGCATCGCCGGAAAAAACCGTGCGCACGGCCTCCACCACATCGGCAACGCCCGACGAGGCTGAAGACGATACCCGCGTGATGAAGTCGCCGAGGCGGTCCCAAATCGACATGGCCGCTTCTTAGAGCGAACCGGTCCATGCTATCAAGCCAATAACGGGGTTGTGAACGACAGCCGCCCCGACAGATCGATGGATCGGCCCGCGAAAAAGGCCGGCATCATGCCGGCCTTTCTCCCAAGACACGCTTACTGCTTACTCACTACAAGCTACTGCGCAGGCGCAGGAGCAGGCGTTGCCGGAGTCGGCTCGGCGGGCTTGGTCGAATTGTCGGCCGGAGCCGCGGGCTTCATCGGCTGCTCAGCAGCAGGCGGATTGGTGCTCTGCGTGGTGGTGGTGTCAGTGCCCTTGCCGCTGTCGCTGCAGGCCGCGACGCCCAGCAGGGCAAGGGCGGACACGGAAGCCAGAATGAGCTTTTTCATAATATCTCTCCTTCAACACACGCTCACGTTGCGGTGAACGGTCGCAGAGGAAATGCGCGACACGGTCATGAGTTTCGTAACGTTGCGTTTCCGCGTGTAACATCAACGGGATGCGTTGCCGCCGATGCATTGGCGCATTAACAACGAAAGCTGACAACGAAAAATGCCGGAGACAGCCGCCATGACCGCGAAATGGGATTTCTGGATCGACCGGGGCGGCACCTTCACGGATGTCATCGGCCGCGATCCGCAAGCGGGGCTGCATCCGCGCAAGCTTCTGTCGGAGAATCCCGAAGCCTATGCCGATGCGGCCATCCAGGGCATCCGCGACCTGCTCGGCGTTGACCCGGGCGCCGCGATCCCGTCCGGGCTTATCGGCGACATCAAGATGGGCACCACGGTCGCCACCAACGCGCTCCTGGAGCGCAAGGGCGACCGCGTGCTCCTGCTCATCACCAAGGGCTTTCGCGATGCGCTGAGGATCGCCTACCAGGCGCGGCCCGACATCTTTGCCAAGGAGATCATCCTTCCCGAGCAGCTCTATGAGCGCGTCATCGAGATCGACGAGCGCGTGCTCGCCGATGGCCGCGTCGAACAACTGCTCGACATCGCCGCTTGCCGGCCCGCGATCGAGCAGGCGAAGGCCGACGGCATCGATGCCGTCGCCATCGTCTTCATGCATGCCTGGAAATACCCCGATCACGAGAAGGCGGTGGCAAAGGTCTGCCGCAAGATCGGCTTCGCCCAAGTCTCGGTCAGCCATGAGGTCTCGCCGCTGATCAAGCTGGTCGGCCGCGGCGACACCACCGTGGTCGACGCCTATCTCTCGCCCATTCTGTCACGCTATGTGCAAAGGGTGGCGGGAGAACTGGGCGCGGCGAGAGATGGCGACCAGTCCCCTCGCCTGATGTTCATGATGTCGTCGGGCGGCCTCACCGCCGCCGACATGTTCCAGGGCAAGGACGCACTGCTGTCGGGTCCGGCCGGCGGCGTCGTCGGCATGGTCGAGACGGCCAAGCTCGCCGGCTTCGAAAAAGTCATCGGCTTCGACATGGGCGGCACCTCCACTGACGTTGCCCATTACGATGGCGAGTACGAGCGCGCTTTCGATACCGAAGTCGCCGGCGTGCGTGTCCGCGCGCCGATGATGCGTATCCACACCGTCGCCGCCGGCGGCGGGTCGGTCCTGCATTACGAGGCTGGCCGTTTTCGCGCCGGGCCCGATTCAGCGGGCGCCAATCCCGGACCCGCCGCCTACCGGCGCGGCGGTCCGCTCGCCGTCACCGACGCCAATGTCATGCTCGGCAAATTGCAGCCGGACTTTTTCCCTGCGATCTTCGGCCCCGGCCAGGACCAGCCGCTCGACGTCGAGACCGTGCGCGCAAAATTCGCGGCCCTGGCCGACCAGATCGGTGACCGCCGCTCGCCGGAAGCGGTTGCCGAGGGCTTCGTCACCATCGCCGTCGAGAACATGGCCAACGCCATCAAGAAGATTTCCGTCCAGCGCGGCTACGACGTCACCGAATATCTCTTGAACTGCTTCGGCGGCGCCGGCGGCCAGCACGCATGCCTGGTCGCCGATGCGCTCGGCATGGAAGCGGTGCTGATCCACCCCTTCTCCGGCCTGCTTTCGGCCTATGGGATCGGCCTGGCGTCGGTCTTTGCCTCGCGCCAGCAGGCATTGCTCAAACCGCTTGCCGAGGAGTCCCGAACCGAGATCGCCAGCCTCATCGCCACCTTGAAAAAGACGGTGATCGCCGAATTGGCCGTGCAAGGCATCGCCGAGGACGCGGTGGCCGCCAAGCCCGTGCTCCACATCCGCTATGACGGCACCGACACGACGCTGCCGGTGAATTTCGAAAGCGACTCGATTTTCCAGGCAAGGCGCGACTTCGAAATCGCCCACAAGGCGCAATTCGGTTTCGTCTATGACGACAAGCCGATGATCGTCGAGACGGTTGGCGTCGAGGGCAGCGAAATCGGCGAGAGCAGCGCCGAGGCCTATGCGCCCGCCGGGCCCGCACGGATTGAAGCCGGCGCTTCCGGAACGCGGCGCATCTACACCGAAGGCCGGTGGCATGAAGCCGGCATCCATCGTCGCGAGAACCTGCGCCCATCCAATCTGGTCGCCGGCCCCGCTCTTATCATCGAACCGAACCAGACCATTGTCGTCGAACCGGGCTGGCGGGCCGAAATCACCAACCTCAACCATGTCGTGATCCGCCGCACGGCAAAGAAGGCGCGCGCCGCCGCCCTCGGCACCGACGCCGATCCGGTGATGCTCGAAGTCTTCAACAACCTGTTCATGTCGATCGCGGAGCAGATGGGTGTCACGCTGCAGAACACCGCCTATTCCGTCAACATCAAGGAAAGGCTGGATTTCTCCTGCGCCGTCTTCGACCATACAGGGGCGCTGGTCGCCAACGCGCCGCACATGCCGGTGCATCTGGGCTCGATGGACCGCTCGGTCGAAACCATCATCCGGCTGAACTCCGGCGACGTCCACCCAGGCGACGTCTTTGCCTTGAACGCACCGTACAATGGCGGCACACATCTGCCCGACATTACCGTGGTGACGCCGGTGTTCGACGACGCCCAGAAAGAGATCCTGTTCTGGGCGGCCTCGCGCGGCCACCACGCCGATATAGGCGGCACCGCCCCCGGCTCGATGACGCCGCTCGCCACCACGGTCGACGAGGAAGGCGTGCTGTTCGACAATTTCCGCATCGTCGACCGCGGCAAATTCCGCGAAAAAGAGCTGCATGCGCTGCTCACCGACCATCGTTACCCGGCCCGCAACCCGCACCAGAACATTGCCGACCTCAAGGCGCAGATCGCCGCCAATGAGAAAGGCGTCGCCGAACTGCGCAAGATGGCCGCGCATTTCGGCCTCGATGTCGTCGAGGCCTATATGGGCCACGTCCAGGACAATGCGGCCGAGAGCGTGCGGCGGGTGATCGAGCGGCTGCCCGATACATCGGCCTATGAATATCCCACCGACACCGGCCAGGTGATCAAGGTGAAGATATCGGTCGACCGGCAAACGCGCGAAGCGACGGTCGACTTCACCGGCACATCGCCCGTCATGAAGAACAATTTCAACGCGCCGGAGCCGGTGGCCCGCGCCGCGGTCCTCTATGCCTTCCGTGTCATGGTCGAGGACATGATCCCGATGAATGCCGGATGTCTGCGGCCCATCAACATCGTCATTCCCGACGGCTGCATGCTGAAGCCCGCCTACCCCGCCGCCGTCGTCGCCGGCAATGTCGAGACCTCGCAGCATGTCACCAACGCGCTGTTCGGCGCCATGGGCACCATGGCCAATGCGCAGGGGACGATGAACAACCTTACCTTCGGCAACAAGAAGTACCAGTACTACGAGACGATCTGCTCCGGCTCGCCGGCCGGCCATATGAACTCCGGCCGCGGCTTTGCCGGCACTTCCGGCGTGCACACCCACATGACCAATTCGCGCCTCACCGATCCCGAAGTGCTGGAACTGCGCTTTCCCGTGGTGCTGGAGGATTTCCACATCCGTAAGGGATCGGGCGGCGAGGGCAAGTGGAGCGCCGGCGACGGCACCAAACGCAGCATCCGCTTCCTCGAGAAGATGGAATGCGCGATCCTGTCCTCGCACCGCAACCGCCCGCCTCAGGGGCTGGACGGTGGCGGCGACGGCGAGGTCGGCTCGACCAAGATCCGCCGCAAGGACGGCACGATCGACATGCTGAAGGCCTGCGACCAGACCGTGCTCGAGGCCGGTGATGCCGTTATTTTGATCACGCCGACGCCGGGCGGGTTTGGACCCGCCTGAGGGAGCTTCGAGAATTCGCTGCGGCGAGTCAGGTGACGTGGCTTTCGAGAACCGGAGCGGAGCGGACGTCGGAGTCCGCGAGCACCCGAGGCGCGGAAGGCCGCGTCAGATGGCCGCCGCAGTAGAATTATCGATGCCTCCGGCTGTCACCGGCCTGTCATGACCCTGGGTTACCCGCTTGCGGCAAAGCAAATGGGGAATCACTTTGTCATGACGGACGTATCCTCGGATCTGGTTTTTCGCCGCGGCAAGGAAGTTGGAAAAGCCGTCTACCAGAACCGCGCGCTTTCGAAAGCCGGCATCTCCGAGCGGCTGTTCGCCTTCCTGTTTTCCGGCCTCGTCTATCCGCAGATCTGGGAAGACCCCGATGTCGACATGGAGGCCATGCAGCTTGGCCAGGGCCATCGCATCGTCACAATCGCTTCCGGCGGCTGCAACATCCTGGCCTACCTCACCCGATCGCCGGCACGGATCGACGCCGTCGACCTCAATGCCGCCCACATCGCGCTGAACCGCATGAAGCTGGAGGCGGTGCGCCGCCTGCCCTCGCAGGGCGACCTGTTCCGCTTCTTCGGCGCCGCCGACACCAGCCACAATTCGCAAGCCTATGACCGTTTCATCGCGCCGCATCTCGATCCGGTCAGCCGCCACTATTGGGAACGCCGCAACTGGCGTGGTCGCCGTCGCATCGGTGTTTTCGACCGCAATTTCTACCAGACCGGCCTGCTCGGCCTGTTCATCGCCATGGGCCATCGCACGGCAAAGTTCTTCGGCGTCAACCCGGCCCGCATGATGGAAGCCAGGAACCTCGGCGAGCAGCGCCGCTTCTTCAACGAGGAACTGGCGCCCGTCTTCGACAGGAAGCTTTTGAAATGGGCGACCTCGCGCAAGGCTTCGCTATTCGGCCTCGGCATTCCGCCGGCGCAATATGATTCCCTGATCACATCAGGCGACGGTACCATGGCCAGCGTGCTCAAGGCTCGGCTGGAGAAGCTCGCCTGCGATTTTCCCCTGGAAAACAACTACTTCGCCTGGCAGGCCTTTGCCCGCCGCTATCCCGAGCCCGGCGAGGCCGCCCTGCCGGCCTATCTGGAAAAGCAGAATTACGAGACCATCCGCGGCAATGTCGACCGCGTCGCCATCCACCATGCCAATCTGATCGAGTTCCTGGCCGGCAAGGATGCGGGTGCCGTCGATCGCTTCATCCTGCTCGATGCGCAGGACTGGATGACCGATGACCAGCTCAACGCGCTGTGGTCGGAAATCAGCCGCACCGCCTCCGCTGGCGCCCGCGTCATCTTCCGCACCGCCGCCGAGCCCAGCCTGCTGCCGGGCCGCGTCTCAACCTCGCTGCTGGACCAGTGGGACTATCAGGACGAGGCCTCGCGCGAATTCTCGGCCCGCGACCGCTCCGCCATCTATGGCGGCTTCCACCTCTATGTGAAGCGCGCCGCATGAGCACGACCGAGCTGCCGGCCAGCCCCGAATTCAAGGCCAATCATGCCGAACTGATGGATGGCGTCTACCGCTGGCAGCGCCACATCTACGACCTGACCCGCAAATACTACCTGCTCGGCCGCGACCGGCTGATCGATGGGCTTGAGGTGCCGCAAGGCGGCACCGTGCTGGAACTCGGCTGCGGCACCGGCCGCAACATCATCCTCGCCGCCCGCCGCTACCCCGATGCCCGCTTCTTCGGCCTCGATATTTCGGCCGAGATGCTGGAGACGGCCGGCAAGGCGATCGACCGCGAAGGCCTGTCAGGCCGCGTCACGCTGGCACGAGGCGACGCCACCGATTTCGACACCGCCGCACTTTACGGCATCGAGCGCTTCGACCGTGTCTTCGTCTCCTATTCGCTGTCGATGATTCCTGGTTGGGAGAAGACGGTGTCGGCGGCTCTTGCGGCACTATCCCCCGGCGGCTCCCTGCATGTCGTCGATTTCGGCCAGCAGGAAGGCTTGCCGGCTTGGTTCCGGACCTTGCTGCGCGGGTGGTTGAAAAAATTCCACGTCACGCCGCGTGAATCCCTGCGCGAAGTCCTGGAATCGGAATCTCGGCAAGCCGGCGCAACCTTCCGTTTCCGCACGCTTTATCGCGGTTATGCCTGGCTGGGCGTGATTGGACCGCACAACCTCACCTCCCCCTCGATGGAGGAGGTCGCGCCGAAGGCGCGGGTGGGGGTGGAGCGCTAGGCAGCCCACCCCGGCGCTGCGCGCCGACCTCCCCATCAAGGGTAAAAGGTCCTAATGCAGGGCCTTCACCAGCGCGCCCACCATCGTCTGCGGACGATAGCCGAGCTTGGCCGGCGTCAGCCCCAGCCGCACGATCACCAGCTGCTCCGAGGGAATGATGGCGACGGTCTGGCCGTCGTGCCCTTCCATCCAGTAGGTGTCCTTGGGCAGGCCGGCCGCGACGCCGGCGCCGGGATTTTCCTCATCGCCCGGCGCCTCGATCCACAACTGGCCCTTGCCGTAGACTGTCGAGGCAGGCGCCGGCTCGCGCATCCAGTCGACGAAGCCGGCCGGCAGCACCTGGTTGCCGTTCCACACCCCGCCCTGCAGCAGGAACTGGCCGAAGCGGGCCCAGTCGTGCGCCGTGGCGTAGAGATAGGACGAGCCGACGAACGTGCCCTGCTCGTCGGTTTCGAGCACCGCGCTGTGCATGCCGAGCGGCCCGAACAATGCGCTGCGCGGCCACGTCAGCGCCTTGGCCTTGTCGCCGATCGCGTCCTGCCAGAGCCGCGACAGCATCACCGCCGTGCCGCTCGAATAGGTGAACACCTTGCCGACCTCGCCCGCCAGCGGCTTTGATTCGGCAAAGCCCGCCATGTCGGGCTCGAGATAGAGCATGCGCGTGACATCGGCGACGTCGCCATAGTCCTCGTTGAATTCCAGCCCGCTCGACATTGCCATCATGTCGGCAAGGCTGATAGCGGCGCGGCCGTCCGCCTTCCACGGCGCGAACAGGCCCTTGTTGTCGACGGCCATCTTGCCGTCCTTGACCAGCGTGCCGACGATCGCGGCGTTCACCGTCTTGGTCATCGACCAGCCGAGCAGCGGCGTCTTGGCCGAAAAGCCGTCGCCATAGCGCTCAGCGACGATGCGGCCGTTCTTGACCACGACCACCGCGCGCATGCCTGCCCCGGTCAGCGCCGCATCGTCGAGCAGCTTGGCAATCACCGGATCCTGCGATGCCTCGACCCGCTCGCCTTCGGGCCACAGCGTATCCAGGCTCGTTGCCGAAGGCTCGACATGGACCGTCGTGCGCCGCGCCTTGCCGACATCGCCGTCAGGGATCGAGGCGCAGCCCAGCCCATCGCGGGAAACCGCCTCGCTCTTGCCGAGGAAGCCCAGCAGGCCCGCCGAAACCGTTCCCCGGTTCTTGTCGACCGAGACCCGCATCAGCCGCAACAGCGGGTGGCCTGGCGCCTGCACGTCGACGGCAAGCACTTCGTTGGCATCGCGCCCGGCAATGAAGACGTTGGAGCAGACGATCTTGGCCGAATAGCCGGAACCGACGCGGATCAGTTCGGGCGGCGCGATGTAGAGCCAGCCAAACAGCCCGGCGACCGCCAGAACGATCAGTCCAAGCAGCCATTTGACGATCTTGACGACGAACCGCATCTGCTTCCTCCCGGGCTTTCGCCCGACCCTTATGTCATCGAATTGCCGCCATTGCTCCCGCAAAATCAGGGCTCTTGTCGAGCGCCGTCAACGGATTATCAACCATGATCGGCGATCACAGGATGCATGTCGCCCAAAAGCGCGCTGCGGTTTTGGGACATGCACAAAAGGGATAGACTGGGCGATGCTGTGGGGCGATCGCCCGGAGGGGGCTCGACCAATCGTCGGCCATCGGTTCACAGACCCATCAGCGACCGGCTGTTTCCGGCTTGGAAGTTGTGATGCGCCGTCTTGCGGCCCTTTTCATGCTGACGCTGCTTGGCGCCTGCTCGACCGTGGACGATCTGTCGCCGCTGTCGCCATCCGGGTCCAGCAGCCCGACGGTCGCCGTGCGTGCTCCCCGCTTCGAGGATTCCAAGCCACATGAATGGGACAGCGGCGCGCCGTGGAACTATGCCGTTCACGGCACCGACGTTTCCAAGTACCAGACCTCGGTCGACTGGCCGACAGCCAGGGCGAGCGGCATTTCCTTCGCCTTCATCAAGGCGACCGAGGGCGGCGACCGCTTCGACGAGTATTTCAACGAGCACTGGGCGCGCACGAAAGCCGCCGGCGTTCCGCGCGCGCCCTATCATTTCTTTTATTTCTGCACCCCGGCCGCCCAGCAGGCGCGCTGGTTCATCCAGAACGTTCCCGTCGACCGCTCCGCCATGCCGCCGGTTCTCGACATGGAATGGAACCCGAAATCGCCGACCTGCAGGCTGCGTCCCGACGCCGCCACGGTGCGTGCGGAGATGACCACATTCCTCCAGATCGTCGAACGGCACTACGGCAAGAAGCCGATCATCTATACCTCCGTCGACTTCTTCGACGACAACCAGTTGTCGACCTTCCGCGGCTACCCCTACTGGCTGCGCTCGGTCGCCGGCCACCCGCGCGAAAAATACGGCAGCCACCCCTTCACCTTCTGGCAGTACACCGGAACCGGCATCGTCCCCGGCATGACCGGCAAATCAGACATCAACGTCTTCAACGGCTCGGAAGCCGCCTGGAACAAGTGGCTGCGGCAGAACACCCGTTGACGTCTGGTTCAACGGACTATCGTTGAACCGGGCTCAACGGCAGCGAAACTCATGGAACAAGTGGCCGCTGCAGAACACCCGTTGACACCGGTTCAACGGCAGCGAAGCCCATGGAACAAGGGGCTGCCGCAGAAGACCCGTTGACACCGGGCCTGCCGCCTGCTTTTCGACACAGCCAGCGGTAGGGTGCAACCGCCGGTAATTCAGGGCGTTGGGCGTTCAGCCAGCACGACAATGCCCTCTTCGTTCGAAAGGAAGCTGATGCGACTGCGTTCCCAAGCCCTCGCGGCGCTATTCCTGTGCGCCACGGCCTTGCCGGCGATAGCGCAGGAATGCGGCGGCGACTTCGAAACCTGGAAACAGGGCGTGGCGGCGGAAGCCAAGGCGGCCGGTGTCGGCGCCGTCGGTCTCGATGCGCTGGAAGATGCCACCTTTGACGAGCGGGCGCTGGCGCGCGACCGCGCCCAGGGCGTCTTCACCCAGACCTTCATCGAGTTCTCCAACCGCATGATTTCGGCCTACCGGCTGAAGCAAGGCGCGGCGAACATGAAGAAATACGCGGATGTCTTCGCCCGCGCCGACCAGCAGTTTGGCGTACAGGCGCCTGTCATCACCGCCTTCTGGGCGCTGGAGACGGATTTCGGCGCCGTGCAGGGCGATTTCCATACGCTGAGCGCCCTGGTGACGCTTTCGCATGATTGCCGGCGCCCGCAGCTGTTTCGCCAGCAGCTGGTGCCGCTTCTGCAGCTCATAGATCGCGGCGTGCTGCCGGCCGACGTCAAGGGCGCATGGGCCGGCGAGATCGGCCAGACGCAGATCCTGCCTTCGGACTATCTGGGCCGGGGCGTCGACGGCGACGGCGACGGCAAGATCGACCTGCGCAACAGCGTGCCCGATGTGATCATGACCACGGCCAACAAGGTGCTGTCGCGCGGCTGGAAGCGCGACGAGCCCTGGATCCAGGAAGTGCGGGTGCCCGACGAGATGCCCTGGGATCAGACCGGGCGCACCAACAAATTGCCGCTGACACAGTGGGCGCAGTGGGGCATCACCAATCCCGACGGCTCGCCGCTTGTCGACAAGGGCCTCAAGGCAGGCCTGGCGCTGCCCATGGGCCGCAAGGGCCCGGCCTTCCTCACCTATGACAATTTCGACGTCTATCTCGAATGGAACCAGTCCTTCACCTATGCGCTGACCGCGGCCAATCTCGCCGCACGGCTCGCCGGCGCGCCGCCGCTTGATCCGCGCAACCCGGAACAAGGCCTCAACAACGAGCAGATGAAGGCGCTGCAGACCAAGCTCGAGGCCCGAGGCTACGACGTCGGCACGGTCGACGGCATTCTGGGCACCAACACCCGCGAAGCGATCCGCAAGGAGCAGATGCGGCTTGGCCTGCCGGTGGACGGCTGGCCGACATCGGAGCTTTTGGCGAAGCTGTGAGGGGCCGCCAATCTTGAGGTCCTCGCTACCGGCTAGCGCCTGCTCTCCTCGCCCGCACGAAATCGATGAACGCCCGCAAGGCGGGCGGCACGTGCCGTGAACTTGGGTGGTATAGATAGAAGCCGGGAAAGCTGGGCGACCAGGCTTCCAGAAAACGGACCAGCCTGCCTTGCTCGATCCAGGGCCGAACCTGGTATTCGAACATGTAGGCAATGCCCACGCCATCCAGCACGGCATTGAGCATCAGCTCGGTATCGTTGACGGTCAGGCTGCCTTCGACGGCGATTTCCAGGACCCGTTTGCCGCGCGCGAACTCCCATCGATAGAGGTTGCCGCCGCCCGGCCACTGGAATTTGATGCATTGATGCTGGTGCAGTTCCTGCGGATGACGCGGTACGGCCCGGTTCTCGAGATAGGCGGGAGCGGCCACCGCGGCCATCTGCAAATCCTCGCTCAGTTTCACCGCCACCATGTCCTTCTCCAGCCGCTCGCCGAGCCGGATTCCTGCATCGAACCGGCCTTCGACAATGTCTGCCAGCGTGTCATCGACGATGACGGTCAGCGCGATATCGGGATAGCTGCGCTGAAAGTCCCCGAGGATCGGCGCGATGAATCGCGTCGCGGCGACACGCGGCACATTGATGCGTAGCGAACCCGCCGGCCGATCGCGCGCCGCATGAACATCGGCAATGGCGCTTTCCAGTTCATCAAAGGCGACGGCAAGGCGCAAAAAAAGCGCGTCGCCTGCGGCGGTCGCGGAGACACTGCGCGTCGTGCGGTTGAGGAGCCTGACGCCGATGCGCGTCTCCAACTGCCGGATAGACTGGCTGAGCGCCGGCGGCGACACGCGCAGCCTTGCGGCGGCACGGACGAAACTGCCCTCTTCGACGATGGCGGAAAATGCCTTGAGCTCGGTGAATTCGGATCCGCGCATTATGTACCCTTGGATTAACAAGCCAATCAGATAATAGGTCATTATCTGATCAATTGCATGCCACTATCTCTCAGCCATCGGCCACATCGCAGGCAAAGCCGCGGGCCGGAATGGTTGAAGGAAATTGATCATGTCCCAGTCTCTGCACGGCAAAACCGCAATCGTCACCGGCAGTTCGCGTGGCATTGGCCGGGCCATCGCCGAAGGCCTCGCCGCCCAGGGCGCTGCCGTCGCCGTCAACTATGTCGGCAACCGGAAAGCCGCCGATGAGGTCGTCGCCGGCATCGCCAGCAAGGGAGGAAAGGCGCTCGCCATCCAGGCCGACATATCAAGCGTTTCCGATGTCCGCCGCCTGTTTGACGAGACCGAGAGCAGGCTGGGCGCAATCGACATCGTCGTCGCCAATGTCGGCGTCGCCGTCATCAAGCCGCTGACCGAGGTGACGGAAGCCGATTTCGACCAGGTCTTCGGCACCAATGCCAAGGGCACCTTCTTCACGCTTCAGGAAGCAGCGCGCCGGGTGCGCGATGGCGGCCGGATCATCGCCGTCTCCTCCGGCGGCACGAAGATGTTCTTCACGCAGACGGCGCTCTATCTCGGCACCAAGGGCGCCGTCGAACAGTTCGTCCGCGTGCTCTCGCGTGAGCTCGGGCCGCGCGGCATCACGGTGAATGCGCTGTCGCCGGGCTTCACCGACACGGACCTGCTTCCAGAGCGCGATCGCGCCGTGGCCGCCGGAATGTCGCCCTTCGGCAGGATAGGCGCGCCGCGCGACGTTGCCGATGTCGCGGTCTTCCTGGCCAGCGACGACGCCCGCTGGCTGACCGGCGAGAACATCCAGGCCGGCGGTGGCGTGGCCTAATCCGCCATCGTCTCCAGGCTGGCGAAGCCCTGCGGCGCGTCGCCTTCGTCGAACGGTGTCGTCACCTCGACGAATGTGTCGGGGTAAAAGCCGTTGAAGCGGGTCCTCAGCGACAGCGAATAGGCGCCGATATGGCCGATTTCGATCCAGTCGCCGGTATCGACGGTTTCCGGCAGCCAGAATGGCCTGGACAGGATGTCGACGGAATCGCAGGTCGCGCCGCAGACCTTGAACGGGACGATGTTTTTTTCAGCGCCATTGCGGGTCCTGATCGCCGGATCGGGGATGAAGCGCGCCGGCAGCGTGATCTTGCCGGTCCATGAATCCGACAGCGATGCCCAGATGCCGTCGTTGATGTAGAGCCGCTTGCCCTTGCGCAGCAGCACGCGCACGATCAGCGACAGGCAGCGCGCCACGATCACCCTGCCCGGCTCGGCCACCAGCGGCATCTGGTCGAACTGATATTCCTTCAGGTCGCCGGAGAGCCGCGACATGATCTGGCCGAGCGAGGGCATCTCGATCTGCTTGCGGTTGGGATCGTGGCCATATTCGGCTGGAAAGCCGCCACCGACATCGAGCCCGGCAATGTCGAAGGTCAGCCGGTTGCGCACCCAGTCGGCCGAGGCCAGCGCCCGCTCATAGGTATCGGGATCCTCGATCTGGCTGCCGACATGGAAACACAGACCGACCTTGTAGCCGGTGCGGTTCAGCCGCTCTGCCAGCTCCACGGCATAGGCCGGCCCGGCGCCGAACTTCTTCGACAATTCGTAGGCCGCCGACCCTTTCGTCTGGATGCGCACGAACACGCTGATCGAGCCAGGGTCGATGTCGAGCGCCCGCACCACCCGCGTCAGCTTGGTGATCTCGTCCTCATGGTCGAGCGAAATGACACGGATGACGTACTTCTCCAGCGCCAGCTTGATGTCGGACTGCGCCTTGACCGGGTGCATGTAGAGCATCTCGGCATCGGGAGAGACGGCGCGCACGGCAGCGAATTCGCCGGGCGAAGCGACGTCGAAGGCGGTGACGCCGGCCTCGACCAAGGTCTTCAGCACGATCTGCTCGCCATTGGTCTTGACCGCATAGGCGGTCTTGCCGGGGAACATGCCCATGAACTGCCTGGCATCGGCCTTCAGCACCTGCGGGCGGAAGCAATAGACCGGATCGTCGGGACGAAGCGCCAGTGCCGCCTCGCGGGCATTCTCGAATCGCTGCATTGACGAATCCTCGATCTCGGCTGCGCACAATTAATCCAAGCTAGCGGCTAGCGCATGACCCCGAAAGTCGATTTCGACTTTCGGAAAGGATCATGCGCCAAATATGAGTCTTGCAGCATCCGAGGACGCGCGGCGCTGCAATGAAAACAATTCTGTGTCTCGTGCACCTGACGCCGCGGCGGTAGTGTTGGCAGCGTCGTCTGCCAGCGATCAGGTTTCGGGTGGCGCTTGCCGGCAGACCCGATATGCCTGTGCCTGGCCGGCTGACATTCGAGCCGGCATGTCGGGGGAGGACGATCTACATGGCAATTGCCGCCACATCCGCACCACGCGGACCGATGACCCTCGCCGACTGGGGGCAGTTGCTGCTGCTTGGTGCCATCTGGGGCGGTTCGTTCTTCTTCGCCCGCATCGCGGTGGCGGAGCTTCACCCGCTGGCGCTGGTGCTGTTTCGCGTCGCCATAGCGGCAATCGCGCTGCAGATCTATCTCGGCCTGCGCGGCCCATCGTTCCGCCTTGCCTTTCCGCATGCTGGCCTGTTCTTTCTGCTGGCCTTCACCAACAATGTCGTCCCCTTCTCGCTGATCTTCGCCGGCCAGACCGAGCTTGGCGCTGGCGTCGCCTCGGTGCTCAACGCGACGACGCCGTTCTGGACGCTGATCCTCGCCAACGCGCTGACATCGGACGAAAAGCTCTCCTGGAACAAGCTCGCCGGCATTGGGCTCGGCGTCGCCGGCACCGCCGTCATGATCGGTCCCGGCCTGCTCGCCGGGCTTGGCGGCCCTGTCTGGGCGAAGTTCGCGCTGATCGGCGCGTCGCTGTCCTATGCCGTCGCGCTGATGGTCGCCCGGCGATTCAAGGGCGTGCCCTCGCCGGTCATCGCCACCGGGCAGCTGACCGCTTCGACCATCATCATGATACCGGTCGTTCTGCTGGCGCACGGCCCCGCCGGCCTGTTCTCGGCCTCGCCGCCAGTCTGGGCGGCGGTGCTGGCACTGGCGCTGCTCTCCACCGCCTTCGCCTACATCCTCTATTTCAACCTCGTCGCCTCGGCCGGCGCCACCAACGCCTCGCTGGTCACGTTGATCGTGCCGGCCAGCGCCATGCTGCTCGGTTTTCTTTTCCTGGGCGAGCGGCTGGAACTGTTCGAGATCGGCGGCGTGGTGCTGATCGGCCTCGGTCTTCTCACAATCGACGGACGTGTCCTTGGACAGCGTTAAGCGCGAAAATCAAAGCCGACTTTCGCGGCGGTAGCGCTGCCATGACACAGCATCGACACGCCCCCGCCATAATTTATTCACAGGCATGAAGCGGGTTTTTGCCGAAGAGTTTCAACGGCTAACGGCAAAACCAGAGTCGCAAATTTCACAATCACGTCGCAATGCAGCACATTTTCCGCTTGCCTGTGGCACAAATGGACCTAGACTCTCAGGCATAGCTCTTTAAGAGGAGGCTATGTCATGGGACTTACGAGGCCAATCAACGCATTGATGATTTGTGCTGCGTTTGCTTTCATCGGCGCCCTCATTATGGGCGTCCTTCCCTGAACCCGCCAAGACGGGGAAGACCAGCACCAGATAGTCTAAACAATTCGAAAGGCCGGGTTTTTACCCGGCCTTTTGCTGTTTAGGCTGAAGCGCGTCACGTCTGAACGGATTCATGCGACGCACTTTAAGTCTTTGTTTTTATGCATGTCGTTCTCCCAAAGCCGGGGCCACTTTTGGGCGACATGCATTAAACCTCACGCAGCAGCCGAGCCCGCCACCTCCGCCTCGTGCGAGCGGATGCCGATCATGTGGCAGATGGCGAAGACGAGGTCGGCGCGGTTCATCGTGTAGAAGTGGAAGTCGCCCACGCCACGCTCGACCAGGTCGAGAACCTGTTCGGCGGCGACGGCCGATGCCACCAGCGCATGCGTCTGCGGATCGTTCTGCAGGCCGTCGAAACGCTCGGCCAGCCATGCCGGCACCAGCGCGCCGCAGCGCGCCGAGAAATTGGCGACCTGGGTGAAATTATGCACCGGCAAAATGCCCGGAACGATCGGGATGTAGATGCCGGCGCGACGCGCGCGCTCGACATAGCGCTCGTAGAGATCATTGTCGAAGAAGAACTGGGTGATCGCCCGCGTCGCGCCATTGTCGACCTTGCGCTTCAGCATGTCGATATCGGTGGCGAAGTCCGGGCTTTCCGGATGCTTTTCCGGATATGCCGAAACCGAGATGTCGAAATCGCCCGCTTCCTTCAGCGCGCCCACCAGTTCGGCGCCGTTGGCGTAGCCGTCCGGATGCGGGCGGTAGGCGGTGCCCACGCCCGCGGCCGGATCGCCGCGCAGGGCGACGAAGCGCTTGACGCCCATATCGGCGAATTCCTGGATCACCGCGTCGACCTGATGACGGGCGGCATCGACGCAGGTCATGTGCGCGGCCGGCGTCAGGCTGGTCTCGTTCAGGATGCGGCCGACGGTGCGCGCCGTGCGCTCACGCGTCGAGCCGCCGGCGCCATAGGTCACCGAGACGAATTTCGGCTTCAGCGGTTCCAGCCTTGTGACCGTGTCCCACAGCCGCGCCTCCATCTCGTCATTCTTGGGCGGGAAGAACTCGAAGGAAACCTTGACCTTGTCGCCAATGTCGGGGCGGCGGGAAAAGCGGAACTGGTTCATCAGGCGATTTCCCCTATCGAATTCACTTTGGTCTGCTGGCTGTCATTGGCAGGGTCGGCGATCAGCAGGCGCCGGTCGCGGCCAAGCCAGAGCTTGACGGTGAGCCTGGGCTCGCTGCCGCCGCGCGGCTCGAATTCCTGGGCATCCTCGAGATCGAGGCCGGCCTCTGCAAACCACTCGCTGATCTGCCGGTCGGAAAAGCCGAGCCGCATATGCGCGTGCTCTTCGCGCAGGAATTCCAGCGTGTGCGGCGCGAAGTCGACGATGACCAACCGGCCCGACGGCCGCAAAAGCCGTGCCGCCTCGTGGATGGCGCGGGCGGGATCGTCGAGATAGTGCAGCACCTGGTGGATGGTGACGAGATCGAAAGCGTCGCGCTCGACCGGTGGCGAGAAGATGTCGCCCTGCCGCACCTGCGCGTTCGAAACGCCGGCCTTGTCGAGATTGGCACGCGCCACGGTCAGCATCTCGCGCGACATGTCGATGCCGACACCGCGCCGGTAGAGCGGCGAGAAGATTTCAAGGAGCCGCCCGGTACCGGTGCCGAGATCCAGCATCGACTGGAACGGCCGCTTGCCGACCAGCTTCAGCATCGCCGCCTCGACCGCACGGTCCGGCACATGCAGCGAGCGGATATGGTCCCAGCTTGCGGCGTTCACCGAGAAATACTCGGCCGCCCGGTCCTGCCGCTTGCGCTTGACCGAGGCCAGGCGTTCGAGATCGCGCTCGACCTGCGGATCGGCGCCGCGAATGCTGGAAACCAGCCCCATGACGAAGTCGCGCGCGGAATCGGCATCCGACAGGCGGAAGAAGGCCCATGATCCTTCCTGGTAGCGGTCGATCAGCCCGGCCTCGAGCAGCAGCTTCAAATGCCGCGAAACGCGCGGCTGCGACTGGCCGAGAATTTCGGTAAGATCGGAAACGGTGAGGTCTCCACGCGACAACAGTGCCAATATGCGCAGGCGGCTGGATTCGGCCGCCGCCTTCAGCGTATCCACCATGGTGTCGAGCGAAACATGCATCAGCGTATTCTCTTTTCAGCGCATTCACTTTGAAAAAGATATAAACATATGTTTATGTCGGTTTTCAAAACCTTGCAAGCGCTATGTCGCTTCCGGACAAGAAAATGCCGCATGCGTGATTTTCCGGTGCGCGCCGCCCAAAAATGTGTAGCGGTCCTGGGACAATGACAGCAGCAGCACGGAGATGGGCAGAATGACGGGGCCGCGCGAAATGTTCGAGGCACGCGAAGGCGAGCAGAGGCTGGGCTTGG
The DNA here is from genome assembly GCF_007003935.1 of Mesorhizobium sp. WSM4310. Lineage (NCBI taxonomy): Bacteria > Pseudomonadati > Pseudomonadota > Alphaproteobacteria > Hyphomicrobiales > Phyllobacteriaceae > Mesorhizobium > Mesorhizobium sp. WSM4310. The sequence continues at coordinate 291,664 of NZ_VFTA01000003.1, forward strand.
ATCCGGCAACGATGCCGGCGGATGGCCGCGTCGTCTTCATCGGCCGCATCGCCTCGCTCTGGACGACAAGGGAGAGCTGCCCGAAAAACATGCGCACGGCGCGCGAGACCGGACAGCCGGCGGTGCTGACCATCGACGCGCCCTATCGCCCTGGCTTGCAGGGTCTGGAGCGCGCCAGCCATGTCATCATCCTGTCCTGGCTGCATCACGCGCCGCGGAATCTGATTGTGCAAAAACCCCGCCATGCGACTGAAGCAAAAGGCGTATTCGGCCTGCGTTCCCCAGCCCGGCCGAACCCAGTCGGCCTGCATGTGGTAAGGCCCGTCGGATTGGACATCGCCACCGGGCGCATCGATCTCGACGCCATCGACGTGCTCGACGGCACGCCGGTCATCGACATCAAACCCTACTTCGCCTCGACCGACGCCATACCGGAAGCGATCATCGAGGGACGCGGGGAGCGATGACTGCACCGACCGGCCGCCGCCGCGCCATCGCCAAGGCGCTGACCGCACTTCTGCCGCTGGCGCCCTATGCCGACATGGAGAAGATCCGTGCGGATGCCGGCGCAGTGCATATGAAGACCTTGCCGCCAGGCATTGCCGTGTGGCTGGCAACCATTGCCCACATCCGCCACATGCACACCGACTATGAAAAGCTGCTGGCCGAGGGTTATGACCGCGACTCCGCCCGCTTCTTCGTCATCGAGAAGACCAACATCGTGCTCACCCGCTGGCGCGCGACACGCCTGCTCGACGCCGACGACGAGGAGGAATGAAGCGGCTATTGTCGCGTCAGCACGGCGATCGCATTGTAAGGCTGGCCATCGGCCTGGCCGACCCAGGTCCAGGACAGGTTTCCCTTGAAGAAGCGGACGGTGATGTCGCCACCGTCGATGCACGTGTCCTGGCCATAGGTGATGCTTTCATGGAATTCCGCCGACGTCTCGTCCCTCGACGTCTGCGACAGCGATCCGCCGCAGCCAAGTGACGGATAATCGATCGACGCGCCGTCATTCCTGATCGTCATGGCGATCGACCAGTCGGCGCCGGCATCACCCGCCGGGCTCTGGTGGCCGCTGCCGACCCAGGTGCCGGTCAGTGTCTGCGCCGGCGCATTCACCGTGCAAGGCAGGTTCTGGAAGATCGGCGTCAACTCGCTGCCGGTCTTCTCGCAGCGATAGGTCTGGCCGTTTTGGCAGAGTTCGTCGCCTTGTTTCACGCACTGCGCGCTGGCCTCGCCCGTGGCGGCGAAAATCATCATGGCTGCGATGATGGTCCCAAGCCTGCCCATATCCCCTCCCATTCCAAGCCATCCGATCATAAGGCAATTCCAATCCGGTGTATCGGCTAGGACCGTCATGGAGGACGAACGGTGCCGGGCGGTTGGCTCTATGCCTCCTGTCCCGGGCCGGTAGGCTGATGACCCGCCCTGCCCGCGAGGAGGCCCCGATGGACCAGACGACCGCCACACAGGCTACAAAACCACTGCCCACGGTCGGCAACCGCCATGTTGACCCGCACACCTATCCCGACGGCATCGCCTTCCTCGACGGCCAGTACTTGCCGATGTCGCAAGCCAAAGTGTCGGTGCTGGATTGGGGGTTCCTGCATTCCGACGCCACCTATGACACGGTGCATGTCTGGAACGGCCGCTTCTTCCGCCTCGATCTGCATCTCGACCGCTTCTTCGGCGGGCTCGACAAGCTGCGCATGACCATCCCCTTCGACAGGGATGGCGTGGCCGATATCCTGCACAATTGCGTCGCCCTTTCAGGCCATCGCGCCGCCTATGTCGAAATGCTGTGCACCCGCGGCGCCTCGCCAACCTTCAGCCGCGATCCGCGCCAGGCGATCAACCGCTTCATGGCCTTCGCCGTGCCGTTCGGTTCGGTCGCCAATGCCGAACAATTGCAGCGCGGCCTGCGCGTCGCCATCAGCGACAAGGTGCGAATCCCGCCGGCATCGGTCGATCCGTCGATCAAGAACTACCATTGGCTCGATCTGGTGCGCGGCCTCTACGACGCCTATGACCACGGTGCCGAGACCGCACTCATTCTCGACTTCAACGGCAATGTCGCCGAGGGCCCGGGCTTCAACGTCTTCTGCGTCAAGGATGGCAAGCTGTCGACGCCGGCCATCGGCGTGCTGCCTGGCATCACCCGCCGCACCGTCTTCGATCTCTGCGCCGAAGAAGGTCTTGCCGCCGCGGCCGCCGATGTCAGCGTTGCAGCACTCACGGCGGCCGACGAGGTCTTCATCACCTCGACCGCGGGCGGCATCATGCCGGTGACTGACATCGATGGCGCGGCGATCGCCGACGGCAAGGTCGGGCCTGTTACCGGCCGGCTGATGGCGCTCTACTGGCAAAAGCACGACGATCCGGCCTGGTCGTCTCAGGTGAGTTATCCCTGATCAAGGGACGTCTTGTTCAAAAAGATTTCCCCTCGCCCCTGGAAAATCACGCGATAGGCCGTATATGCCCGAAAGCGGAGAAGCCTCCGCTTTCACCCAAAATTGCGCCCGTAAGGGCAAGGATTCCACATCATGACAAATAAGGTTTGGTTCATCACCGGATCGTCGAAGGGTTTTGGCCGCATCTGGACCGAGGCCGCATTGGCGCGTGGCGACCGTGTCGCCGCGACCGCCCGTGACGCCGGCACGCTCGCCGATCTGGTCGAGAAATATGGCGACCACATCGCCGCGATCAAGCTCGACGTCACCGACAAGAAAGCCGTCGATGCCGCCGTCGCCGAGGCGCACAAGCGATTTGGCCGGCTCGACGTCGTCATCAACAATGCCGGCTACGGCCATTTCGGCGCCATCGAGGAAGTCAGTGAGCAGGAAGCCCGCGACCAGATAGAAACCAATGTGTTCGGTGCCCTCTGGGTCACGCAGGCCGTGGTGCCGATCATGCGCGCCCAGCGGTCCGGCCACATCATCCAGATTTCGTCGATCGGCGGCGTCAACGCCTTTGCCTCGCTCGGCCTCTACCATGCCTCGAAATGGGCGCTGGAAGCCTTCAGCCAGTCGCTCAGCATCGAGGTGGCGGAATTCGGCATCCATGTCACGCTGGTCGAGCCGGGCGGCTTCTCCACCGACTGGTCCGGCGCCTCAGCCAAGGTGTCCAAGCCGATGGAGGCCTATGCGCCCGCCCGCGCCAAGATGGCCGAGCGCCGCGCCAACTCGGTCGCCGGCGATCCCGAGGCGACAGGTCCGGCAATGCTGGCCATCGTCGACGCCGCCGAGCCGCCGCTGCGGGTGTTCTTCGGTGACGGCGGCCTGCCGATGATCCGTCAGGAATACGCCAACCGCCTCGCCACCTGGGACAAGTGGGACCACGTGTCCGTCATGGCGCAAGGCGCCAACAAGAACCGCAAGGGCTGAGGCTTCGGCATTTTGCTACGCCGCTCATCAGCGGCGTAGCCCTTCGGTCACGATGCAATGCGCGGCTATGCCTGATAAATCCACTGCTCCGGCACCCGCGCCGAAATCTCTTCGCCGGCCCTGATCGTTCCGGGCTTCTCGACCCAGGCGACCACGCCACGCAGCCGTTTGGCCATTTTGGGAAACAGCAGTGCGCCGGCTTCGATGTCGGCCATTCCAGCATTTTCGGCGATCGATCGCCCGGAAATGCGGCATGGTCCGTTCTGGGCGTCGACCTTGAGGGTGACGCCATCCTTGAAGAACAGCAGCGTACCGGCCGGCAGCATCGACAGTTGCGGCACGCCTTCGATCACCAGATTGGCGCCGATCCATTCCGGCTTGATCTCCGGAAGGCCCATCCGCCCGGCGACGATGGCCAGTTCGTCCGCCGCCACGATCGACAGCTGCCGCTCGTTGCGCATTTCGGTGCCGCGCGGATACCAGGGTTCGCGCCCGCCCGAGCGCCGCGTTGCGCCCGCGTGGAAATCGCCCGAAATGCCGTCGAAGCCAAGGCGCAATTCCTCCACCGGTCGCGTCTGGAAATGATCCGCCAGCGCGACATAGAGCGCTGCAGCGCGGGCGGAAAGCTTCTTTGCCGGGACGATTTCGACCGGCTTCTCGGCTTCGGGGAAGAGATCCAGCATGGCGTTCCGTCCTTGAATCATGCTCCCCGTTTTTGCTCTTCGGGCGGCAAGGCCGCAAGAGCGGTTTGGGCCATAATGCGCAACTCTTCGGCCGATGCGCCGTCCCGCGCCTGGATCGACATGCCGTTCATGACGCCGGCGATATATTTGGCGAAGCTCTCGACGGAGAAGCCTTCCGGCAGGTCGCCCGCCACTTGGCCTTTGGCGAGGCGCTCCGCGATCGCCGCCTCGCTCGCCTTGCGATAGGACTTGAGTTCATCGGCAATCGCCTGCGCCTGCGGCGAGGCCGCCAGCGCACCGCTGACGAAAAGGCATCCGCCCGGCTTGCCGGGCCTGGAATAGGCCTCCGCCGCGCCCAGCAGCAGCAGCCGGATCGCCTCTCGAGTCGACACCGGTGCGCCGAGCGCGTCCAGCGCAAAGCCGATCTCCGTCTCGTGGTAGCGCGTCAGCGCCTTGCGGAACAAGGTCTCCTTGTCGGTGAAGGCGTTGTAGATCTGCGGCGGCGTCAGCCCCATCGCCTCGCGCAGCATGGCCAGCGACGTCGCCTCATAGCCATGCTCCCAAAACAGATGCATCGCCGCATCCAGCGCCCGGTCCGGGTCGAACGCGCGGGGACGACCACCCCTGGCCTTTTCCAAATTATCCATAGTGATCGATACGAAACCTGTTGACTTGCTCGTTGTGCATAACGTAACAATTGATACGAAACATGGCAAGCCGGAAGAGGATCTTCCGGCAAGGCCGTGCAGCCGAAGGACAAGGAGAGACCAAATGCCCATCACCGTGACCGCGCCAGAAGGCGTACTGACAGAGGCCGGAGAGCGCGAGATCCTGCCGCGCCTCAGCGCCGCCCTCATCGAAGCTTCCGGCGCCACCGGCAATGCGTTCTTCACCGCCATCGTCGGTGGCACGGTCCACATCCTGCCGTCGCGCCACATCTATGCCGGCGGCGCCAACAGGCCTGTCGTGATGGTGGAGTTGAAATTGCCCAATATCGCCCTCGGCTCGATCGAGGCTCGCAACGCCTTCATCACCACGGCCGCCGGCATCGTCGCCGAACTCTGCGTGGCCGGGCACAAGCCCGAAAACACCTGGATAAACATCGTCAACGCGCCCGACGGCGGCTGGGGCATCGGCGACAGGCAATATACCGGCGACGCACTCATTGCCGCCGCCACCGCCGCCGCGCACTGATTTCACAGGGAAGATGTGATGCGGCTCTCCCCTTCGCTGTTCTTCACCACCAACTGCGAGCCGGCACTGGCTTTCTACGAACAGTGCGGCCTTGGCCGGGGAACGATCCTGCTGCGCTGGGGCGATAACGGCATGCCGGTGCGAACAGAAACCATGCGCGGAAAAATCCTGCATGCGCGCTTCGAAGGTCCGGGCGTGCTGTTCCATGCCTCCGACAATGATGATGCCGAGCCGATGAAAGGCTCTGCCATGATGCTGGAATTCGACGACCTGGCAGCCCAGCCTGAGCAGTTATCCCGCAAGGCTGCCGGCGG